>DATGEA010000242.1:0-5918 GCA_035310605.1 Nitrospira sp. | reverse complement strand
GCTTTCAACAACACGCAGATCGAAATTCAGGGGGATCTGTTGACGGAGCCCAACACGATCGTCGGGGCCATCAAGTCCGGCGATCTTCACCTGGGTGTCCTATACAACTTCAATACGGAAACGATACACCTGCCGGCCTTGGCCCTGCGTGTCGAGGCTGATTTGCCGACCGGGGTCAATTCGCAAGGGGTCGATACGCAGGTCACGGGTATTCTCACCCGCTCGTTCGGACGGCTGCGTGCGCATCTGAATGCGGGTTACACCGTGCTCGGTTCACCCCAGGGGCAGGAAAGACCGGGAGCCTATCGAGCCGTCGCAGCCGTGAGCTACCCGCTGGGTTACCCGACGAGTTTCCGCGACACGCTGATCGCAAGCGTCTACACGAGACAATCCGATCTGCGGGGACAACGCAACAATACCGGCGTCGAAATCGGCATTCGCCATCAACTGACATCGCGCGTCGTGCTCGACGGCGGCCTCGGCACAGAATTCTACGGACCGGCCGATCGGGCGGCGCTGTTAGGGACGGTAGGATTGTCTGTGGGGTTTTAGAAACAGACTGAAGGGTAAGCCGGGCATGAGAAGCGGGTCGGTTTGCGAAAGGTAGTTCGCGATCGGGCCGCAGCGAGCGTGGCGGCAGGAGACCGGTTCAGGCTTCTTTCTCCGACAGCTCGATGGCAGCGTCCGCTTCCAGCGCGAACCGGCCCCGTCCCCGGGGAACCAGCCGGATCTCCGGGCATTTCTGCTCCATCCGCTTGCGCAACAGGATCAGCCGGCTTTCCAGGTTGTCCTTGATTTCCGGCAAACCGAGCCAGGAGTCCATCCGGAGCTCACGGTTGGTGAACTCGGAACGGCCTTCGTCACGGTGCTGAGTGAGCAGGCGCCATAAAATACGGCCCGGCACGTTACGAATCAGGTATTCACCGTCCACGAAGATGCAGTCGTCGGCGTGAAAGAAACAAAAGTTTCTGCCGCGCGGTGCTCTGCCGCCTGTGTGGACCGGTTCGGACCGCGGGGCGGCAGCCGGCGAGGAGTCTTCCGTATCGCGGCCGAGTTGTTCGATGCCTGTCGCCAGTTGCGCCGCGACGATGGTCAGAATGGTGTCTTCGCGAGGCATGAAGGCGAGGGGGTCCGTGCTTTCGACTGCGAGGATCCCGACCATGCGACCACGGCTCATCAGCGGAACGGCAATTTGGCTGGCGGCTCCCGCCAGTCCGGGGAGCGGGATTTCACGGCACACGGCCTCGGTTCCAGTCACCGCTTCCGCCTGCTCCCGGACTGCGCGGGCATACCGGAGGCTGTGATCGATCGCCGACAACCGGAGCGCGCGCTTTGCCCGCGCGACCATACCGATCAAACCTTCGCCGAAGCCGACCTCGGATCCTACCCCGTTCTCCGGATACCCGTGACTGGCAATCGTGAACAGCTTTTCGTTTTGTTCATCCGCCAGCAGGATGATGGAGTGATGAAAGCAGAGCCACTGATCCAGGAGTTGGAGTGCCGTCTCGAGCAGGTCTCCGAGTAACTCGGATCGATTAAGGCGCTCGGCGAGAAGCCGCAACAACGCGAGGTCCTGATTGATGAACAGCCGCGAGGGGAGTTCAGAGGGCGGGGGAGTCGGCAGCCTGGTGAACCCTTCCACACGTTCGATGTTCAGGACCTCATAGATGTCGGCCGCCCGCAGCCGGAAGACGTCCGTCATGCCGGCGTAAGAGGCGATGGCCTGGAGTTGCAGCGACATCGAGTCGAACAGAGGGCCTGCGGATTCGGAATGTTCAAACCGGAGCTGCAACCGGTAGGCCTGCAACGTCCGCGGGTCGAGCATCATGGCGCAGGCCAACGGATTCTCGCGCACGTTCCGGTGGGTCTTGTTGAAGAATTGATGTGAGATCGCGATGTGGGCGCCATCGACATAATAGATCTGGCTGATGAAGGTGACATTCGGCGTGCCGTCGGGAGCACAGGTGCTCAAAGCGGCGGGAATCATCCCTTGCAGGCAGGGCCAGAGGTCTTCGAGTTGCAGGGTGCCGGGTCCCATGGATTAGACCTTTTCCCCGGTTCCCGGTCCCGGCGTTTGGTGAAAGACGTCGGTCAGCTCGATTTCAACGGCCAGGGCCGGCTCGGTGATCCAGGCCTCGCCTACCGAAGCCGGGACGCCGATAGCGACGAGTTCTCCCACGAATTCGCGGTGCCAGCTTTTGCTGTATTCCCGGTCGCGTTGACTAGCCGGCCGGATCGCGCGCAAGCGCCCCTTGAGTTGACAGGCGACATGATCGGTCGGCCTGGTACAGCTGATGGCGACCTGACCGTTCTCTTTTAAGTTCTGGAGCGTTTTCCCGGAGATCGCCTCCGTCAGGAAGATCGTGACAGAAGCCCGATCCTTCCCTACACGGATTCCCCATGCCCGCGTGCACTCCGGCATGAGGGTCGCGTCCCGTGTGCCGACTACGACAGACACGCCGGTCTGCAAAAGCTCGACCATCGCTGGAGGAATCATGGATCGTGACCGAAAGGGTGAATTTAAGAAAGAATTAGGGCAACGATAGCATATTCTTAGGAACCGCCGCTCGCCCTCTCATGTTAGGGTTCGCCACGTTTTGAGGGTGATGGCCGACCCTCATTACCGTTTCTCTCGATCCATGCTTATCGGCTCGCCAAACCGCAAGGAGGTTTCTATGTCGCGCTGGATCTTTTACCCCGTTACGCTATGTCTTTCCGTGATCGTTGGATTGGCCCCAGATTGGACGGGCGGCAGTCAAGCCGAGGCGGGGCCTCGTCAGGACGGGGCTTCCGTGGTCTTTGTGGCTCATGACTTTGGGTTCTCCGGACCGGATCGTATTCCGGCCGGCGTGACCACGATGCAAATCGTCAATAAGGGGAAGGATCCTCACCACATTCAAATCCTCAAGCTGCATCAGGGAAAAACCGCGGAAGACTTTCGCGCGGCGATCACCGCCGATCCCGCTCGCATGCCGAATTGGATCCAATTCGTCGGCGGCCCAAACGCCGTTCTTCCCGGCAGCGATTCCGCTGCGACGATGAATCTCGCGGAGGGCGACTACCTGCTGATCTGTCTCATCCCGAACAAGGAGGGAGTTCCACACATGGCCCTCGGGATGCAGAAGCCGCTTTCAGTGAAGGGTGAAAAGCCCGCCCTGGTCTCCGAACCGAAGGCGGGCTTGACGATCACGCTCGGTGACTTTCGCTTTATGCAGTCCGAACCGATTACCACCGGCTCCCACACGATTCGGGTGATGAATCATGGGACGATGCCGCATGAGGTCGTGTTGCTGAACCTCGATCCGGGCGCCACCGCGAAAGACTTTGGGGCAGCGTTTGAACCTGGTGCGTCCGGACCTCCTCCCGGCAAGCCGGTTGGCGGTGTTGTCGGGCTCGAGAGTGGCGCGCACGCGTTTTTCACGACACAGTTCGAGCCGGGCCGCTACGGTCTGATTTGCTTCTTCCCCGATCCGGTGACGGGGAAGCCTCACTTTGTGCAAGGGATGACGTCGGAGTTCACCGTGAAGTGATCGAGCTGCCGGGGCCAGGCCGGCTTCAAAAGGAAGAGGAGAGGTCGCTCCGTTATCGCATGAGAGCAAACAGGAGCGGAGCGAGCAGCCAGAGGACGCCCTTCACGAGAAAGAACGTGAAGCCGGTGAGTCCGACGAGGGTCCACCGTGTCAACTGTTGTTGTGTATGGGGATGGTTCGAATCGATTGAAGACTGCATGGTTCTGCCTCCTTGGCGAAGATGCGGAGCCGATGCCAGGGGAACCCGGCATCGGCTCCGTTGGGTCATGCCACTCTCCTAGTTTGCGGGCGAAGATCGGCTGTTGGATAGGGGCGGACAGCCGGTATGAGCATCGGCACCTCTTGGCGGTACTGCGCATACGCAGGCCCGTGAGCGTCGACTAGATCCCGCTCCTCCCACCGGATGGCGATCAGAATATAGGCGCTGGTGGCAATTGCAAACACCAGATGGGCCGCCGTCATCATCGGAGTCGCCCAAAACGTCAACAACCAGCCGACGTACAGGGGATGGCGCACATACCGGTAGAGACCAGGGGTGGCAAACTTCAGCGGCGTATAGGGTTCGCCTTTGAGGTAAAGCCAGACCTGACGCATGCCAAACAGGTCGAAATGATTGATCAGGAACGTCGCTGCAAGAATCAGGAGCCAGCCGCCGGCAAATAGACCGTGGATGGTTCCGCGAAGGATGGGATCGCGGACCTCCCAGATCGTGCCTCCCATCGGCTGCCAGCTGTAAAAGAGCAGCAGCAGGGCGATGCTCGAGAACAGCACGTAGGTACTGCGCTCAACCGGCTTGGGAATGAACCGTGTCCACCATCGTTTGAATGCCGGCCGGGCCATCACGCTATGTTGCACGGCGAAAAGACCCAATAGCAGCGTATTGATCATCATGGCCAGCCAGAACGGAGAGGTCGCCTCGCCGTCGATGGTCCGGCTCAAGCCGATGTTGCCGAGAAAGGCAACCCCGTAAAGAAAGGTGGCAAGAAACACGACGTAGCAGAGAGTGCCGTAGATAAATGCAGTGATCCGGTTCATGGAGCGTCCTCCTTCCTGGTCTGTGGTTCCCCCCACCTGGATGTCCTTTGGCGGAACCGAGATTACGCAGTTGGCTGCGTGACAATAGAGATCGATACAGGCACTGGATTCGACAGGATGTCGTGAACCGGTGAAAACTTCGTCAATTCCTTTAATTGCTCGGCTGAAGCGTCTGACTTTACAGTGAAGTGCACGCGGATTTCCTTATAGCCGCGCCGGACCTTGTCCGAGAGGCCGAGGAAGCCCTGCAAATCGAGATCCCCTTCGAGTCGCGATTCCACTGACTCGATTCGAATTCCCCGTGCCGCTGCGTGATACACGAGTGACGTGGTCAGGCACGCAGCCAGCGCGTGGAGCACATACTCCGCCGGGTTGGCCCCGAGGTCCTTTCCGAGCAGCACCGGCGGTTCATCCGCATCCAGCACGAAAGGGGTGGTGCGGATCGCATCCTCCTGCCCCGCGCCGTAAAAGCTCTGGATGGTCGAACGATTGTGTCCGCCGTCGATCCAGCGATTGTTTGCGCGGAACTGGAACGTAGCCAAGCTCGGATTCTTCTGCAGGGCCTCGATGGTCGCGCCCAGGCGATCGGTATCGACTCCGTTGATGACTCCGCTCATGGTTGCCTGTGACATGATGCACGCTCCTTGTTGATCTCGTGGCTGGTTTACGCTGAGGTGCCGAAACAAGAGCCGGTCGGCATTCCGGCAAAACGATTCCCAGTTCATGCTTCCACCCGTTCCAACGACATGCGGCGAAACACCTCTCCGCAGGGCGGTAGCGCCGTTTGGGGAGACAGAAAGGTCCGCTTCAACAAGGTGACCGTCAGCGGTTGCCGGCGATTCCACGGCGCCAAGGACAGGGTTCTGGCCAGCAAACAATAGCCGATCAAGACCCTCGCAGTGGTTCCGGCGAGCTGCATCCAGTGAATCCATTGCAAGGGTGACCACAATCCCGCGATCAGCATCGCCAGGTACGCGACCCGGACTTGCACGGGAAATGCGGTGAGGTCTCGCGTGAGCCGGATCACGTGACCGATCTGGACGGCGCACAAGGCCATTGCCAGGTAGATTCCTTCGGACCAACCGCAAAGGCCTGCGCCGAGGAGCGCCGCCGTCAGGAGCCAGTACCACCAGCCGAGATCGCGAATCGTGGGCATTGCGCTGCTCCTCTTCGAGAATGAGTGACCCAATGCCGGGTCCCTACAGCAGCATTGGTGCCAGGGCGAGGAAATCGAACAACGCGCGGAAAATTCAGCGAGTTACAGGAATGCAAGGAAGATGAAGTTACTCACGACAATTCATGAATTGTGAAATGTCATGAAACGATTTGTGAAATCTCGTGAATCGTGGGCGG
>DATGEA010000241.1:0-7599 GCA_035310605.1 Nitrospira sp. | reverse complement strand
ATCTTGTCAAACCCCCATGACAACCGCGCTCCGTTTCTCCTTGAACTTGAACAAATGCTGGCCTACCCTGCCCGCTTCCTGTTGATTGAAGGCATACTCCAACACAAAAAGGCGGGTGGCCGCCTCAACCAGTACCACAAGAACGGATTGATGGATTTTCTGGACGCTCTGACCGCACGCTACGGCTTGCATGTCATCTATACCGATACGCGCGATGAAGCGGAGGAGCGTATCGCCAACCTGACGGCCCTGCACTACTCCTACCACTTTGCCGAGCAACAGGGGTTCGGCCGTTGCCTGACCGAACACGACGTATAGGGACTCGTCTAACCGCCTGGGGCAAATCCGATCTATCGGAAGACGGAGATGCGGTTCCTCCGGGAACAACGCAAGCAGCGCGGCCGGAGCCTCTGCGTTTCCGGGCCGAAGGGAAAACCTCGCCAGCAACATAGACGTTGGCATCATATCGCCGCGCCCCTTTGGTCGAGACGGCAAAGATCCGGCGGCTAATAGAAGGTGTAGACGAGCAGGCCGTTGACCTGCATCCGCATGTAGACACTGGCAATCTGCGTGTAGTCCGCCATGACTTTGAAAAGCCAGGCCTTGGAAATATGCTTCGTGTAGGCCATGTGCGCATCTCCTCCGATGCGAAAGACCGCCGATTGGGTCGCCTCATCGATGTACTGCACCGCAGGGCCGGCGGCGAGATAGAGCTCGTCTTTATTGTCCATACTGTAGGTCGCCGCAAGCCGTGGAATCTGATTGACGAACACTTGGGGGCTGAAGTAGCCGCCGGCGAACGGTTCCCGTGGGCTCGGCTGAAACCCGCTCTGATTCTCCCCGTAGTGCGTCAGGTACAACAGATACTCCCCTGAGACTTCCCAATTGTCGTTTTGCCAGAGCGGCAACGACAGCTTGCTATCCAGCCCCACCTGATCGTTCGATCCCAGTTGCTCCGCCGACACCCATCCCACGAACGGCGTCACCGACACATGCAGGGCATCGACATCGAACGCCACCTCACTATAGAACTGCGTCGATCGGGCCAGGCCCACCAGTAGGCCGGAACTGCGCGAGCCGACCAGAGCCGCGAAGGAATCGTACCGGAACTCCCGCTTCACACCCGGACGGATCGAGAACGATTGCCCTTCGTGGATATATTCAAACTTATAGGCCAACCCGTCGCCTCTCGGCGCGTCATGATACTCCAGCACGGCATCGAATCGGTTGGAGGGGTTGAACCGGAACTGATTGCCGAGTGACAGATATCCGCCGGCCCGGTTCTCCGACGAGCTCCAAAAGTGCTCAGCGCCGACCTCCACATTCGTCGTGGTAAAGGGCGTCACGTCGAACTTGCCCCGCGTGCCCATGCGGAATCCGTACAACTCGAACGGCTTTTCCGGCTGAGCGAGGACACCCAGCACCCCTTCGACCGCCGGCTCACGCCCCTTGGACATGTCCTGGCGCAACGCCGTCATGTCTCCCGGCTCTCGTTTCGCATGCTGCCGCGCCAGATTGGCGTGATACAGGGCCAGGTCGTTCTGACCAAGCCAGGCATAGGCCTTGGCTAATCCTCGATGCGCTTCGGCATTCTGAGGCTGAAGCTCCAGCACCTTATCGTACTGGGTCACGGCCTCCCGGCTGGTTTCCTTATGCCGCGCGAGATGCGTGGCATACCTCAACCGCATTCGGGGATCGTTCTTCCGCTTCAACCCCATGCGGTAATACTTCAGCATGTCCTTTTCGCGATAGGCATAACGCGACCATTCCAATGCCTGCGCCTGGGAAAAGGCGATGTCGGGATCATCATCCCATCGGGCAAGATAGCGATCGAATTGGTCGATCGCCTTGTCTTTCAACCCTTGTTTCTCGTACGCCACGCCAAGGCTCCGCATGGCCTCGCGATTGCTCGGATCGCGTTCGACGACTTTCTCAAAAGCCTCGATGGCCGCCTTGTAGTTCTCAATCTCCATATTGGACCGGCCCCGCGACATGTACCAGGACTCGACGAAATCCTCTGCCCACCCGGGAACTGCGGCCCAGACGTGGAAGACCAACAACGCGCCTAACACCAGCTGACGGACACAAGACATGAATGAAACCTTTCTATTGTAAAGACTCGAAGACGTTTTCGACAGGCAGGGTCTGGACATGGGCATCGACCGGGGACACCTGTTGTCTAAGCCCGACACGCGACACCCAGGGTAATCGTTGTCGATGGTACAGAGGTTCAAACCGGCTGCCGGTCCGGCTGAGACACCAGGTCGATGCGGGCACGACCGGACGTCCCAACAGGAGAAGCCCCATACCGCGAGACGATTGATCCCGTATTATTGCCCAGCGCGACTCGGGACCGATCTGGACCCTGACCGGTTTGAGGCTTCGCCGGCGAGGAGTCCGGCGCCGGCGGGGGATCGTCGGCCTCGTGGAACGCCACAAACCCGCAAACAAATGGCAGGCCATCAGCATCGGACTCCGCACCCGAGGGTGATGCGCGTGGAGCCAGGTGGAGGGATCGGCGAACAGGTTCACAACCAACCACTGCCGTTCGGTTTCCCGAAGCGGCAGAAAGACAGCCCCGCATCTGACTCCCCTCCCGGGGAGCAACTCGTGGTACACGACGCGGGCGCGACAGGACATCGGCGTCCGACCATGTAGGATGACCTCGAATTCCTCCGGAATTGTCTCCTCGGACGTTGTGCAGAACGAGACTCCGGACAGGCTGAGGTCATCCGTCGTTCCAACGAATCGAGCATCACCGGTAGACAATTCACACTCCATCCGTTTACGGACCCGTTCTTCTCCGCGCCGCTGCGGCCGTTCCCACGCCATACTCAGCCCGACAAGAAGCGTCACCAGATTCACGCCGGCCCAGCTGAGGTTGAAGAAATAGGCGTCTTTTTCAATGCCGAAAAACCAGAACTCCCAGATGCCCTTCGCCATCGCCGCCGCCGTAATCAGCGTGGCCGCGAGCAAACTCATCGAGGAGCGCCAATCGAACGAGCGTCGTTGCGATAGCAATCCTTTCGGGGTGACTTTAAACCCCAGACGCTTCGGCAGAAACAGATCAAAGATCGAGCGGAAGAGCGGGAACACTACGGTGATCTCGTAGGTCGAAGACCACAGCAGTCTGGGCCATCCCGGCACCAGGGCCGTGGAGAGCAACGGGAGCATGATCATGAACGGTAGCACATAGGCCACCAACACCGAGACCTCAGAAAAAATCGGATGGAGATGAAAGAGCAGGAAGTACAGCGGGGTGATCCAAAAGACGACGCGCGCCAGAGGGAACAAGAAATAGTACAGCGAGGCGAAGTAGCCCAAGCGATGCCGCAGCGGCAGCCCCCGGCACAACAGCGGATTGTCTTTGAAGAAGATCTGCAGGCACCCCAGCATCCATCGTCGTCGCTGCACGATATAGGAGGAGAGGTTTTCCGCCGTCAGCCCGACGGCCAGATCCTTATCGACAAACGCGGACTTCCAGCCCCTGGCATGGAGATGCTGGCTGGTGTGGATGTCCTCGGTGATGCTCATGAGGTTGAACCCGTTCACCTCCTGAAGGGCGGATCGGCGGAACACCGCTCCGCTGCCGACGAAAAAGGCACCGCCCCAACTGTGCCGACCTCCCTGAATGGCATGGTTGAAGAAGTCCTGCTCGTTGGGAATGCGGACGCCGGTGCCGAGGGCACGCTGGAAAATATCCTGGTTGTAAAAATGGTGGGGCGTCTGCACGAATCCCATCCGCGGGTCTGCAAAGAATGGCACCGTTTCCTTCAAGAACGTGGAGACCGGAATGTGATCGGTATCAAACACCACCACGAGTTCGCCGGCCGTCTGTCCCAGCGCCTGGTTCAGATTGCCGGCTTTGGCATGTCGCTTCGGCCCTTTGAAATAGATCGCCCCGTAGCGTTCCGCCAACGCCCTCACCTCCTCGCGGTGACTGTCGTCCAGCACGTAGAGTCGCTTGTTTCCATAGTCGATGCCATCGGCGCCGATCAACGTCTTCTCCAGGATGTCGCATGATTCGGAATAGATCGGGATCAGCAGATCGACAGAAGGCTGAAATTCCGTCGACAGCGAGGGAAGGGCAACCGGCTCGGGCTTCCGCCGCAAACCCACCTGTACCGCCAACAATACCACTGTGGAAAACGCATACAGCTCGGCGAACCAGAGTGAAAGACTGATAAAGGGCCCGCCGACCTCCACCCAGTTCATCGTCTCGTGAATCCGCCAATCGAGGTACCGCAGGCACAACCCCAATCCGCAGGCCAGGAACGCCAACTTCAACACCCAGTGCCACTGAGCGACGAGGAACAACAGCAGCGTGACGGTGATCAGTTCCCACGGAATGTGAGCGGAGAATCCAACAAAATCGAACGGGCGCAGGAACGCAAAGTATTCATCGTACCGGCGCACCTGCTGAAGTTCGGTTGCCCGGGCGAACCAGAGCCAGTTGTGCAGGTAGTACGGCGTGGCTTTTCCAGCCAGCGCGTTGGCATGCAAGAGCGGGAGCTTGACCTCCGCCAGTCGACGCGCCAGTTCCGGATGGTTCTGGACGGCCAGTGCATGCACCGTAGCATACAGCGGAAGCATTTCCATCGCGGACAGGGGCTCTCCTTTGAGCGTATACCGGTCGAGAAACCTGCCGCGGGTCTTCCACTCGGACCAAAAGAAATCCAGCATCTTGCCGCGCAATACGGCTTCCGATCGACCGAACCACTGCGCATCCAGCGCCACCCGCCAGAACAGCGGAACTGCGTCGTAGCCAAACACAGACGCCTGCCCCGAACGCGGATGCGTCAGCAAGAACCGGCCCTGCGTTTTGTCGAGATACACGAGTTCCGGCGGAAGCACGACATGCTCTTCGTCATAGAGCCAGTGCAACAGGGCGTACGAGCTGTCGACCACCCGCCGCCAGTCATGTTGAAGGTCGACCGATGCAAAGACCTCGTAGGCATAGGGAGCAAGATAAGCCACATGGATCGTGGGGTAGTCTTCAGCGGCGGCCCAGTTCCCACCCGTCACGTACGAGCCGGATCCGAGATGAAGGATCTCGAGATCCCAGATCGAATACAGAATCGCGAGGGCCTCCTGCTCATAGCGCGCGTCATCGAAACGGCGGGAGGCCAACACAAGCGCCAGGGCAATATCGGTGTCCGCGTCGGTGGCGGCATTGCTCGAAAGCACCTTCCCTTTCCATCTCCAGGCAAAGAGCTTATCATTGCGGACTTGAAGATTCCGCTGAGTCCATCGCCACACCTCCTCAAAGGTCTTCCGGTCGTTCGACCACACCGCCCGCAACATCCCATAGGCTTGCCCCTCTGATGTCGTGACGCCCTGTTCATCAAGGCTGATGACCCGTCCTTGGCGGATATACGTTTGCCTGTAGAAGCTCCAGAGCGCCGAGAGCTCATCCAGATTCCGGATAAACTGATCGCTGGACGTCATGGAGGGTTTCGCGTCAGCCACCGCGCCAACGAGAGAGAGCAGACACAGAAAAAGCGGTACGATCTTCAGCAAGCGGGGATACAACATGGTTCGCGATCATGGCACGAGCCGGCGGATTACAACACAGCAAGGCTTTCCAGGCAATAGAGATCCGCCGCACGGCGGTCTGCGAGCGCGTCTTTTCAAAGTTCAGGTCCAGGGTTGCGATGATGGAGTGACGGCCCGACGCAGAATGACAGCAAACAAGCAGGCCCGGTTCTTCCTGCACCGCGGGACCGACACCATACGAATTGCGGCGCGCCGGCTTCCGACCAGACCCACACAAACAAAATCCACCGGTGCGATAGGAACGCGATCGGCGGACAATCGTTACGAAGGAAACAGCTGGATATCGCAACCAAAGAAGAATTACACGCCGGTTCCAAAACCGACTTGCCGCCAGGCTTCGTACACCACCACTGCCACCGTGTTGGATAAGTTGAGGCTCCGGCTCTCCGGCAGCATCGGAATGCGAATACGCTGCGGCTCCGGCAGGCTTTGAAGAAGCTCGACCGGCAGGCCTCTAGTTTCCGGGCCGAACACAAATACATCGCCGTCGGCGTATCGCACCAGGTCATAGCGTCGAGTCCCTTTGGTGGACACCGCGAACATTCGACGATCCTTGAAGCCCGCCGCGCAATCGGCCCAGGTATTGTGTACGGTAATGGTGGCGAATTCATGATAGTCGAGGCCAGCCCGTCGCAGCAGCTTGTCCTCCAGTGCAAAACCCAGGGGCTTCACAAGGTGCAAGCGCACGCCCGTATTGGCGCAGAGCCGAATGATGTTGCCGGTATTCGGAGGAATTTCCGGTTGGTACAAAATGACGTCGTACATAACGATGCACACCGGACAGACGACCGAGAGTCCCGGCAGTCTAACACGGGACCTAGGTGTAGCCCACCCTGATCGAACACAGGCCCGAGGGCTGATATGTGCCCCCTCGCCAACAAAGGACAAAAGGACGTGCGGCCACCCCTAGCCCAGGAGGTAATGCCGTCGGCATCTGCCGATAGCTATTGCCACCATATATAAATGGTCAATGCCTGCTACGGCACGAGTGCCTCTCGTACGCACTTCTCTGACAACCATGAATGTATGTAATTCGTGCTTCTTGACGGACTCAGGACCACTGCTACACTTGGCGAGATACACTACTTTCTGTTCCTAACTATATACCCGTTCAATGAAGGAGGCCGCATGTCTCGTCTTATTCTGCAGCTGAAAGCCGATCACGTGTTGTTAAAGCATACGTTGAAGAGCGCCGCCGACTTTACAAAGCCTGCACCGGAGCGGATTGGTTTTCTCGTACAGGCCAAACGGGCGCTCCTTGGCCATTTGGAAAAGGAAAACCGGGAGCTCTACCCCGCGCTAAGGACGGCGGCACAAACCGACCCGGATATCAATGACATCGTCGACGTGTTCGGATCGGACATGGAGCAGGTGGCTCCGGAAGCGCTGGAGTTTTTCAATAAATACGGCAACCCCGAAGCGGTTGCAGCCGGCTTTCTTGCCGATGTGCAGAATGTGATCGAGTTTGGAAGCGACCTTGAACGACTGATAATTCTATTGGGCCTTCGAATCGGCCGGGAAGAGGCCACGCTCTACCCGGCATATGAAGCAATCCAGGCTCGCAAGGCCGCCTGCGCGGGAGTCAAGTAGACTCGTCAGTCAACGAGAATTATGTGCCTCGAGACGCTTCCGCGGTGCAGAGGCGCAAAACAAGACGGGAACCATGAATTTCCCCCAACAGCGGGACGGAACCGATGGCGGCCTGCCTGGCTACAGCAGACAGGACACAGGCCGACGGAACGCTTGTCTCGCCTCCCCGCTCTGTGAGTTCATCAGAGGAATGCCGGCCCTCCCCTCTTTGAGAACAGAGCGCCTGGTACTCCGCCAGTTTCTCCGCTCCGACGCCAAGGATATACGACGTCTTGGGGGAACCAAGGAATCGCGGCAGGTGGGGATGCCATATGAAGGCCAGATGCGCGAACAAGACGTTCGATTCGGCCGGTTTGTCCAAGTCGAACTCTACGGAATTCTCTAGCGTGACTTCACCGGCAGCGGTCCTTGGACGGGAACGCATGAGCATGGTGGGCGTCCGGTCGACCGGCC
>DATGEA010000240.1:0-7875 GCA_035310605.1 Nitrospira sp. | reverse complement strand
GCGGTTGATCCCATGGTATGATGCCGGGCCATGCCCGAGCATGTCGACCAGCATTGCCAGCCGGAAACACTGTTGTCCATTGCAACGGAGGCAGCTCTGGCTGCGGGTGCCCTGTTGTTGAACTACGCGAAGACCGGGTTTCGCATTCAGCTCAAGAACCCGATCAATCTGGTCACCGATGCCGACCTCGCTGCGGAGCAGTGCGTCATCGATCACATTCGTACGCACGTTCCGACCCACCGGATCCTTGCGGAGGAGCGGGGCGCCGGTATGCAGCCGCCTTCGCGCTACCGCTGGGTGATCGATCCTCTCGACGGCACCACCAACTTTGCTCACGGGTTTCCGTTTTATGCAGTCTCGATCGGCGTGGAATTCGACGGGCGCGGCCTGATCGGCGTGGTGTACGACCCCACCCGAGACGAATTGTTCACCGCGCAGGCGGGCGGCGGCGCGCGCCTCAACGGTCATCCGATCGGGGTATCCGCGACGGAACAGCTCGATCACGCCCTGCTGGTGACCGGCTTCGCCTACGATATCCGAGACACGCCGAACAACAATCTCAACCACTTCGGACGATTTGCGCTCAAGGCCCGGGGATTGCGTCGTACCGGAAGCGCTGCCCTCGACCTCTGTTACGTAGCCGCGGGTCGTTTCGATGGATTCTGGGAGGTAAAACTCAGCCCGTGGGACATGGCGGCCGGTGTCGTCATTCTCCGCGAGGCCGGCGGAAGGGTCACTGACTTCAGCGGAATCTCACACTCGATTGACCAGCCAGAACTGGTCGCCAGTAATGGCCGGATCCATGAAGCCATGCTCGCCGTTCTCCGGGAAGATCTCCCCCGGTAGATTACCCTTCCGGAGGCCGGACCGAGGGGGTCCAGCCGCTCAAAAAGCCCTTTACGGGGAATATACAGGAGGATTCCCGATGGGTTATGATCTTCCGGGATCACAAGCCACAAGGAGTATCGCGGCATGGCCAGCTCAACACCTCCATCAGGACCATCAAACGGCAGTCCATCTCAAACGACTGGAGCCGAGCCGACCACCTGGGACGTGGAATTGCTCCGCGTTCTCGTTAGCCGGAAAGGCACGCAGGTCGACGCCCAATGGGCCATTCACCCTCAACTCAAGCAGGATTTGTTGCCCCACGAATGGCAAGAGGTCACGGACATTATGGGCAAAGTGTCCGGCATCGTCGGCAATCGCTTCTCGCAGATCTTGTCGCAAGCCGATCCCGATCCACCCGGTAACGCATAGGACGGATGCAACGCTGAATGATGCGCGGGTCTTGTCGAACCATCGAACCCCTCTCACTTCAACATTCAACCTTTGACATGCACCATTGGAGTGTCACATGGACACCTACTATCATCCGCACGACCTTGGCAAGTTCGCAGACATGGGAAAAGGCAACAAGGCCCTGTGGGACAAGTTCATGGAATATTACAGCGCTGTCTTCGCCGAAGGCGCGCTGACCGAGCGAGAGAAGGCCCTGATCGCGCTGGCCGTTGCCCACACCGTTCAATGTCCCTACTGTATTGATGCCTACTCGCAGGCCTCCCTCGAAAAGGGGTCGAACGTGGAAGAAATGACGGAAGCCGTTCACGTCGCCTGCGCCATCCGGGGCGGAGCCTCGCTCGTCCATGGCGTGCAGATGCGGAATGTCGCCGACAAGTTGTCGATGTGAGAGTGCCGGTCGGACAGCGCTACAGATAAGGATTTTCCGGAATCGCCAGGGTGAAGTACTTGCCACGTTCTTCGTAGAGAACCCGCTTCGCAGTGAGGTCTTGTAAGACCGGGGTCATCGCTTCATCGGTTGCCTCACCTCGACCAGCTACCCCCGCACGAATCTGCTCTAGGCTCTTCGCCGTTTCGTTACAGATCTCGATTACCAGCGCCGCTAATCCATCATACCGCCGGCGGGTTGGGGCTTTCGGATCCCGTCCGTCATAGACCGTCACGTAATCAAGCGCCTTGGAGTAGTAGAGGAACGGCCGATCGTTCGAAGCATGCAGTTGTTGCCAGCCTTTAATCGCCGTGAGCAGCTCCTGGTAGTCGTGCGGGTCAACCGGCCAATTCTCGAGTTCATATTCGAAATCATAGGCAATCTTCATGAGGTCTACCTGGCGGGAATCATATACATACCCATAGGCCATGCCGGGCCCGGTGATACGGACCCCGTATTCGTGCGGCCTCGTGTAGTACGGGCTGAATCGCTCCAGCCAAAACTTCCCCGTGGCCTCTGGCGGCTGCAGATGGACGATCGACGGGATCAGATCGATTTGTCGACGGTAATCCTCATCGGTCTCGCCTGGAAACCCGAGCAGAATATTCCACGATACCGTCACGTGATAATAGAAACTCCACTTCAGGCAGATGATGTTCTGCATGGGAGTGACGCCCTTGTCCATGGAGCGGAGCTGATTGAGGCTCAGACTCTCCAGTCCCGGCTGCATGCACTTCACGCCGCCCGCCGCCAGCATCCGGATCTGACTCTTGTGAAGATTGCTCTTCGTCTCAATGAAGACATCCAGGTCGCAGTGAGCCGCTGCAAACTTCCCGAACAGGTTCTCGACGTATTTCATGTCGATAATGTTATCGACCAACCGGAAACGTGCCGTGTCGTACCGATGCGACAGATAGGTCATCTCCTGCGCGACCTGTTCGGAGGACTTGGCGCGGAACTTCATGCTCTGGGCGTTCAATCCGCAAAACGTGCAGTGATGCTTCTCGCCCCACCAGCAGCCGCGCGACCCTTCGTAGAGCAGTACGCGATCGAGCCCCTGAGCGAAATCGCCCAGCTCGGCCAGGAGACGATAGTAATCGTCGTAGTCGGGCGGACCGGTCTTGGTGAAATCGGCAAAGAGAGACCGGTTCGGAGTGAACCTGATCCGGTCGCCCTGCCGGTACGCCACCCCCTCGGGAAAATCCTCCGATTTCCCCTCAAGCACCAGGCGAATGAGTGCAGGAAAGGTTTCTTCGCCCTCGCCGACGACGACGTGATCGATGAAAGGAAAGGCCCGGAAATATTCCATCCCCATCTCGCCGTCATAGTTCGCCCCGCCAAAAACGATCTTGACCTCCGGGTACAGATCCTTGATCAACTTCGCCATCGTGAGACTGGCCACGTTCTGATCGAACGTGGAGGTGAAGCCGACGAGCTGATATTGCCCCCAATCAATGGACGTCATGGCCTGGGTCAGAAACTGCGGAGCGATGCGTGTCGCCATTTCCTCAAAATATCCGATCGGCTGCCCGCTCTCCCGGGCGATCTGCTCAAAGACCGGCTTGAACACCTGCGGATATTCGACGCGTTTCGGATTGTCCCGAAAGAGCAGATACGAAAACAGCCACTCACCGAAGAGCGCGCGCTTCTCGCAGATCATCTCGTAGAGGGGGACACCGATCTTGTGGGCAAACCGGACGTTGAGGTGATGGCAATCGACGGGAATCCCGCGGGATTTCAGGAGAGCCGAGAGCGTACCGAGCTGGATCGAGGGGTACTTCGAATAGCTGAACGGCATGTTGACGAGCGCCACGCGGGCCTTGTCGCTCATCTGATGCCTCCTGACGTCATGCGTGACGCTCGATTAGCTGGCTGCGGCTCGGTACGGTTCGAATTCCCGATCGGCTTTCGCGGCCAGATAGAAATCGCTCTCGGTTAATCCGCCGATCTTGTGCGTCCAGATCTCGACCTTGCATTTCCCCCAGGCCAAATAGAGATCGGGATGGTGGCCTTCGGCCTCCGCCACGGCACTTACCCTGTTGAGGTAGGCCAAGGCCTGGGCAAAATCCTTGAACGTATAGAGTCGCTCCAGATGGCCCTGAGCGTTCAACGCCCAGCCGCGGCCCAACTCCTTGAGCAGAGCCTGCACACGATCGCCCGGAAGGGGGGGCACCCCGCCCCGGCAGGGAACGCATTTGTTGTCGGCTAGACCCATGGCGGCCTCCTTGGGGTAGAAGGGGAGAGGGACATTCTAAAGGGGCACCAGCTGCAGAAACAAGGCGGGAGGCAGCTAGTCGATGTCATCGGATACCCCGCCGGACTTGGCCAGGTCGTCCACTTTGATCTTGCCCGGATCGAACTTGGCCGCGGCCTTGGCCATCCGGTCCAGGGCCTCATCAAACGAGAGGGGAGGCGCGTCTTTTGGCCGGAACCGGATGGGATTCACCCGGGCCACGACAAAACTCTTGAGGTAGGGGCTGGTAAGCCCTTTGGCTTTCAGCGCCTCGACCTGCTTCACAATCTGATCGTCAAGGGCGAGGACCATGCGCGCCCGCTCTCTCCGCAGTTCAATCGCCGCACGCATCGGCTTCATGAGAAACTCCTCCACCCGTTTGAGGACGGGATGGTAGGCACCGCCGCTGAAACGCGGCCGTTCCTCGTAACAGAGACCGAGTGTGATGAAGGCCGGCTCTTCGAACTCCAAGGCGTAGGTGTCCTCGGTCGCGTCGTCCAACTGCGCCAACTCTTTGTACATCCGGATCACTTCCAATGCCTTCTCGCGAAGGTTGTGCGCCTTTTCCGTATTGAGCGCCAGGATCTGATACGCCGCCGCTGACTCCGGCACCACGATCGCCACAATGCTCTTTGCGCCGAGCGTCCGCATGGCCGAGAGCCGATGGTTCCCGTTCGGAGTCCAGTACTTCGCGGCATGATCCGGTTTTGGGAGGCGCACCGCAATGATCGGGTCCAGAAACCGGCCGATCTTGCCGATCACCCCTTCCAGTTTTCTCACGTGGGTATCGGAGAGATTCCGCTGATAGGGCGTCGGCTCGACCAACTCGATCGGCAAGGCCGCCAGCACCAGCCAGCGTCCGCCGTACGGCTCACGATAGACGGCCAGGACCTTGCCCCCGTCCTGGTCGATCGCCCGATGCAGCTCGGCCACCTCACCGGGCGGGGCAGCGGCTTGCAACTCTGTTGCGCTGAGGCCGCTGGAAGCTCCGGCCGGTTTTCTCCGCCGCCTCATCGTCGTCGTGCTGCGGACTTTCTTCGTCTTCGCGTCTGCCATGGCACCTATGGTAAGCGAGCGGGAGAGGAAAAGGAAAGCGCCGCCCGCTCGCATTTCCCCCGATCGGGAGATTACACTGACACACCCATGACCCCGCCATCGGGCCCCAGCTACGCTCCAGAAAGACCACATGCGACCATCGGCTGGTTCACCGCGACGTGCTTGCTCATCAGCAACATTATCGGGGGCGGCATCTTCACCACCACGGGATTGATGGCCAGGGACCTCGGCGACCCCCGGCTGATTCTCCTGCTCTGGTCCATCGGCGGCCTGTTCGCAATCGGCGGAGCGATGATCTATGGCGAGCTCGGCTCGCGGTTGCCTCATGCGGGCGGCGATTATGTCTACTTGCGTGAGACCTACGGGCCGCTGGTCGCGTTCCTCAGCGGATGGACTTCTTTTACGATCGGTTTCGGTGCGGCGGTCGCCGCATCGGCCATCAGTTTTTCCGCTTACGCCATGCGTGCGCTCCCCATCGAGGATGAACGGGGCTGGTGGGCAAAGGGACTTTCGCTCGGTCTGCTGTGGATCGTCACAGTGGTTCATTGTAAAGGACTTGAATCCGGCGGCCGGCTGCAACGTCTGATAACCAGCACGAAAGTGCTCGCCATCGGCGGGTTGATTTTTGCCGGACTATTTGCAGGGGCGGGACACTGGGATTTTCTCTCCGTAACGCCGGCAGACTCCCACCCGACTCCAGGCGCGGCGGCCATCGCGCTGGTGATTGTCACCTATTGCTATCTCGGTTGGAATGTCGCGGGCTTCATCGCCGCGGAAATCGGCAACCCTCGACGAACATTGCCGAGGGTGATGATCGGAGGTACGGCCTTCGTGGCAGCCATTTATCTGCTGCTGAACCTTGTCTACCTCTCGGCGCTCTCGATCGGCGCGCTAGCCCAAGAACCGATCATTCCTGTGGCAGAAAAAGCGGCGTCAGCCTTGTGGGGACCCGACAGCGGTCGCATCGTCGCGATCATCCTCTGTCTCTCCATCGCAGGAGCCGTCAGTGCGATGACGTGGGCGGGACCCCGCGTATACTGGGCCATGGCGCGGGACGGCGCGATCAGCCCCTGGCTCGCCGCACGCGCTCCCCGGACCGGCGTACCGGCTCGAGCCATTCTGTTTCAAACAAGCTGGGCTTCTGTGCTCATTCTCAGCGGAACGTTCGAGCAGCTGCTCATTTACAGCGGACTGGTCCTTGCCTTCTTCATGACCCTGACTCTTTCCGCGATTTTCCTGCTTCGCCGGGGAGACCTCGACCATGGGCGCCACTTTCGTGCTCCCTTCTACCCTTTCTTACCCGCGGCCCTTGTCATCGGAGCCTTTTCTCTTGTCCTATACAGCGTGATCCAGAGGCCGGCGGAATCACTCTATGGGACTGCGACCGTGCTCAGCGGGATTCCGCTCTACTTATTCTGGAAGAGGCAGAGACGACCGAATTCGTCAATAGAGCTTCCACCGAGGCCGAGGTCGCCAAAAGAATGAAATGAAATGTGCGCGGTGAACGGCGTATCTCAGGATATCCAGTGCCACGCACTCGGGGAGCGGGCTGGCGCACATGCTCGCCGGGCCCGGCTGGTCGATACGAATGTGGGCTTTCAGCATCAGCAGGAACAACACGGGCGACCTTGCACTATGGTGGGAGGTCGCCCGTGAATGGCGCTTAGGACGCCGGCATCGAAGATCAGTTGTCGCGGCCCGAGAGACCCACGCGAGGCGAGGTCATGCACGTTTCCGGTCGGGGGAGACGACGTCAATCCCAGGCACTTGCGTTCCTCGTACCAGCTTCGAATTCTCCGGTTTAATCAGGCTGATATCCGGTTGGTCTTTGATGCCGTTAGGGCACAGCCAGTGGAGAATCTGCCAGCACGACCGACGAGAAACCCGCCCTCACATCGGCGGGCCTGACGGACCAGGTGGAGTCGCGTCATCCATAACCCACCCTCCTCTCTTGGTGAAGTCACCGAGAGACCTGGATGACAGCCGCGCGGTCTGTCCGATCTCTCGAACTTCCGTGAGTATAATTGGGCCGCAAGTCCGTCGTACGCCCATTAGAATAGCTTGTCAATGGGGAACGAGGCGTTTTTAAATTGGACCGGACTGCAACAATTACGGGGGAGAACCGGTGGGAGGAACAGCATGTTTCCTTCCATCGCACATCGATAGTCGTCGGGATTATCGGTCCAAGCCTTGGGCCTTTCGCTTTGCTTTTTCAATCTCTTCCGTCATCTTCCCTTCAGCCTGACTCTTATGCAGGCCGGCGGTATCCTCCATTTTCTTTTCGGCCTCGGATTTCATCTCCTTGGAACTTTGACTGGCGCCGGCTGCCGATTCACCGGCGGCGCGCTTCGTTTGAGTCATTTCCTGTTCCAAGCGCTGCTGCATGTCTCCGGGTTGCGGAATTCCTTGCGCCAACAGCGCGCCGGCAAACAGCCAGAGCCCGGCACCGATCACTGTCGACACCGTCATACGGTCAACCATGATGTTCATTCCTTTCCGATTAATATTACTTGGCTGGCGAACTTCGGCAAACACCCTACTGAACGGGTTGCTCAGGCTCAAGTCGGTCCTGGAACATCCACAGTACCGGAGATGCATTCGGTTTCGGATTTACACGATGGTGAGTTTAGCGAAATCCACACCCTCCGGCGCCGGAGGCGTCGAGAGTTTCATGTCCTCGAGCGCGCCTACGACGCGGTCAGCGACCACGAGGTTCCGGTACCATTTCCGGTTGCCCGGCACGATAAACCAGGGAGCCTGATCGGTGCTGGTGGCCGCAAGCACGTCTTCGAAGGCTTTCATATAATCATTCCACAACTTCCGTTCTTCCAAATCTCCGGAGTTCCATTTCCATTGCTTC
>DATGEA010000239.1:0-9983 GCA_035310605.1 Nitrospira sp. | reverse complement strand
CGAGCAGGAATACAAAGTCTATTGGGGAGCCGCCCCCAGCCTCACCGCGAAAGAACGCGAGTCCGTCAGGAAGGTAAAGCAGTATTACGATTACGACATCACTCCCGAGCAGATCGCATGGTATCGCTGGCACCTGAACGAGAAGAAGAACGGGGACGAGATGTGGATGCGGCAGGAATATCCGTTCGACGAGGACGAGGCTTTTGTGGTGGCGGGCGCGCAATTCTTCACGTCCGAAAAGCTCACCAATGGCTACCTCTACGCCAAGAAGCAGAAGTACGATTCCTACCGCTACATCACCGGTTCGGAATTCCAGTTCACCCAGATCAAACCCACCAACGCGCAAAACGCCGAATTGAAGGTGTGGGAGGAACCCCAGCCCGAAGGCGTCTACGTTATGGGAGCGGACCCGGCCTACGGCTCCTCGGATTGGGCCGACCGCTTTGCATTGGAAGTCTACCGCTGCTACTCCGACCGGCTGGTGCAGGTCGCCGAGTACTGCACCGCCGACATCATGCCCTATCAGTTCGCGTGGATCATCGCGCATTTGGGTGGGGCGTACCGCAACGTCATGCTGAACCTGGAAATCACCGGGCCGGGCGGCGCGGTGGTGACGGAACTCATGAACTTGCAGCGCACGTCCAACAACGTGCAAGTGGGTAACCGATCTCTGCAGGACGTGATGGGCTGCATCCGGCATTATTTCTGGGTACGACCCGACAACGCCCTGAGCGGAATGACGAAATCAATTCACTGGCGAACGACCGACGAGAACAAGCGGGCGATCATGCACGCCTTCCGGGATTCCTTCGAAGTGGGCCGGATGGAAGTGAATTCGGTGGAACTCATCAACGAGATGCGCAACGTTGTGAACGACGAGGGCTCTATCGGCGCAGCGGGGCGGGCAAAGGACGACCGCGTGATGGCAGGCGCTTTGGCGCATTGGCCGTGGCTGCAGTCAATCAAGACCAATCTCTCGGCGCAGAATCTCTCATACGCGACCGCGATGCGCCGCGCCCAGATGCCTTACGGCAACATCAGCATGGTACAGGGTCACGTCATGAACTATCTCAAGAGAACCAAGATTGCGTAGCGCAGACGAGATCAAGCGCGAACTCATTCATTTAAGGTTCGTCAAGAAACTGCTTCTCGTTCAAATCATCAGGGATTCGGGATGCTCCGCCGATCACGTCAAGCAGGCCATGCGATTGCAGGCGAGCGAGACCGTGCAGAGACGGCTGGATGCCTATCTGGACGCCAAGCATCTGCACGAACGACCGAAAAATTCCGAACTCCTTTACCGCATCGAGCGCATGAACATGGAGTTGTGGCGGGTTTACCGGGCGCACTCGATCAAGATGACGGACGTGGCTCTGTTATCACTCGACCGGCAAAGACGCCTTGCGCTGGCGATGAACAAGCGCCTGAAACGGCTGCTGCGTGAAAAAACCCGGAAAGAGGACGGCTACGAGCCCATGTTCAACGATTCCGAAAGTTATTGGAAGTGCAAAACCCGCGTTCTGGCCCGGAAAGGGATCGTGGATACTCGGAGAAAGCCTGGTCATATTTACTGGGCGGGTTCTGAATTTAAAAGGGCGCCCAGAGAGGGGTCTTGAACGCGCTTCGTCGATCATTCAGAGCCGCACGGCTTCGGTAGTCGTGTTCTGGGCGGGAGGGCTGGCCCCGCCCAACGTCTATTACGCCAAGAAAGTCAACGTTATCGGGCGGCTGGTGACGCAGAACGACGGACAGCGCTGGATAGTGCAGGACGCTCTTGCCTTTGAGGGTTCGTTCCGCAAGATCATGAACCCCGTCATGAAGTACCTCTACCAGTTTTCGCTCGATCCCCGCACCTATTCGACCGAGGACAGGCTTGACATTATCAACATAAAGGATTATGACTAGCGCCAGGTATAAGTGAGCACTCACTAACTTGGCGATCATCAGAGAGTACCGCTGCCGGGATTGCGGGACGGTGTTCGAGTCCGTCTCCTCCGACCCGGAATGTCCTGGGTGCGTGGGGGAAGCCGAGAGGATATTCCTCACTCCCCCCGCCATCCGCCATACCAAGACCAATTTTGCCGACGCCACCATTGCGGACCTTGCCGCCGCACATGGCCTGTCTGACATTTCCAACCGCGACGGCCAACCGGTAAGACGACCTGCCGCCGACAATCCTAACCGCTTTGCGGGACCGGAAATCGTGGCGCAACTGCCGATTCCCTCCGGGGCACGGGACCAATTGAGTCCCATGTTGCCCATGTTCCGGAATCCGGTCAATATGCCAAGAACGAGGCTCAAGTCTTGAAAATAGACGAAAAAGACCTCGACGGCTTCGCTTCCGATCTGGTATCGAAGTGCATGTCCACCCGCCGGGAGCGGATTCAGACCTACAACGGATTCGAGCATTACTACCTTTTCGGGTGTCAGGAAGGCGAATCGGCCCCCTATAACAAAATCTGGCCGCATATCGACCTTCTGACTTCCTTCCTGTACTCACAATCGACGGTCGAATTCGAGGTTTCTGTCCAGAACGAGCCGGAGCCGGTCTACGAGCAGGCCGATCTGATTTCACGCCGTACCGACATGTATTACCACGATTACGGCGTGGCGGACGCCTTCAACGAAGCCCTCCCGCTGGCGCTCGTGTTCAACACGGAATTGATGAAACTTAACTGGGTGAACGGCGGCCTGGAACCTTACATCGTGAGCCCTCACGACTTTGGCGTGCTGGACGAGTCCGTGACCGAGTTATCCCGGCAGGAGGCTTTTGTCCATTCCTACTCGATCTCGGAATCCGAACTCAAGCGCAGGATTTCCATGCTGTCGAACGGCGCCGACCTCATGCGCCGGGTGTCCGTTGTCCCGACGCAGGAGGAGGATGCCTTTCCCGATGCCGTCAACCGGCTGATCGTCGCCGGGACGGTCAATATGACTTCCTCCACCACCCGAGGGCTGGTCAATATCCCCGACCTTCTGGGGCAGATGGTGTACAAGCCCCGCACCATCGAGGACAAGGTGGAAATGTATGAGTTATGGGTATGGGACGACGAAAAAGAGGATTACCGAACGATTACGCTGGCCGCGCCAGGTGTGGTGATCTACGGTCGCAAGGAAATAGGGAACCTATTCCAGATCAAGGGCGAACAGCCGTTCGTTCACATCTGCCCGAACAAGTTGAGAAATTACTTCTTCGGCTGGTCGGAGATTGCCGGGCTCATCAAGTTGCAGGACTGGGCGACGGAACGGCTTCGGGAAATACGCAACATTTTGCGAAAACAGGCGAATCCTCCCAAAGCCCTTTCCGGCTGGGGCGGCATTTCCGACGAGAAGATCGGCGCCTTGGACAACCCCGGATCGTGGATTTCCGACCCCACCCCGAATGCCAAGGTCGAAATGCTGTCGCCCAACATGCCGGAAGATCTGTGGCAGGAAATGCTGATGATCCAGAACATGTTCAACGACGAATCCGGATTGTCGGACGTGCTGCAGGGCAAGGGCGAATCCGGCGTGCGGTCGAAGTCCCATGCCGATGTACTGGCGAGGCTGGGTTCCTCCCGCATCAAGAAACGGGCTTTGGCAATTGAACGCACCATCGAGGACATTGGCAGCCTCATCGTGCGCATCATGAAGGCCAAGGACGCCCATCAATTCACGACCAAGACAGGCGAGAAGTTCATCGCCGGGCAGTTCACCGACGACTTTCAGGTGCATGTGGACGCTCATTCGGCCTCGCCTGTGTTCGTGGATGATCACATTCAACTGGCTTTTGCGCTTGCCAAGGCGCAGGCCATCGACCCGGATTCCCTGCTGGAACTGACCAAGCCGCCCAAAGTGGAACTATTGCGGCAGCGCTTTAAGGACATGAAGCGTCAGCGTCAGGCGCAGATGCAGCAAATGGCGCAACTCGGGATTGTACCGGGCGGCAAGAAAAAACAGGCGTAATGCGCACGGGGCGCTTCCCCGGAGACGAGGAAAGGATACTGCCATGCGTGGTCGTAAATCCAAGCGCGGTCGCCGGAAGTAACTGCCGGTGATGGGCAAGACCCATCGTGCCGCACGGGGCGGCGCCTCCCCTTGGCGCTACCCCGCTTGACAAGAGGTTTTTATAAGCGTAGAAGCCTGTTCTCAAGCGAAAGTGAGCACTCACTAACATGCCGATGATGCCCGGTGCCGGACCCGCTCCGGCGATGCCCCCGCAGGTTCCCAAGGGACCAGCGGGTTCTCCGATGGCGCAGCCTTCTCCAAACGCCGGGAACAAGCAGATGGGCATGGTGAACGTCGAATCGGCGATGCAACTTCTGGAACAGGCGCTCCCCAGTCTGGGCTCGAATACTCCGGAAGGCGCCGCCGTCATCCGCGCGATCAGCGCCTTATCCAAGAACTTCATGCGGCAGAAAGCCGAGCCCCTGATTCCGGCGCAGATCATGGAACTCGCCCGCGCCCAAGGCGGACCCGCCCCCAATCTGGGGGGCGGGGGCGGCGGCGGGGCGCCTCCCGGTGCTGCACCCCCTCAACCCATGTAGGAGACTTCAATGGCATCCAGCTCGAATTTGTTCAAGCCCAATACTTCCAGCGCGAGTCTCGGCAAGAAAGCGCAGGAAACCGGCCAGTTCGTGAATCCCCCGGCGTATCCCGAAACCAGCGGTTTCAGCGGTCCCGGCGCGACCGGCGGCAGGAACGGCATGACCGTGCAAAAGACGCCGAGCGCGAAGAAAGGCCGCGTGTAATGGCTGCCTCCAAGCTGTTTACGCCCGTCACGCGCACGAAGCAGGGAACGCCGATCGAGGCGGAGGAAACGGCGCGGATTTTCATGAATCCGCCGACCCATCCGGAAATTCCGGTATTCGACGGTCCCTGCGACCGGGGGGAAGCCCAAAACCCGCTGCGCTTGTCCGGTTCCGGCCAGTCCTCGACCAAGCCCGTCTCCCGGCGCGGCGTGGGATCGGTGAAACGCATCATCTACTAGGAGACATCCATGCCCACCCTCGATACGCTCGACGAAGAAACCCGCAATCAGTTGGCCGCATTGTCGCTTTCCATGTCGCAGAATCCCGCGACCCGCAAGAATTGCCTGAAACTCGCCAAGACCGTCTCGCCTTCCACTCCGATTCCCGAAGTCGATCAGGAGGAAGCGACCAACAAGCTGCTTGCCGAGCGCGACGAGAAGATCGAGAAACTCTCGAACGAGTTCAACGATTACCGGATGCAGAACAGCCTATCGACGCTCAAGAACAGCGTGCAGACCAAGTACAGTCTGCGCGACGAGGACATGGCGAAGATGGAGGAAATGATGGGCAAGAAGGAACTCCCGGCGGATTACGAGTTCGCGGCCCGTCTCTACCAGATGCAGATCGAGCCCGCCGCGCCCAGCTACACGCTGCCCGGCATCGGACCCGCCGATCTGCCGCAGGACGAGGGACTCATGGAGGACGAAGCCCGGTGGAGCCTCAAGACCGCGCATTCCATGATCGACGACATGCAGAAGAAGCACAAACCGGCCTTTTAATACTGAAAGGATAACATCGTGGCAACCATCAATCCGATCCTGGGTTCAGGCATTGTCCCGTCAGGGAACATTGGCGACGAACTCTCGTACCTCACGCGCCGGGCGTTCATCCCCCGGATGATCGTCCAGATTTACAAGTCCTCGCCGCTGATCTCGGCGCTGCTTGCCAACGCGCAAATGGCGGGCGGCGGCGTCAACGCCGTGACGGTGCCGGTGCAGGGGGCGTCGTACACCACCGCCTCGTGGTCGGATTTCTCCGGATCGTTCGCGCAGCCTGCAGTCACGCAGGGCGCCTACAACGCGCAGTTCAACCTTAAACTGATGGTGGTTCCGATCCCGTTCCTCGGCATGGAAGGGTTCATCCAGTTGGATCATTCCATCGTGCCGATCATCGACGCCCGGATGAACGATGCCACCTACAACGCCATCGACACCCTGGCGACGGCACTCTACAACAACTCGACCAACGCGCAGCAGTTGATCGGCCTTCCGGCGGCGGTGGATGACTCCACCAATGTCACGACCTATGCCGGGCTGTCGCGGGCAACTTATACCTTCTGGAAGTCGCAGTACGTGGGTTCCATCGGCGGGGGCAAGTTCACGCGGGATTTCCTGCTGACCTACATCAACCAACTGGTCAAGGCAACGGGTGAAGCTCCGACGTTCGGCGTCTGCGGTTTCGGGACATGGACTTCCTTCGCCACCGACTTCACCGACTCCGAGCGCTACAACTATCAGGTCGGCGTGAGTCCCGGCAAGAACGCCAAGGCATCCGCCCACTTCAGGGCGCTGGAAGTCGCGGGAACACCGCTTTACGCCGATCCCTACTGTCCTGAAGGCACGGTGTACTTACTCAATACGCGGTATCTGTCGCTCTACCTGCACCGCATGGGGGCGTTTGCCTTCACCGGCTTCGAGTCCACCCTGCCCAATTTCCAACTGGGTTCAATCGCGGCGATGGTCTGCGTGCTGGAACTGGTTTGCACCAAGCCAAAATGCCAGTCGCAGCTCACGGGCATGACCGGGTACATCAACATCTAGGAGAATTCCATGTCAGTCAACAAGATCAGCAATCCCGGCTTCGGTCCCGGTTCCGCGCTCGGAACGCCGGTTACTTACGGCATTGCGGCGAGTTCCACGGTCACGATTACCGCCGGTCAGTACCAGGTGTTGATTCCGCTTACCGCCGGATCGCTTATCGCAGGCGTGTCGAACAGCAATGGCATTACCGCGACCTACACGATCATTCCCGGCTCGGGCTATGGCTATTTCATGGCCGACGGCGGGGCGGTGCAGGGCATCAACACGACCACCACTGTTTCGATGGTATTCATTCAATACTGATGGACGACAGACCCATCCGGGTAACGAACCGGAATAACCGCTTCGACGTGCGCGACAAGTTCGCGGGGCAGGAGTATCGCTTTCCCGCTGGGGAAACGGTGGTCGTCCCACGGGAAGCCGCCGAGCATATTTTCGGCTACGGCATGGACGAGCAGGCACGTTTCAGGAAGTTGATGCGGATGGGCTGGGCCAACCACAAGGACGGCAGGAAGTGGTGGTCGAACATCCACATGGAGCCGGTGGGCGGAAATCAATCTACGGGGGCGGCTTGCTAGGGTAAGCCCCGGAACAGGAGCTTGCTTTGGCGCTCACCGAGTACATCAACCAGACCCGGCGCCTTCTACACGACGCAAACGCGCAATACTGGTCCGATGCCGAACTGACCGACGACATCAATCAGGCGCGCAACCGCATTGCGCTTGATTCCGGGTCGGTTCGCACGCTCTACAACTTCTTTCTCTCGCAGGGCCAGGAATCCTATCCCTATCAGGGAGCGCTGGCGAACCTGACTTTGCTGGCCGGTGGAGCAAGCTATACCTCTACTCCCACGGTGACGATCACGGGCGGCGGCGGGTCCGGCGCCAGCGCGGTAGCGACACTTACCTCCGATTCCGTCTCGGCTGTCACGATCACCGCCAATGGCACCGGCTACACGTCCGCTCCCACCATTTCGTTCACTGGCGGGGGAGGGTCCAGCACGACGGTCACGGCTTCGGTCATGTCGGCTTTCGATATTCTCAATATCACGGTGAATTGGGGCAATTCGTGGATTACGCTGTCCTACACCTATTTCACTGAGTTTCAGGCCAAGGCCCGCTATTACCGGTCGATCACCGGGCAACCGGCGCTGTGGTCCAAGGGTCCGCCCTCTGGTACTGGCGGGGGTGATTACTTCTACATCTTCCAGATACCATCGGCGTCCTATCAATGCGACATCGACGCCGTGATTCTGCCGAACGGTCTGGTGGACGATACGACCCCGGAGCAGGTTTCGTACCCGTACACGGACTGCGTGCAATATTACTCGGCGTACCTCGCCAAGTACAAGCAGCAGGAATTCACGGAAGCCGCGAATTTCCTGCAAATCTACGATGAATTGATGCGGCGCGGCAATGCTTCCAAGTATCAGCGGAGGATTCCGATTGCCTACTAAAGAAAAAGAGCACGAGTACATCATCCTCAAGAAGTTCCGCACGCTCAACACGCAGACGGGACGGACCTCTCTTGGGGAGGATGAATTCGCATGGCTGGAAAACTTGATGCCAATTGGGGACGCCTTCATGCAGGCGGTCCCGGCACAGGGCGGGGCCATTGCGACCGTGACTTCCTCCATCCAGTCGATGCACTTCTGCAACATCGGCACCGTGAATTACATGATTAATTTCACGAATGCCGGTGGCGCGCAGGCGGTCAATCTCGGCAATTCCTCGGTGGTAACGATCACGGCTGCCGGGACGTTTTCGACTCCCACGATGGATCAGTGGAAGTCCGAGCGCGCAGTGATTGTAGACCCCACCAAGGGTTACTTTTCATGGGATGGGAACCTATTTTACAGTCCGGGATCGCTGGCAACGGTTTCCGTGGTAGCCGGGGGTACCGGATATACCGCCGTGCCGACGGTCAGTTTCTCCGGTGGTGGCGGGACGAGTGCCACGGCCACGGCGTCGATTCTGGGCGGGGCGGTGTCTGCTGTGACGCTGACGGCGCTGGGATCGGGCTTTACTTCCGCGCCGACGGTGGCTTTTACGGGCGGCGGGGGTACAGCGACGACGGCGACCTGCTTCATCATGCCCACAGGGCAGACTGGAAGCGCTGTCGCCGTGTATTCAGGTCGGGTATGGATCGGCAACAGCCGCACGCTCACCTACACGGCGCCGGGAACGTGGGTGGACTTCAATGCAGCCGATGCGGCCGGGAATACGACCATCACCGAGGGCTTTCTGAGAAACCAGATCGAAGCCCTGGAAGCCCTGAACAACTATCTTTACGTGTTCGGAGACAGCTCGATCTTCATCATCAGCGACCTCAAGGTAACGGGGGCGATCACCACGTTCAGCTTCACGAACCTGTCCTCGACCATCGGCAGCACCTTTCCGGCGTCGGTCACGGCAATGGAACGGGCAATTATGTTCATGAACAAGAACGGCGTTTATGCCGCTTTTGGCGCGTCGGTGCAGAAAATCTCGAACGAGCTGGACGGGATTTTCAAGCTGATCGACTTTTCGCAACCCGTATCCGGCGGACTGGCGTCGATCTACAACATCTTGTGCTACGTCGTTTCCTTTGTTTATCAGGATGCGACTCTGGGCAACCGGCAATTGCAGGCAGTGTTTTTCAGCAACAAGTGGTTCCTGACCTCGCAGGAATCCAACATGGTGTACTGCGCTCCGGCGGAAATCGATGGTATTTCCGAGCTTTACGCCGTTCATGACACGCATTTCCACAAGATGTATGCGGATACCACGGCGGCGATCTCGACCACGTTACAGACCGCGCTGATGGACGAGGGCAATCCGATTTTCGACAAGCAGACAAACCGGGTGGGACTGGAATACACCACGACTTCCGGAGGAACGGCTACCTTCAACGTGCAGGTAGATACGGAAAATGCCTTCCAGTTGACGACCAATACCGCAACTTCGGTGGTGGAGTGGATCAACGCTTCCCGTGCCGTTGTGACGTGGCAGAACAATTCTCTGGTTACCGTGGATTGGTCTGGCGTTGGGTATCAGCTCTACGACACTTACTCGGACGTGGTGGGGAAGTATCTGGGCTACACCATTTCCTCCACTTCTCCGGGAATCATCATCAACGGCCTCTTGGGCGAGTACGAGAGAAGGGCGGCTTGGTAATGGCTTTCTCCGCACTCACAGACTGGAAATTCGGCGATGAGAAGGGATTGCAGTCCTTTCTGCTGGAACATTATCTGGAGCATCGGCTGATGCACGATGCCCTGCTGGCGCTCGGCTTCGAGCCAGTCGATTATCCATTGCAGAACATGGACGATCCCGATCAATGGCTGAACGCGCACCAACTGGTCAGTCAGTCGATATGGACCGGAACCGGCGGCGGGCAATCGGTGGATTTGGCGACGCTCGACTGGAAAAGCGAGCGGCAGGTGGACGACTGG
>DATGEA010000238.1:0-6906 GCA_035310605.1 Nitrospira sp. | reverse complement strand
GTCGGTGGCGCGATACGAAGCGGGTATGCGGCGGATTCCCGGCATGGTGAAAGTGGCGTTGGATCAGTTGAGCCGGTCGCCGGAAATTCCCATGGCAGGAATGGTCGCGGCCGGTTCGCCGATCGAACCGGTGCAACAGTCCGAACTCATCGACGTACCGCCCAGCATGTTGCGGGGAGGCAATACGTTTGCGTTGCGGGTCAAAGGGGAGTCGATGAAAGACGACGGGATTCTTCCTGGTGATCTCGTGGTCGTGCGGAAGCAGGAGACGGCGCAGAACGGACAAACGGTGGTGGCGTTGGTCAATCAGGAAGCGACGATCAAAACCTATGTCAAAAAGGCGACGCATATTGAACTGCATCCGGCGAATGCCGCCATGCAGCCGATCGTGGTGCAGCCGTCTGATGCATTTCACATCGAGGGAGTGTTGGTCGGAGTCATCCGGCATTGTGGGGGCTAAGAAAGGAGGAGGCATGATGAATATGGTGACGAAAGAGCGGTTGATGGATCTCGAACGGACGGTCGATACGTTGAATGGACGATTGCGGGAAATACAGTGGGAGTTGCAACAGACGAAGGCCGGCTCCCTGACAGAGCGGTTCTGGAAGAGTCTGATGAGTCCCCGGCAGGGGAGCGAATTTATGTCGGCTGTCTGCAATCGACGGGTTCGGCCGAATACCAAGGTGGTGGACCATGCCGGTACAACCAGACACTGAGAAGCAGGTCATGGGCACCTGTTCGGATTGCGGCACGCCGGTGTGGCGTCGGATCGAATGTGTGGACGGGATGACCCATTCGACGTTGGAACTTTGCGAAACCTGTTGGAATGCCTATCGGCAACGGCAAGTCTTTGCCGGCGGGTGTTGCGGATAAGAGAGAGGTGCGTGATGCGTGCAATTGCCGAGACGACAAGGCTGCCATTTTCCGATCGTCGGGATAAGGAATCGGAGCCGCGCGCAGAGCGTGATGCCCCGCAGGATTGGTTTCTGGCGCTGCGCCATGCGCAGGTACCCTTTCATCCGGACGATCGGCTGCTTCTGCTCTACGGGCATCCGCTCGTTTTCCGGTTGGGTCTCTACGCGGTCACGGAGCGGGTGTTGGCGGGTGAGCCGGTGGTCTATCTCGACGGCGCCAATACCTTCGATCCGTTCGTGATCGGGCGATTGGCTCGCGTGCATTGTCGGCAGCCTCGCAAGATCCTGACGATGATTCACGTGGCCCGCGCCTTTACCTGTCATCAAATAGAACGGTTGCTGTCCGATTGCCTGGCGACGGCGCTCGATCGCTATCAGGCGCGCATTGCGGTCCTCTCCGGTCTGCTCGACACGTTCTACGACGAAGCCGTGCCGGAGCAGGAGGCGATGCGGCTCTTCGGCCGTATGATGGAGGCAACCGCACGCCTGACGCAGCAGGGCTATACGTTGCTCTGTTTGTGCCCGCCGGCCCCGGTCCTGACGCGCACGAGCCGGCGTTGTCTCGATCAGTTGCGCGGACAAGCCGATCGGGTCATTCGCGTCCATGAGGAACAGGGCCTGGTGAAGCTGGAGGAAGAGGGGGCGGCGACCGGCCAATCGTGGGAAGTCGCCCGCACGGCGTTGGAGGCCCGCTGACGATGGGCCGTACGCTGACGACGTTTACGCAGTTGGTGCAACAGGAAATTGCGAGTTGGCGACGGTATCGGCGCGCCCTTCGCACCGAGGATCAGCAGGCGCTGGACGAATTGTTTGCGGCAGCCAGACGCCATTCGGCGGCCGGCGCCTATCTGGCCCGCGATACGCCCTTTGAGGTCATGCTGCTCTCGATGCTGCTGGAACATCAGAAACAGATTCAACATGTGTCTCGTGCCGTAGCCGATCGCAACACCGATGCCTCTGTCCCACCATCTCACGGGGTGGCTCCTTGATGCCTATCCCGTTCACGCCGGCATGGCAGTCTGGCTCCTCGCCGATAATGGAGTACGCCATCGTCTGATCGATCCCTACGCCCCGGCCTTCTATCTGGCCGGGACCAGCGCCGACTTCGCACAAGCCGCTCGCCTTCTCACGCTACGGCACATCGTCCATCGTCATCGCATCATCCAGCGCCGGGAGTTGTGGGATGCCGATACGATTCCGGTCTGCGAAGTCGCAATCATGCATCCGACGAGGTTTCACGAAGCCGTCCAACTCCTCATGGAGTCTGCACCCCATCTCCGCTTCTATCAGGCCGATGTGGCCCTGCCGCAACTGTACTTCTACGACCGCCGGCTGTTTCCCCTCTGTCGTTGTGACGCGGACGTCACCCGTGATGCCGTCGTTCAGGCCATTCATGCCCGCGATTCCCCTTGGGAGACGGAGTATCCTTTGCCGCCGTTGTCCATCATGGAATTGATGCTGGAGGGCGCGTCACCCGATCCGAATCATGGCGGAATCTTTCACTTGCTTGTTCGAGTGGAGGATACGGAACGCTGCCTGGAAGGGGAGGATGCCGCCGAATTGATGCAGACGGTGAACGGACTCTTGCAACGGCACGATCCGGACATACTGCTGACCGACTGGGGCGATTCCTATATCCTGCCCCGGCTGATACGTCTCGCGCAGGCGCTGCGCGTGTCGTTGGCGCTCAATCGGGATGTCGCGCAGCCGATTGCGGTGCGATCCGCCCGGTCCTATTTCTCCTATGGCCGCGTGCTCGCACAGGCCGGCTCCCGCACACTCTATGGCCGGCTCCATCTCGATCGCCGTAATTCCTTCGCGCTGGCGGAGACCGGATTGGCCGGGCTCTTCGAGCAGGCGCGGGTGACGAAGGTGCCGATTCAGCAGATGGCGCGCACGACGACCGGCACCGGCATCACTTCGATGCAATTGGAACAGGCGCATCACGCCGGCATCCTGATCCCCTATCGCAAACAGCAGGCGGAGGCGTTCAAAACCGCCTTTGAACTGTTGGAAACGGATCAAGGCGGGCTGACCTATGCGCCGATCTCCGGCTATCACGGTGAGGTGGGCGAACTCGATTTTGTTTCGATGTATCCCACAATCATGACCAGGTTTAATGTGTCGCCGGAGACGGTGAACTGCGCCTGCTGTGAGCATGATCCTGCTGCGCTGGTGCCGGAGATTTATCACCATACCTGCCGGAAGTCGCAGGGCCTGGTTCCCCGGACACTCGCGCCCATCCTGGCCAAGCGGGCACGGTACAAGCAGCAGCTCAAGACCGCCACGAATGCCGCGATGCGGCGGGTCATCGATCAGCGTCAGACTGCGCTGAAGTGGCTGCTCGTCGTGTCGTTCGGCTATCTCGGATACAAGAACGCGCGGTTCGGCAGGATTGAAGCGCACGAATCCGTGACGGCCTATAGTCGCGAGGTGCTCCTGCACGCGAAGGAGATTGCGGAATCTCAGGGGTTCCGTTTCCTGCATGCCATCGTGGATTCCCTCTGGCTGCAGAAGCAGGGCGCCGTCCGTGAAGACTACGACGAACTTGCGGCCACGATCAGCGTGCAAACCGGGTTGCCGATTGCCGTGGAAGGGCTCTATCGATGGATCGGCTTTCTGCCGTCGCGGGTGGATCCCCGCATGCCGGTGCACAATCAGTTCGTCGGGCTGTTCGATGACGGCCGGCTCAAAGTGCGGGGGCTCGAAGTGCGACGGTCGGATGCGCCGCACATCGTCAAGCGTGCACAGACCGAAATCCTGCAGAGGCTCAGTCAGGGACACACGATTGCCGAGTTGCAGGCGATGATTCCGGAGATACGGGAGATTGTCGGAGCGTATTGCCGGTATCTCCGTGAAGGGCGGGCGTCTGTCGAAGAAGTGGCGATCGGCAAAACGCTGACGCAGGCTCCCGAACGGTATCGCCACGCCACGCAAACGAGCATTGCGGCGAAAGAACTGCAGCGCCGCGGAGTGTCATTGCAGCCGGGAGAAACGGTTCACTATGTGATCAGCGACAGCAAGGCGGCCCTGCCGGATGATCGTGTGCGGGCCGTGGCCGGCTGTGATGGCACGATCGTCTATGATGCCGAAGCCTATGTAAAACTGGTTCGGAAAGCCGCTCTCGCGGTCCTGGCTCCGCTGGGTATGACGGCGAGACAGTTGGAAGGAGAAGAGGAGGAAGGGAAGTAGCAGCATTGACGAGATACTGGGGAGCGGGTGGAGGCGTCGGTCTCGCCAAAAGAGACGCCTCCACCCCATGCCATTGCGGTCGTGCTATCCCATCGCGGCCCAAAGTTTCTTCGCGTTCTCGCCGGTAAAGGTCATGTCATCCTGGGAGGCGCCGCGTTCGAAATAGATGCGCAACACGCCCCCTCCGAAGTGAGCTTCGCGGACCAGGTCAAGATTGATGGCCGCTTCACCCGGACGTTCCTCATCCTGTACTTTGACGAACTTCATGACTCTTGCCCCCTTTTGTAGATGTGACGATGCACGTTTCACCTGAGATCCATGAATCCCGTGCCGGTGAAACGCTCAGGTCAAATTATTCGGCCGGGGAAGATGTGTCAAGGGGAACGAGGGGGAATGCCGACGGGCACCTACGGACAGTTGTTCCCGGGTCAGAATTGAGAACGGGTGAATATGTTAAAGGCGAAAGAGGCCCGCTTGTACCCGCATGGGCAGGCATCGCCGGACTGCCCAATAGCGCGGCAACAATGATGAAGGTAATCGAGATGACGCATGGTTTGAAAGACGTGATATGCCTCCCTTGATGACGCCGCTGCGCGACCGTCTCTCTCCTCCGCCAATATACGAACCGTTCAGACCGAGGCCGAGGAACAACTACGGAGTCGCTTTGATGGCCACGTTGTCGATCGTAAAGCCTCCGATTGGCTGATTGAGCACAGGGTCGACTAGAGGGTTATAAGAAATGGAAGGGGTAAACGCGTTCTCGGACACCAGCCCGAGAAAGTGCAGGCTGGCCAGTGAAACCCGGAGTTCCAAGCCATTGATACTGAAATACACAAAACCTCGGGGGTCGCCGCTCACGATGTCGAAGCCGAAGGCCGTGACGGGTTGTAAGACCGTGCCGCTCGCGATGAGGTCGGACTTTCCCAGGGTCACGGTCCCGTCTGCGTTCACGCCGACGCCGCCCTGTGAATCGAACGTGAAGGTGATGAGATTGCCGTAGGTCGCCTGGGTCGAAGACGTGACGGGGTCCTCGACAACCTGGCCCGGGGTGTCCAAGGTCAGGAGCGTGTAACTGCCGACATACCTGTCGAATGCGGGGCGATCGGTAAAGATGATGGGGAGAGTTGCCGTCGGGGTGCTCGGCTGTTTGGGCTTCTTATGAGGCTTCTCTTTTTTCATAGTGACCTTGCCTGCGTGAGCATGAAGGATTGTTACGGCGATAATGGGCTGATGCTGCGCCGGGAGGCAGACTAGGTAAATACCTCATCAGGGGTACGAGAGGGCCCTACACGAATGACTTGTCATGGCGCGGAGAGATGCATGTATTTCCCCGTCCATCATCGAACGATCATCGCAGCGACGAAAGTCTGGCTCAGGCTTATGCGGGCTCGTCCAGGTTTTCTGAGAGGATGCCCGTTGCGCCATGCCTTGCCGCTCCATCTCGGGCCGATCCGGTCCTATCGTTCGGACACAATCTGGAACCCTTGTTCGCTCGTGTCCATCTCGACGTGAGGGTCCTGCTCCAGTTGCCTCAGCCCATCCTTCGCCTGTGCCACATAGTAGCTATATTCCGGATCCGTGGTCCTGATGGAGGTGAACATTTCTGCCGCGAGTTGACGTCGTCCCAGCGCTTGAGCGGCTTGGCCGGTGTACAGGCTACAGGCCACAAGCATGGCTTTGGGGTCAATCGCCAGACGGGACGGAAGTTCTGAGACGAGGTCAGATAGGATATCCGGTAGACGCATCAATGCGTGTGTGTTTAGCGTGATCGCCTGTATCTCCCGATCTAATCGTTCAACGTCTGTACGCATTTCTTCAGGATCTGAGCTCGAGCGACAATGAGAATAGGTCCTCCACAAGGTCATAAACTGGGCACCATCCCCCGACGTAGTAGGCTTGTCGAATGACCACGCGGAGCGACATCCACTTAATCCAATCATCATTGCGAGCAACACCGGCGTGAGTATCCGGACTATCCAACTCTCCATTGAGCGCCCCCTTCTGAAATGCCAGACCGCTGGACGGCGAAGAAGGAGGCAGGAGCATTGCCGCCACAACACCTTTGCCGGCGATCGTGCACCATCGCATTCACCGCTAGCGCGTACTTCTCTTAGGACGAAACCGCTGGCTCTCGGAAAACACGGCTGAGACGAGGTAATCGAATCGTCGAGGATGCCCGAGGGGGATCACCTTGCCTTCTCGGCTGAGACGATCCACGCTAAAAAAGACCTGGATGAAGGTGAAGTCGGTTAATGCACGTGCCAGTGCGTCGAGTGAGCACGATCCATGGTCGTCCATAAACTGAAGAATCGACGACTCCACCTCGCTCTCATTGCGGTTCGTCTCGGGTGCCGCCGTGTGCTGTTCCGACCGGTGATGTCGTGCTGTCATGAGCCTCCGTCTCCCTGCGACGGAAGGGCCTCGTCAGCAACTCAGTCCTGCCGGCGTAAGTGATCGACATGACTCAGGCGAATGACCAATGTAAGGACGCAATCTGCGTGCCGGTGAAAACCTTTGACAGTGTGGAGAGGCTTAACCGGGCCGACAGGGCCGTGAAATCCCGAGGTTGAAGTGCTCTGATCGTGTTGCCGCAAACCTGCAGGATATTTCCCTTGAAGACAAAACACTGAGCCACGAGCGGCACTTCGGTGAGCGCAGCGTGCTGAAGTACACGGTACAAACGGCTGGGGCGATTTGCGAATGGGTTTTAAGATCGTCCGCGATGCTGATCGTACTGTTCGTGACTCACATTGCGGCTGGTATGACCACGGGGCGAAGGTCAAAAGTATACGGACCCCCT
>DATGEA010000237.1:0-6731 GCA_035310605.1 Nitrospira sp. | reverse complement strand
CGCGATTATTGGGGAAACTCCTGGCACATCCTTTTCTCTCAAGGCGGCCGCCGAAGTCCACCGGGCGGGAAGAGTTCGGCCCCGCCCTGGTTGATGAACTCATCATGTTTCAAAAACAGCAGCGGCTTTCGATCGAGGATCTCCTGGCGACTTGCAGCATGTGGACGGCGAAAGCCATTGGCACTGCACGTCGCTGGATCAAAGGCGACGTGGATGAAGTGGTCGTCGGCGGGGGGGGAGTCCGCAATCGGGCAATCATGGCGCATATGGCTGCCGTGTTTGCGCCAGTTCCTGTCACGACGTTTGATGCACTGGGGTGGGACAGCAAGGCATTCGAGGCCGTGGCCTTTGCGGTTTTGGCCTATCAGACAGCCATGGGGGAATGGGGTAATATCCCCGCTGTCACCGGGGCGAAGCATCCTGTCCTATTGGGCACGATTGTCCCCGGGGGACCTCGTTGGCTGGAGCATTTCCGCACGTGAAGGATGGGTCGATCGATTCATGGTTCATTGGTCTTGTTGTGGGTCTTCTCGCCTTGCTCCTATGGCGCATTGTCGGTGCTGGTTCGAGCAAGGCCATCACGTCTGGGCAGTTTACACTTCCTTCAGGGGTAACCCTTAGACCGCAAGTTCTCCTCAGTGATGCGGAACTTCTACTCTACAATCTCATTCGCATGGCGGTCCAAGATAGGTATCTCGTTTTCGCCCAGGTTCCTCTATGGCGCATCCTTGCTGTCGAGGCTCAGGGCGGGTTGCGAACGCAAGTGCTGCGGCATCTCGCGCTTAAACGAGTGGACTTTGTTTTAGTGCATCCCGGATCCCGGCTGGTTGAACAGGTTGTGCAGTTGGAGGAAGGTCCTTGGGCGGATCCGGAGGGCAAGGCGAGAAGCCGTGAGATCCAGAGAATGGTACAGGCCGCCGGGATCAGGATGACTACGCTGAATGCGGAATCGAACTACACGGTGACACAACTCGAGCAACTCTTCGGAGTGAGCGAGCCCGAATGATGATCGACGCTCATTCCGGTGTGAGGGGATTGACGGGAGCCGATTCGACGCGACTTGCCGGTTCAGAGTCGATGATTTGGGTTGAAGGCTCAGCTCTGGCCGCGTCTGCCTCGATGGCTTTTCTCGCCAACTCGGCCTCCGGGCTCTCGGGGTATTCTTCGACCACACGTTCATACATCATCCGAGCCTTTTCGTAATCTTTCAACTTGGTGTAAGTCTGGCCAATCTTGAGCGTCGATGCAGCGAGCTTGGGGCTGAGCGGATAATATGACACGACATGGTTGAAGGCCTTCAAAGCCTCTTTGTAGCGGCCCATGCGGTACTGGCATTCACCCACCCAATATTGAGCATTGGCGGCCAATGACGTTTGCCCGTGGAGTTCGAGGAATAAGCGAAATCCGGCTAGCGCGGCTTCGTAGTCCCTATGTTTGAATTCCTGCATCACCCGATCATAGAGATGTCGAGAGGTATCCTGGACTTGCGCCGGTGCGGCCTCCACGACCACGGGCGAACTGTTCAGCGAGACAAGGAGCACCGCGATTCCGAGTGGGATGTGAATTACTCTGTTCATGTGTCTGCCTCCGTCATCAGCACCGGATGGAGCGCGCTGCACGGATGATTCGCAATCCACATGCCAAATGCCGCCTTGCTGGCTAGATCCAAACTGGTGCAAAAACAGGCGCTTGGGGGGAATGGCTCAGGCACAGATTAGGTCTCATCCCCTCGAGCAGAGCAGATTTGTACGATGTGCTGGTCGGACACCGGCTTGACAAAAACGAGAAGCCTGTTCCTGTAGGATGGGCTATTTGTTCATTTCCCGTGATGGTAAAGATCGGGCGTGAAAAAGAATGAATCAATCAGAAGAATTCATGCCCGTCCATGATCCCCCGCCCAATCCTCTTGGCGGGAGAACGTTAATTGTAGACGGGCAAGATAAATCCGCCTACCCACGACCGAGTGACGCGCTTGAAGAAGCGGGGGAACGGGATCAAGTGTTTGTGCGCGCCGGAATTTACGAAGACAAGATCTTTCTTGTCAAACGGCCGGTGCTCTTGGTCGGCGCCGGGCGCGATGCTGTGCAGATTTTTTCTCGCCGCGGAGGGCCGCTGTACCTTCAAGAGGTCCCAAGTGGGCGGATCTCCGGTATCACGTTCCGCTATGTGGGGAGCGATCAACACGCGTCCATTAACATTCTGGATTCCGCCTGTTCGGTCACCCAGTGCCGCGCGATGGAAGCTATTTTATCCGGAGTGGTGATATACGGGCCACAATGTCGGCCGACCTTTGTCGATAACGAGGTCTGTCACAACCGTGAATCGGGGATCTTTGTCTTTGCTGGAGCTCATCCCAGAGTGGCGGGTAACTTTTGTCGAGGGAATCATCACTTCGGGATCGCCGTGCGTGATCCTGGAACCCATCCTGAACTGGTCCGCAATCAATGCCGGGAGAACATGCTGAGCGGGATACTGCTCTTCGATCATGCGGAAGCTATGCTGTTGGACAATACGTGCAGCGACAATCATCACTGGGGAATCGTCATGACTCCCGACACTCGACCCACGCCTGACCGCGAAACGATATCTCAGTCCAACGTTCTGACGCCCAATCCTCGTGGCGCCATGATTGTGACGGATGAGCCTCTCTCGGAGATCGGTCGTTAAATCCGCCACCAATTCATCATCCCAATCGGAAAAAGAGGTATCGATCTGTCGGAGTTGAGGAGAGACTCAAGAGGCTGAGAAGACAGTGGAGTGGTTATACCCAGATGCTTCGTGAAACGTGAAACCGCTTCCCCCTTGCTGCTTGGCTCGATACATGGCGGAATCGGCATGTTTGAGCAGTTCGTCAATACTATGGTCGTCGTGAGGGTACACGGTGATTCCGATACTGACGCCGACGGAGATCGCATGTCCCTTTAACTCAAAGACTGACGAGATGGACTCGGTAATGCGTTTGGCCACCACGATGACACTTTGGTCGGAGGCTACACCCTCTAGTATGATCGTGAACTCATCTCCACCCATGCGCGCGACGGTATCCACTTCGCGCACGCAGCTCTTCAATCGTTCGGACACCGCTTTCAGGAGCTCATCTCCGATATCGTGACCCATGGTGTCGTTGACGGATTTGAACCGGTCCAAGTCCAGCAGCATAAGCCCCAGCGGTTGCTGCAGGCGTTTGCTTCTGGCCATGGCCTGAAGCAAACGGTCGCGAAAAAGGCTCCGGTTGACAAGCCCGGTGAGATGATCGTACTGGGCAAGGTACGTTAAACGTTCCTCCGAGCGTTTGCGTTCAATGGCATAGCGCACCGAACGGGCAAGTAGCTCCGGGTGACCCTGACCTTTGACCAAATAATCCTGCGCCCCTTGTTGCACTGCCTGGAGAGCCAGCGTCTGATCACTGACTCCGCTCAACACCACGACAGGAATTGAGGGATTTGCGGCATGAACCTGCCGCACGGTCGGGAGCCCGAAAGCGTCCGGGAGGGAAAGATCACACAGGATCGCATCAAAGCGGCACTTGTCGATATGAGAAAGTCCCTCGGACAAGGTTTTTGCATGGGTAATCTTAAACTCTTCGACACTCCATTCCGCAAGCAGGTCCTGCGTCAGTCGCGCGTCAATATCGTTGTCTTCGATCAGGAGTACCGTAATCATGTCCATGCACCCGGGGCAGTGAGATGCGGTGATCTCACATTCGATTTGCGGAAACAGCCTGAATCATCCGCGGACTGCTACGTAGACCGATTATAACCAAGGACCAACAGGCGAGAAACAAAATGTGAGAATTTAGACGAGGATATCAGCGAGGAAAGTATGAGGGTTTTCTGCCAGCCTCAGCACGGCGCTTCTTTCTGGAGGGTATCGAGCTGGACAGGCGGGTTCGGGAGCCGATCCTAATCCTATCGTTCGTCCGATGGCAAAAAGTGACCGACGCAGTTGAACGCCAACTGCCCCCGAACCGTCGAATCGCGCTGAGCCGATCCTCGCCCTCAGCTTGCGTGCAGGGCCTCTGCTCGACGACGGACCTCTTCAGCCTTCTGCACCTGCCCGAGGTTTTCATAGAGCGACGCAATATTCGCATGCAGATGGGTGAGTAACTGTCCCAACTGTGCCTCCTGCGCGATGACGTTGGCTTCCAGTGCAATTTTCTTTTCCTCGCTCCGACGGAATCGCTCCTCCAGACGCTGGACGAGCTGGATCCAGCCTTTTACCTTGCCGGAATCGAGGTCGGGAGTCGTCGGCAGCGCTTCACCACGCTCAAGCGACTTTTCGGTTAGATTCATCCAATTGATGAACACCAAAAAGTCTCCCAGGGTAATTTTCAGAGCGGATGAGGCCCCTTCTTCTTCGATCACGAGATCTTCCATGATGGCTCCTTTGCAAGAAAGGTATTGATGAATGTTAACAACGAACTGAATCCCACAGTGTCACCGACCACCTGTCAGACGCAGCGCGAGTCCGTGCTTCATGCTCCGCGTAAGGCGACTTCTCGACACATCAATTATCGGGTTGAGAGAAGCGAACAAATACAAGAGCAGGTGTTCCATCAGCCACAGGGGGTAGTTGTGGCCGAGTAATACTGCGCCAGCGGTTGTGTTGTCAACTGCTCTCTTTGAGGCTTGGATCCGAGTGAATCCCATACCATTTTCCGGGGGGTGAGAAGAGAAAGCTGTGTCTAGATTCTTGTGGGGGCGCGTCACCCTTGGGGCGAAAGAGGAGGGACGTTGGGATAAATCCCGTTTGGAGGCCTTTCGGGGCCAACTGCTGCTTCACAGGCGTAGCCTGGCTCAAATGGCCAGAGGAGCGAGCGACCGAAGACAGAGCCTCGGATATGCACATAGCGATAGGTCACGCCGAGTCTATCAGCTTCCTCATGCATGGTGGAAAGACAGCCATCATAAGAATAAGCGCGGCGACCCACGAGGATTGGGTCCCCAGTTTGACTGTGAAATACCGTGAAGGGCTCAGCGCAACCGACGAGCAGCACACCCACAATCAGGCAAAGCAGTGAACGACATCCGGTCATGGAGAGACAAGCTCCGAGAAGGTCTTGATGCTACGAGTGTAGCATTCTAGAGGGACTCAGTCGAGCAGGAGCATGAAGGAAAAGGTGTTTTTTTACCAGTCGACCAAGCCGGACTTGGTCCTCGCCGGGCATCCGAATGAACTCGACCCCAAACCGGCGCCCATCACACCAGCGAACTCTAGCCAAACCAACGCAGAGGGATGATCCATTGTCGGGCACAAGAACCTTCATTTCAAGGTAGGCACCCGGTTCGACCGCTTTCTTACTATAGACTTCACATCCTGGAACAGAAACGTTGAGCACGGTGCCTTCGCCGACATAGGAGTCACCGGCAAAGATGACCGGAAACTCGGTTGGTATGCGGCTGCAGTAGCGAAGTTTCACAGTCTTGGAACCCCTGCTTTCATCTCGGAGTTCACTGAGGGTTCTTTGATACGGTCCTGCATACGTCGATCAGCAAATTGCGGTATGGAGCAACAATATATGGAATCTCCCCACCGTACCATCCCTACAAAAGGTGGGAGAGCGCGGAAGTCCGAAGGCATTGTTATCTCAAGAGAGTCAGCGAATTATCGGTTCCCGCCCAGAGGCACAATAACTGCGGAAAGACATCTTCAGAAGGTTCCTGCGACTGACACTGGAAACCTGCCGAGCGAGAACACAAAATCCGGCAACTGGAGGACCTAGAAATGATCCAGATGGACCAGAAGTTACATGCAGTTGAGAAGCCGGCGAAAACCCTTCCCAATACCGCGTCGTGGCTGTACCGTCTTCAACAACAAGTTCTTGTCTGCACTGCAGTCGTTTTGGTGACAGCCTCAGCCCCGTCCGTTCTCGTCGATCTCCCAGCCTATCAAGATGCAGCTATGTCGGGAATGATGAAGTTGAACAGTGTTCCGACCGGTGCGACATTTCCCGGAGTGAGGCCAACGGGTCGACAGATCGTCTCCGGGGTGGAACTCGAGCAAGCGGTAATTCGCGCGGCCAACGAGCATCAATTGCATCCCGCGCTGCTGCTCGCAGTCATGAAAGCAGAATCCTCATTCAACCCCGTGGTGGTGTCCAAGGCCGGCGCCGTGGGTTTGATGCAACTTATCCCAGAAACGGCGATGCGGCATGGTGTGCGAAATCTCTATGACACTGATGAGAATGTTGCAGGGGGAGCCAAACACCTTCGCTACCTCCTGGACCGGTTCAATGGGAACATGCGACTGGCCCTCGCTGCCTACAACGCGGGCGAGCGCAAGGTTGACCGGTACAGAAAGATACCTCCTTACAAAGAAACGCGCCTCTATGTCCAGAAGGTCCTGAGCTACTATCGGGATTATAGAAAAGCGGGCTCGGTGACTCCTCATGCGCAAAGGCATGATGAAGGGTATGTGTTACGGGCATTGTGAGGAAGACCAGGGGAAAGGAGAGAACCCAGAGTGGCAGCGAGGAGTTTACAGACATGCTCCATGGAGAAACTTCTCACATAACTCAGGCGACGGGCTTCTCCGCGACATACTCCAGATACTTCCACAATTCCTTCGCTTCATTCTCTCCAAAGACGAGGGGCGTGTTGTTCGCGGATCCAGCGAAATAAACCTTGACGCTCATTTCATCCTGCCATATTTGGACTTCGCAATAGCTGATACTATCGAGGTTCAAGGCTTTCTTTCCAATGCGAACATAGTTCATACAAGCTCCTCTCGGT
>DATGEA010000236.1:0-6084 GCA_035310605.1 Nitrospira sp. | reverse complement strand
CCCGGATCCCTTATAATTCCTCTTGGCGACGGGATAAAACCCTTCAGTAAGCTTTCTTTTCTTGAAACGACAGCTCGCTAGCGCGTGCCGCAGGCTATTCATGTAGTATGGTTATAGACGCCTGCGGATGAAGTCCTCGAGAGTTGTTCTTTTTCTTCTTGCTCGCGCCGTGCCCTCTGCCTATATCATTTCCGCAGTTTCCCGCCCACTTGATCGCTAATCTCACCGCCTTCTTCTCAGGGTCTGTTTGTCAGCGCCGCCGTAGCACACCTTAAGTTGAAATCGTAATTGTAACCGAGGCGGCGGTCCAATCCGCTGCCGGGGCTGCTGTTGCCACCACCGCGGGTTCCACTGCAGGAGCTTCATACGGCGAAGGGGCGACCGCAGGCGTGGCGGCTTCTGTTACAGCTTCCACCGCAGCTTGTGGAACTGCCATGTCTGCCGGTTGATAGGGGACTGAACTCGGCTGATCCGAAGGGGGCGGAAACCTCGATCGGTACATGAGAGGTTTCATCATAGACCGTGATAATGCCTCGTGCCGCAACTGTGGCCAGACTTTGCCACAGCGAGGGCATTCTACCGGCGACCGAACGTGTACTGAGCCCGCCGCGGGGTTGCGTTGCGGATGCCTGAAGATTCTGGATGCGGTCCCGGATCATCTGCGCGGTTTTGATATCGGTGCTGGTGAAGACTCGAATCGTATCGGTCCGTTGGGGGGACTGTAGTCCCAGTAGAATCCGGTTTTGTTCCCGAGACGGATCAAATCCGGAATCAACACCGTCTCATTGGCATGAATAAACTCATCCCCATGAAAACTGCGATGTTGGTAGCTATTGGGGAATAAGAGATTGATCCCCCCTCTGAATCGACGTCCACGATAGTCACATAGGAGTCAGCACTGACGCGTACCTCCAACTGGAGGCTATTCTGTTCCGTGCGCGGCTTGCCTTTTTGCGAATACGGTACTTCGCCGCCTGCGTGTCCGCGACCACCTTAATGCCGCGCGTAGTCATGCTGGGTTTGGGCGAAGCGGCGGTGGCAACGCGCACATCAATTTTGAGCTGGGAGGAGGGATTGCCCCACGTCAACAGCTCGGAGGCATTGGCCGACCTGGAAACGACGATCGCGATTCCTGCACCCCAGGGTTCATTCATCCCGAATGCCCCCACCACTTGCAGTCCGTCGGCGGTCAGGAGTCGGAGTGTGTCTCCCTGGATATCAACCGAGAATCGGGCAGGTTGATCGGGGTCGACCAGATCCACATCTTTGATGTTTGTCTGCAACGTATCTTCGAAGACCTTGTGGCTCTTGGCCGGCATTTCGAGGATCTGAATGGGTATCCGTTGTCCTGTTGGAGCCGGCAAAAGTGCAACGGCGCGCGCGGACATCGGGATACGTCCCGCCGACGACTGAACTTTTGCGACGGCATCTTTTCCTATCATGTGTGTCACGGTGGCAACGGCAAGTGCATGGCCTGGGGCGAAACGGGTTTCGCCAGGAGGATAGAGAAACCATGTTGAGCCGGGAGCAGCGCAACTGTCCCCCGTGAAAACACGGCGGCCAGGATTTCATTTGAATGTCCGGAGAGGAGACGAGTGGCTTCTTCCAGAGCTAACCGAGAAACAGGCAGACAGGGAAGCATTTACAGCAGGAAGATTCTCAGCTTATGACCAACAATGGGCCGGGTTTGGCCAGGTCCTGTCATGGCATTCCATAGTCGCATCGTGACCCGGCATACGTCAACCGGTTGCCGACAACCTATGCACATCCCCCTGGCGGTAGCTCTGCAACCCTGATCATTTCTCTTCGGCAATTGTCGAAGAATGATCTAAGTCTCTAGTTCACTCTGCAATGTCAGTATGTCGCAGCAAAGCACCCAGTGGTTCATGGATCTGTGGAGGGCAAGTCTATTGACGTTTCGTCTAAAAAGTAAACGAGCTGGAATCTGTTGAGGTGAAAATACGGATGTCGTGAGCAGAACCGCTTCAGGCTTGATGGAAGATGAAGTCAGGTAAGGGCGGACTTGACGCAAGCAGAGGAAAAGCTTAACTATGCTATGAAAATGGCCCCGCGATTCTAAATACATTTATGATATGAGGCTCTCATGTGAGAGCCAGAATGGGGCATATTTCAGCAAGTGTTCGCGCCCGTAGCTCAGTCGGATAGAGCATCAGCCTTCTAAGCTGAGGGTCGCTGGTTCGATTCCAGCCGGGCGCACCATATGGCCTCATGCATGCGTAAGCTGTCCCGTTCCTTCCGTCTCATCATCGTCGCGGTCTTTCTGGTCATCTGCTACGGGCTGGCGGGCTTCTTCCTCGTTCCGTACATCATCAAGTCATTCGTCCTTCCGGCCGTGTCGGAGCGGCTCCAACGCCCCGTGCTGGTCAGAGACGTCGAGGTGAATCCATTTTTTCTTACTCTTCGAATGACCGGATTTGAAATCCGGGAGCCCGACCAGTCCGCGTTGATGGGGTTCGACGAGTTCTTCGTGAATTTTCAGTCGGTCTCTCTCTTTCGCCGGGCCTATGTGTTCGATTCCATCCGCCTCACCATGCCGTTTGTTTCCGTCAAAGTTTCCAAAACCGGTCGCGTGAATCTCGCCGAGCTTGTGCCGCCAGACGATCTGCCGGAGACGGAGGCGCCGCCATCGAAGCCGGCGCCTCCAGCTGGAATTCCCGCCGTAGAGATCGAGCATCTGGAGATCGCTCAAGGCATCCTGGAATTTCTCGACGAATCGAAAGCTACGCGGGTTTCGATCGATATCGTGCCCATCGGCATCGTTCTGAACGATTTTCATACCAAGCCCGGCGGCGACAATACCTATGCCTTTACGGCCGAATTGGGGAAGGGGGAAACCTTGGCCTGGGAAGGGACGATCTCGCTGGAACCGATACGTTCCGAAGGCAAACTCTCCCTCTCCGGCGTGAAGCTTCAAACCCTGTGGCAATATGTACGGGACCAATTCAAGTTTGACTTTGCGGCCGGCACCGTTGGGGTCACAGGGCGGTATCGATTCGATATGGCCTCTGCTCCCGTCGCGGTTGAAGTGTCCGAGGCCTCCCTGCAGCTTGCGGACGTCAGCTTGCGTGAAAGGGGCGAACAGGATTCCGTGATTACCATCCCCTCGGTAAAGGTCGACGGCATTCAATTCGATCTACGCAAGCGGAAAACCTCGATCGGCTCGGTTTCCGTGAGCGATGCGACGTGGAATGCCTGGCTCAATTCGGACGGCACGGTGAATTATCAGGCTCTTTTCGCCCCGGTGAAGACGGAGCCGCCTTCCGTGCCGTCATCGACCGCTGCCGCGAAGCCGCCGGCTACGGAAGCCAAGGAGGAACCCTGGTCCGTCACCGTGAATGACGTGCGTCTGATCAATCATACGGTTCATTTCGAAGATCGCATGCCCGCTATTCCCATGAGAGCGGATATCACCGGTCTCTCGGCGCGCACCCACGATCTAGCGGTGCCGATCAAGGGCCCGCTTCCGCTCGATGTCGAGCTGACGCTCAACGAATCGGGGAAGATGAAGGTGGAGGGGGAGGTCACGGTCAAACCCTTTCAGACCGATCTCGCCATCGGTTTGAAGAGTATTGCGATTCAGCCGTTTCAGCCGTACTTCGAAAAATTCGCGCGCATAGCCGTGGATTCCGGAGCAATCGATCTGGACGGACAGCTGCATCTGGCGATGGAGCATCCCAAGGCTCCGTTGCTCACCTTTCACGGGAACCTCGGGGTGAAAGCGCTGGCGATCGCCGACCGGGATCAAGGATCTCCGGTGGCATCTTGGAAGCAGTTGCAGCTGAGCCGGATCGCGCTGACGGTGGATCCGACGACAGTGACGATCGACGAACTGGGGCTGGAGCAGCCGACCATGCATCTGGTCGTGCAGCCCGACGGACAACTCAATCTGAAGAGTCTCCTGCCACCGGCCGATACCACTGCCGCTCAACCGGCACCGGAGAAGGCCGCGGCGTCCACGAAGAAAGCCGCGCCCCCCTCAGTGGCGATCAAGACGGTCAAACTGCTCAAGGGGACCGCGACGTTTCAAGACGAATCGATTACACCGGCGGTTCAGACGGGGCTGTACGATCTTACGGGAACGGTGAAGGGGCTCTCGTCGAAACAGTTGGCAAAGGCCGACGTCGATTTGTCCGGCAAAGTCGACAAGGTGGCGCCGTTGAAGATCACAGGTGCAATCAATCCACTCACCGAGGATGCGTTCACGGATCTCGCGATCAAATTCGACAACGTCGATTTGACAGCTGCCGCGCCGTACAGCGGGAAATATGCCGGCTATTCCATCCGTAAGGGCAAGCTCTTCCTGGAGCTGGCGTACAAGATTTCCAAGAAGCAGCTGGAAGCCGAAAACAAGGTGGCTGTCGACCAGCTGACGTTCGGGGACAAGACGGACAGTCCGGACGCCACGTCCCTGCCTGTGCCGCTTGCGATGGCGCTCTTGAAAGATCGCAAGGGGCGCATCGATATCGACTTGCCCATTCGCGGGGATCTCGGCGATCCTGATTTCAAGTACGGCAGGGTGGTCCTGTCCACGCTCATGAATCTCCTCACCAAGCTGGTGGCTTCGCCCTTCACTCTTATCGGCAAACTGATTCCCGGCGGCGGGAATGCTGAAGACCTGCAATTCCTCGAATTCGAGCCCGGGTCCCCGGCGATGGTGGCGGCTGAACTCAAGAAATGCGAGGCGTTGATGAAGGGGTTGGAAGAGCGGCCTGGTTTGCGGCTGGAAATTACCGGAACGGCGGATCTCGTCCGCGACCGGCAGGCCCTTCGTCTACAGAAGCTCAAGACCCAACTGATGACGAAGTGGCAACAGGAACGGGCGCTACCGAAGGATACGGACTTTCCGCCTGCCGAGGAAGAACGGATGATCAAGGAACGGTTCGAGCAGGAGCATGCCCAGCCGCCCGGTGTGGCTCCGGCGCCGAAACCTGAGCCGCCTCCGCCACCGCCGACGATTGAAGAGATGAGACAACAACTTGCCGCCTCCATACCGGTTGATGAAGCCAGTCTCCGGAGTCTGGCTGATCAACGGGCGAAAGAGATTCGTAACCAATTGGCAGGAGAAGGCAAGCTTCCGGAGGAACGGGTCTTTTTGACGGAGGTCGACCTGACCGCCTCGGGTCATGAGAGGGTCAGGAGCCGGCTGAACATTACGGCAGGATCATAGCGACCGATTTCCCCCCCCTTGCACTGGGTCGGAGAGAGACAGTATCGTAGACCGTTCGTGGCCGGACGGATTGTTTAACAAGGAGGTCGATCATGGCACTGCGTTTAGGAGACGAAGCACCGAATTTTACGGCAGAGACGACGGAGGGCACGATCAATTTCCACGAGTGGCTCGGCAGCGGGTGGGGAATTCTGTTCTCGCATCCGAAGGACTATACGCCGGTCTGTACGACTGAACTCGGTACGGTGGCCAAGATTACCCCGGAATTCAAGAAGCGGGGCGTGAAGGTGATCGCGGTGAGCGTTGACCCCCTGGATTCTCACAAGGGGTGGATCAACGACATCAACGAGACTCAGCACACGACGATGAATTACCCCATCATCGCCGATCCGGATAAGAAGGTGGCGACCCTCTATGACATGATCCATCCGAACGCGCTGGACAATATGACGGTCCGGTCCGTGTTCATCATCGGGCCGGATAAAAAGGTTAAGTTGACTTTGACCTATCCGGCCTCATGTGGACGGAATTTCGACGAATTGCTGCGCGTGATCGATTCGCTGCAGCTGACCTCGAAGTTCAAGGTCGCGACGCCGGCAAACTGGAAAGATGGCGAGGATTGCATCATCACACCGGCGGTGAACAACGACGAAGCCAAGACGCTGTTCCCGAAAGGCTTCAAAATCGTCAAACCGTACCTGCGCTATACACCGCAGCCCAATAAGTAACGGGCGGTTGTGCTCGACCGAGGGGCGGGAGTGGGCTTGTCCGACTCCCGCCCCTTTGTATTTCCGCTTGAAGAGGAGGGTGCTTGATGAAAGCCGTCGGGCTCTACAAGTATCTGCCGATCGACCATCCGGAGAGTCTGCTGGACCTGGATATGCCGAAACCTCAGG
>DATGEA010000235.1:0-4660 GCA_035310605.1 Nitrospira sp. | reverse complement strand
GAACTCGTACCTGGTAGAAATCACCGCCCACATTTTCACCCAAATCGACGAGAAGACGGGCAAGCGGCTCATCGATGTGATCCTCGATGAAGCCAAGCAGAAAGGCACGGGCATGTGGGCTTCACAGGATGCCATGGACCTGCAAATGCCCATTCCGACGATGGACGCGGCGGTGGCGATGCGAAATCTGTCGGGGTTCGACCAGGAACGCAAGGAAGCCAGTCGCATCCTGCCACGACCGCTCCGCAGCTTTGACGGCGACCGCCAGATGTTCATCGGCCAATTGCGGAGCGCCCTGTACGCAGGGATGATCATCACATACGCGCAGGGTATGGCGTTGCTGGTCGCGGCTTCGGCCAAGCATGAGTATCATCTGGACCTCGAAGCTGTCGCTCGCATATGGCGGGGCGGGTGCATTATTCGCGCCACCCTGTTGGAGGATATCCGCGCCGCGTTCCGTGCCAGGCGCGACCTGCCCAATCTACTCCTCGACCCAACCCTATCGAAGAAGATCATGGCTCATCAAGAAAACCTGCGCACAGTGGTGTGCGTCGCCAGCGATCTCGGGATTCCCGCGCCCAGCCTGATGGTGTCGCTCGCGTATCTCGACAGTGAACGCAGCGCATGGCTGCCCGCGAATTTGATCCAAGCGCAACGCGATTATTTCGGCGCCCACACCTATGCACGCATCGATGCAAAGGGCACGTTCCATACCCAATGGGAGAAAGAGTGACGCGACATGGAGATTTCTCCGACCATTTTTGTGCTTTTTGGCGGGGCGGGTGATTTGACCTGGCGCAAGTTAATTCCGTCCTTGTTCGATCTGCACCGGGACGGACGGATGCCAAAACAGTTTGCAATTATGGCCGTGGATCGCGCCGCGTTCCGCGATGTGCAGGTGCACACACGTTTCCTCGACGGCGTGAACCGTTTTTCGCCGAAAGGGAAAGCGAAAAGAAGAGACTGGACACACTTCGCTGCGCACGTCACCTATCAACAGGGAGATTTCAAGGACCCCGCAACCTACGCTCAGTTGACCAAGCGATGCGGGCAACTGGAGAAGGAGTGGAAGGTGAAAGCCGATCACGTGTTTCACCTGGCTACGCCCCCGGCGATGGTGGGAGTGATCCCCAAAATGCTTGTCGCGGCGGGCCTGAATCGAGATCGCACGCGCGCGCGAATTGTCGTGGAAAAGCCCATCGGTCACAACTTGGATTCAGCGCGGGAACTGACTCGCGTGCTCACGAACAGTTTCCACGAATCACAGATTTTCCGCATCGACCATTACCTGGGCAAAGAGACGGTGCAAAACATGCTGGCCTTTCGCTTCGCCAATCCGCTCTTTGAGCCGATTTGGAACCGGCGTTACGTGGACTATGTGACCATCACTGTGGCCGAAGCGGTGGGGGTAGGGCATCGTGGCCGCTATTACGACCAGGCAGGCGCGCTGCGCGACATGGTGCAGAATCACCTGATGCAACTCCTGTGTCTGGTGGCCATGGAACCGATGGTCTCGTTCACTGCCGATGAGATTCGCAACAAGAAAGTCGACGTACTCCATGCGATGCGGCCAATTCGTACTGACGCTGTCAGGAGATGCGCGGTGCGCGGGCAGTATGGCAGGGGCACCGTTGACGGCAAGAACGTGCGCGGGTATCGCGCGGAAGACGACGTCGCAACGCACTCACCCACAGAAACCTATGCGGCTGTAAAGTTGTTCATCGACAACTGGCGTTGGCAGGGTGTTCCCTTTTATCTCCGCACGGGCAAGTGCCTGCCCCGGCAGTGTTCGGAAGTAGCCATCCATTTCCGAGCGGTGCCGCACCAGTCTTTTCCTCCTGGCGCTACCCATGGCTGGTATCCCTCGCGACTCGTGCTGTCGATCCAGCCCGAGGAAGGCATCGTGTTGGGTTTTCAGGCCAAGGTCCCAGGGCCACAAATGCTGTTGCGGCCGGTCGAGATGCGGTTTCGTTACGGCGAAAGCTTCGCCGTGCCCTCGCCAGATGCTTATGAGACATTGCTCTGGGATGTGATGAACAACGATCCGACATTATTCATGCGCGAGGACCAGATCGAGGCGGCGTGGCGATTCTTGATGCCCGTGCTTGAGGTGTGGGCAAACAGTCGTCCTCGCAATTTCCCCAATTACGCGGCCGGCACGTGGGGCCCCAAGGCGGCCGACGAGTTGATCGGACGCGATGGGCACATCTGGAGGACGATCGCATGAAGATCCTGGTCATCGACGTGGGCGGCACGCATGTGAAGGTGCTGGCGAGCGGTCGTAGGAAGAAAGTGGAAATTCCGTCTGGTCCACATATGACGCCGGCCAAGATGGTCGCCGCAGTGCGAGCCGCCACAGACGGTTGGGCATATGAGGCCGTCTCGATGGGCTATCCGGGGCCAGTGGTCCAGGGCCATCCCATCATGGAACCGTACCACCTAGGGGGGTGGCTGGGTTCGGTTTAATTTCAAAAAGGCGTTTCACCGGCCCGTGAAGATCGTCAATGATGCAGCGATGCAAGCGCTGGGCAGTTATCAAGGCGGCCAGATGCTGTTTCTGGGTTTGGGCACCGGACTCGGCTCCGCTCTGATCGTGGATAACGTTCTCGCGCCCATGGAACTCGCACACTTGGCTTACAAGAAAGGTCGGACCTATGAACATTATGTGGGACAGGCTGGACTGGATCGATATGGGAAAACGAGATGGCGTCACCACGTAAACAAGGTCGTTCGGCGACTCAAGGCCGCGATGCAGGCTGACTATGTGGTGCTTGGAGGAGGCAATGCCCGGTTGCTCACCACGCTTCCGCCCTGCACGCGCCTGGGACAGAATGCACACGCATTCGTAGGCGGATATCGCCTGTGGACACAGCGGTACAGTGGATCAACTCCCGAGCGATTCCTTCATCATGTGAATAAAAAGAAAAGATCCACAAGGCAAGGGGACTTGTAGAGGCGTCTGACATCCTCACATGACTACACCTCACAATTCAGACGCCTTTGGCGCACCCGGTATCGAGCCCCGCTGGACCTCCAGCGCGAAGGAAGGCTTGGGCACTGCGTATCATACGAGCTGCCGAGTCTGGTTCACGCTCAGTCATGGCATTGTCAACGAAATCTACTACCCGTGCGTGGACGAGCCGAACACGCGCGATTGTCAGTTGCTCATCAGCGACGGAGAAACATTTTGCCACGAGGAAAAGCGCGACTTGGATCACCGGATCGAATATCCGGAACGGGATTGTCTGTTCTACCGGCTCACCAATTCAGACCACAACGGGCGCTACCGACTGATCAAGCACATCCTCGCAGATCCGCATCGCTCGGTGGTGCTCATGCATACGAAACTCGAAGTGCTGGATGAGTCACTGCGCGGCAAGCTGCGGCTCTATGCGCTGTTGGCTCCGCACCTTGCGCGCCAAGGCGCGGGCAACTCCGGTTGGTGTTCTGAAATCGGCGGGAACAACCTGCTCCATGCCGAGCACAAGGGTGTGCACCTGGTCATGGGATGCAGCGGAGGGTTTTCTCGACGATCCATTGGGTATGTCGGTGCCAGCGACGGGTGGCAGGATTTGATGACACATTTCAAGATGGACTGGGAATTCCGCGCAGCCGGGCCAGGTAACCTTGCGCTGACTGGCGAGATCGTGCCTCAGGGCGGAGACCCCTTTACGATCGCCATTGCGTTTGGGGATAGTTCTCAGAGCACAGTGGCGGCGTTGCTGCAATCACTGGCGGAGCCGTTCGAGGTTCATCGCGAGGCCTTTGTGCGTCAGTGGCAGCGTCCGGTGGTCACGCCGCAGTCCGATGTCAGCGAACACACATCGGACGGCGGGCACATGTATCGGCTGAGCCGCTGCATCTTGCTTGCTCATGAAGACAAAACGTTTCAAGGGGCCCTGGTGGCGTCGATGAGCATCCCGTGGGGCGAGACAAGGAGCGACGACGATCTGGGCGGGTATCATCTGGTCTGGACACGCGACCTGGCACAGAGCGCGACCGCACTCCTGGCAATGGGTCAGACCGGGACTCCGTTGCGCGCGTTGATCTGGCTCGCGGCCATTCAGAGAACGGACGGTCGGTTCCCGCAAAATAGTTGGATCGATGGGAACGCCTATTGGTCCGGAATGCAACTTGATGAAATGGCCGCTCCAATCCTGCTGGCGTGGCGTGTGCATCGCGATGGCGTCACGCTCGGCCGGTTTAATCCGTACATCATGATTATGCGTGCCGCGGCCTATCTCATCCGGCGGGGACCGGTCACCGCACAGGAACGCTGGGAGGAGAACGCCGGCTATTCTCCCTCGACACTGGCCATGGTGATCGCCAGCCTGGTGTGTGCCGCGGAGTTTGCTCAACAGCGCAGTGACACGAGCACCGCGGAGTTTCTTCTGCAGTATGCGGACTGGTTGGCGGCGCACGTTGAAGAATGGACCGTCACCACAGCCGGTGAACTGGTCGACGGTCTCCGGCGTCACTATATTCGGATCAATCCCACGGATCCTGAGACGCCCGATCCGCACGCTGACCCCAACACCACGATGCTCGCCATCGCGAACGGCGGCGGCCTCCATCCCGCAAGGAATGTGGCCGGCGGCGATTTTCTTCACCTAGTGCGGTTGGGCATCCGTGCGGCGGATAATCCCCTCGTGCGAGACTC
>DATGEA010000234.1:0-7995 GCA_035310605.1 Nitrospira sp. | reverse complement strand
TGTAAACTTTTTCAATTGTGACGGGGCTCAAGATAAGGGGTCGGAGTCTTAATCGAAGTGCCCCGTCCTCGCGCGGCGGTCTCTGGAAATTAAGAAGCTCCAGGAACCATCTCGATCTGAATAGCCGCCTCGACTCCGCCGGCCGCCCACCTTGTTCTCCTCATCTTGCCGGCTGTACCACGCATGGTTGACGTCCGCTCTATCGGAGCGTAGGGTCCGCTGTATGGTAGGGTTGGTTGGCTGAACGGCATACACGATAGATTGGAGCCAAGCGCAATGCTGAGAGGTTTCGCGCTTCTCACGACACTGGTCGTTCTCGTGTCTGGCTGTATCTCGTCCGGTACCTCAAGGCCCAAACAGGAGGTGACCGCCGAATCTTATGGAACAGATCAAACGAAAGGGCTGGTTGTTGTATCGGCGATGTGGGGCCGTACGTGGAAGTGTGCGCAATTCGAGAACGGACAGTTGCGATCCTTCGGCTTCGATCGGTTGCCGAGTCAGATAACGGCGGACGATGCAACGGCCGATGTGGTCCTGGAAGGCTCTCTATACTATGGAGAACGACCGGCCACAAATTACGTGCTGGCATTGGATCCTGGCGAGTATGGCCTGGCGACGTTCGCCATTAAGGTGGCATCATCAGCGACTGATGTGAAGATCGCGAGCGTTGGTCGTGCGAGACTCTTTGAAGGAGGCAAGCCGATTGGCGGGACGTTCAATGTGAAGGCGGGGGAGCTGGTGTACATTGGCCATTTCGGATTGGACTGCTATAAGGAGCCGACGATTTGGCGCTACTACCCGGAAGGGCGCGAAGGGTTCGACAACTACAAGCAGGTGATTAAAAAGCAATATCCATATCTGGATGTGGAGAACATGCAGTTTCGATTGTTTAAGACATCTATACTCGGGCGGGACTATGTACTGCCGCAATAAGGGCTAGATTGATGTGCCGGGTCGCGTGCTCTTGATCTTCATCCATGCGAATTGAGGAGAACGGGGCACGAAAAGATTTGCCTCCTTTGCGTGCGGCGGTTGCGTTGCCCCCTGTCCTCTAATAGAATCTTTTTATGACAACGCCGACCATGCGCTCCAACACTCTTGGTCAGATATGGTGCTCGCGGGTGCCGGGACTCGTGCTCTGTGCGGTGCTCGCGCTTTGCTCATCCGGTTGTCTCGCGCTGGCAGTGGGCGCGGCCGGAGGAGCTGCCGGAGCGGTGTATGTGATGGGCAAGTTGAAAGACGAGCTGAACCACGAGGTGCCGGTCGTGCACAGTGCGACCGTCGCCGCCCTGGGTGAACTGGAACTGAAGGTCCTGGAAGACAAAGTCGATAAACTCTCCGCACATGTGGAATCGGAGTTTGCCGACGGGGAGCATGTGTGGATCGACATGGAAACGCTCCCGGAATCCCGAACCAGTCTGACGATTCGGGTCAGTGTCACGGGAAACGAGGTACGCGCGCGAAAGATTCATGATGCGATCAAGCGGCACCTTTCGTAAACTGAGAAAGCCTGGAACGTTGCTCCAAAGCCGATAACCTCATCTCCTCAAGCAAGACCCCGCGTTGGCCTGGAACGACAACCCCGGCGTCATCGCCCAATGTCCTCTCATGCCCATCGATCATAGGTGCCGGTCGATCTCGAAGTGATTAGTGGCCTCCCCCAGGCGTGGCTCCATGCGGACTGCTCCGCATATCATGCATGCGCTTCTCATGCACCGCCTTGGCTTTCTCACGTTGCTCGGGCGTGGGGATGGCCAGCGCGTCCCGACGGATCCGACAGGGGCATTTAGCTACAGAGGCTCTCCCTCCCACTGATCTGAAAAGCCCCACCACTCATCTGTAGAACCTCGGTTAACTCTTTTGGTTCTTTCGTAAGATCCTAAACTTTCACGTCCTTCTCCCTTAATGGAATCACGACGTCCCCGGCATTCTGCATGCATGGTGAATGATGAACGGGAGACTTTGGAAGGCGCGAATGAGATGAAGCGCCCAAGGTCTTTGAACTCGTTTGGAGGAACACATCGGGGCTGCTGAAGGAAAATGTTCTGATCGAACAGGCGCTCCTTGGGAATCATGACGTGGGCAACGTTCGGTTTGATGGAAGATAGCGATAGCGTGAGCGGATGATCTTCACGAATGAGGCTTGAAAGGAGTGAAACGATGAGGCCGTTGCGCATGTGTGTGTTCTTCGTGTGGCTCGGGGGCCTTGTCACGGTGGGTTGCGCAGGTCACCCTCCGTTTCCCGAGTCTTCCCTCAGTGGAAGAATCGTTGAGGTGAAGATTAGTGAGGCCCTTACCCCAAAGGAGATCACTGCCAAACAAGGTGATGAGCTGAGGTGGGTCAATACGACAGGCGACCCGGTGCACATCTCGTTTGTGGAACCTCTTGATGGTCGAGTCTCCTGCCAGAAGGGGTTTGTGTCCGCAGGATGGGGCTATCTGTTCGGTAGCCCAGTCTCGGAGCCTGAATTTCTCGTGGTCGCGACGGTGCACGGGAACGAATATGCCAGCCTCTGCTTTTCAAGCCCAGGGACATACGCATACACCATGACAAGCAAAACCACGGAGACGAGCAAAGCGGGCAAGATAGCCGGAACCGTTACAATCGAATAGACACGATCCACAAGATGCCCCCGAATCGAACCCTTCCCGTGCAATCGGCAAATAGGAATCAGCGATCGGAAATCACGCGGCGGGGCATGGCGCTGGTCCGAAACGACGCCTTCGGATCTCGCTGACGTCCCCCCGGAGCGAGCCAGAAAACGGGGGTATTCTGAGCTAGCCCGGGTTTCAGGATACCTAGTTAAGAATCACTCATCAGGTGCTCGTATGAAGATAAAGGTGCCAGCTACTGTCTTGAGAGTTACGAGGACCAGAAAACGGCGACATTCAACTGTTCCGATCACCTCGTCTGCGCGTGGCGGTTTCCGAGTTCCCTCGCCGCATGACGGGGAATCGCAAACGCGGGACGTCTGATCGGGAACGTCCACTCTAACCAGAGGTCTTCTTATGAAACGACTCGTCGCGTTTACTGTGTTGTCGTTGATGGTCGTTGCGGCTGCGCTTTACGCGGGCACAGAAGGTCCATGTGAAAAATGTCGAAATGCAGCTCGACAAGAGCTGACTAAGTGCATCGAGGGGGCCATTAGCCAAGAGGATAAAAAGTCCTGTACGGAGAAAAGCGAACGACGATTGAGAGCCTGCGAAAGGGGGATGTGCAAGAGTAGCACGGGGAAATGACTGCCGATTCCTGTTGCCCTCTCCAAAGGAGACACCCTGTGGAGATGCGTATCTCCACAGGGTGTTAGCAGATAGGCTCTCGACTGATTTACTCTGTCTTGGCTTTCAATTGTTTCGCGGTGCCTTTAATCCGCTCTCCTCCTGCTTTCGCTTTCCCCTTTGCCCGTTCCACCGCGCCCTTCACCTTATTCCCTTGGGCCTCTTCAGTTAATGCCTTCGCTTCCCCTTTGGCATTCTCAGCCTTCGCCTTCGCTTCTCCCTTCATCTCCTCAACCTTGGCCTTCACCTCATCGGCTTGAGCAACCCGCTGCAGTCCAACGAACGAGAACAGAACCGCTATTGCGACAATCATGAATGTTCGCACTGGAACCTCCCTGTTAAGAGTAGTTGAAATTGTGATTTCGCGTGATTCTGGTCACCATCATCAGTCGAGAGAAAGTATGGCTCCTGAAACCGATCACAGTCTGGTCACTATTGACCGCTCTTGAAGAATTTAGAAGAGGCGGGAAACGAGTGCATCCTAGACCTTTGATCGCCTCATCCACGCCGGATGTGCTCGGTGGCAACGGAGTCACCCCAACTGAGGGAAAGAAAAGGGTGCTTGGTCGGATCGGTCTCACAGTTTCCTCCAAAATATCATTGCCCTGCATGGTCATGCACGACTAACTTCCCCTAGTTCTTCTTCCTGCTGATCTTCGCAAATTGAGCTGTTGTGATCAGACTAGCATCCTCCCATTGGCATAGAAATAACCTGGATTCATAGGGCCAGAAAACAAAAACATTCTACTTTTCTCATCGCCTTGTCCGCGCGCGGCATTGTCGTAGTTCTTGAATAACGCCCTGGCCTACCTTCGATTTTCGAAAGACTGTGATTGGTATATTGTCGATGAGGCTCAGAAAGGCGAGTTTGAGAGTCGTCTTGCCGTGTGGCACAAGGATCATAAGGAGCAAGGCGCGTCGTCTACTGCGGACATGATTTGAAAGATGTGGAGTCGGGAGGTTGCTCACTCATCCTCGGGTATCAACCGCACCATAAACGCATGCTCGATGACGCATTCGAAGCGAGGCTGACCGAGCAATCAAGTGCGGAAATATAGTGCCAGCTCCGTTTCATCAACTTGGCAAAAAGAAAACGGTGTCATGGACAGTTTCCTGCGGATCAGCCACATCAGTGCATTGTTGTTGACCCCTCTTGCTGATTTCTTCCCGAACATATCAACATGGAGCAATAGTCGGGTTTGAATTTGGACCAGCTAATGTGCGAGACATCTCTTTCGCGGCGAATTCAAACCCATTCCAAGGAGGATTTATGACTGAAGCCCCCGATGTGTATGCCGATCAATTTCAAGTCAATCTCGGGGCGTTCGGGTGCACGCTTAATTTTCAGCTCTCGGGAGCGACACCTCTGGCGCCGGGGACTCCACCGCAAATCGAACGGGTTGCCACAATCCGGATGAGCCTGGAGCACTTGAAAGCGATGGTGTTCATCATGCACCGTCAACTGGCGACCTATGAAGCTCAAGCGCATGTGACGATCGGTCTTCCAATCGAGGTGCTTCGTGCCATGCAGATCCGGGAAGAGGATTGGGAGGCATTCTGGCGGGCGTAATGTGTGTGTGGTATGAAACAGTGCCGGACGACATCTCGCCTCCTTCATACGCGGCGAGTGACTGCGCACCTCGTCAATTTCACCCTCCTGCAGTTGACTCCGTTTTCTGCTCCAAGTAGCCTGTCTCGAATTTTCCGGTCTCAACCGGTCGGGCATCGTGAGGAAGGGTGAGGGATGGAGGGGCTGCATCACCTGGAGATCGTCATCCTCCTGCTCGCGCTGGTGTTGACGCTGACGACGGTCGCACAAAAGATTTTCATTCCCTATCCCATTCTTCTCGTGATCGGTGGATTGATCCTGAGCGTCATACCGGGGCTTCCGGCCGTCACGCTTAGTCCCGATCTCGTGTTTCTGGTCTTCCTGCCGCCCATCCTGTGGGCCGCCGCGTATTTCACGTCGTGGCGCGAGTTTCGCGCCAATCTCAGGCCGATCTCCTTGCTGGCGGTCGGGCTCGTGCTGGCGACCACGGCTGCGGTTACGTGGGTGGCGCACGCGATGCTGCCCGGTATCGGATGGGCGGAGGCCATTGCGTTGGGCGCCATTGTCTCTCCGCCGGATGCCGTGTCGGCAACGGCGATCGGACGGCGTCTGCGCATTCCCCGTCGTATCGTCACGATTCTCGAAGGAGAGAGTCTGGTGAACGATGCTACGGCGCTCGTGCTGTACCGTGCTGCGGTCGGCGTCGCGGTCGGCGGGAGTTTTGTGCCGGGGGAAATACTGCTGCGGTTCGTTTTTGCCGCCGTCGTGGGCGTGGCCCTCGGCCTTGCCGTGGGTATGGCGACGCGCTGGGCGCTCTGTGCCACGGAGGACAGTTTTACTCAGACCGCAATCACGTTGTTGGCCCCGTATGTGGCCTGGGTGCTGGGCGAATTGACGCAGGCGTCGGCCGTGCTTGCCTGTGTCGCGGGAGGCTTGCACGTACGGCAGCATTTTAGTGCGGCGGTGGCGCCGACCACGCGTCTGCAGGCTCGTGCAGTGTGGGATCTGCTTGTCTTCGTCTTGAACGGATTCATTTTTATTCTCATCGGCCTGCAGCTCGGTGTGTTGCGCGAGGCGATGCCGTCCGGTCGGTTCGGGCAGGTATTGATGGCCGGTGTGCTGGTGAGTGTGACGGCGATAGTCGTACGGCTGGGATGGGTGCCCTTGGCGGCGATACTTCCCCGGGCCCTGATCCCTTCGTTGCGGGCGCGCGATCCCATGCCGCCTTGGTCTTCTCTCTTTGTGATCGGCTGGACCGGGATGCGAGGAATCGTCACGTTGGCGGCCGCGCTGGCGCTACCGTTCACGACCGCTGCCGGACAGCCCTTTCCCTTTCGCGCCGAGATCATCTTGATCAGCTTTGCGGTGATTCTGTCCACGCTGGTGCTGCAGGGGCTCTCACTGACACCGTTGATCCGGGCCATGAATCTCCAGGAAGACCGCGGGTCGGAGCAGGAAGAACGGCAGGCGCGCGAGCATGCGGCCACGGTGGCCTTACGTCGGTTGGATGAACTGGCAGGGGAGGAGTGGTTGACGGCGGACCATGTCGATCGCCTGCGCGTCTATTACGGTCGGCAGCTCCAACGGTTCGCTGGTTCCGGCCCCGTTGACCAGAACTGTTCTCTCGAAGCAGGCGATGCCTTTCGACGGTTGCGGCACGAGATCTTATCGGCGGAGAGGTTGGCTCTGATCGGGATGCGCAACGACGGAACTATCAGCGATGAATTGCTTCATCGCCTGGAGCACGAGCTCGATGTGGAAGCATTGCGTCTCGGGATCGGAGAACTCCGCGTCTCGAGATGATGGTGTGTGAGAAGGGAAAACAAGAAAAGTGCTCAGAAGTCTTTATTGAAGAGCCTCGTCCGCGCGCAGCGGTTGTCGCAAATGGCTTGTGTGCCCCCGGGTGGAGAAAGAAACGGGGTCGGGATGAACTGGCCTGGGTAGCCGCCTCTATTAAGACGACTCCGTGCTCCACAGGGATGAAAACAAGGTTGACAAAAACCCCCCATTGTATTTTAGCCTGCCAGCGTCGAGAGTTAGTGGAGCCGTGACGCAAGGGAGTCGCTCAGCTCACGGTACTGTTGATCCCATACAGATGCCACGATATCGAAAGTCTTATGGCGAGACGATGTTCTAACAAGACAGTCGCGAAGATGCTTATCTATCTTCCTATCCTGATAGGGGTGGTTGGCGTCGGATTCCTGCATGCCGGAGAAGAAGTCGTCATTCTGGGCAAAGGCAAGACACAGGCTCTTGCGGAATGGGACAAACCGGTCCACTTCGGAACTGGTGATTGGAAAGTTGTGGATGACGGAGAAAATCAGGCCATCAAGTTACGGACCGAATCGTCTTCATTCGCCTTGGAGAAAAGCATCACGGTGGATTTGAGACAGACACCCTATCTCGAATGGGAGTGGAAGGTGACTGTGCCGCCGGCCGGAGGAAATTTTTCTTCTCCCGACACGGATGACCAGGCCGCGCAGTTGCTCGTCGTCTTTCCCAAGACGTTCTTTGAGCGGCGGAAAGTCATCAGCTACATCTGGGACCCGACTGCGCCGAAAGGGACAATCGGGGCCGCCGGCGGTCCGATTTACCTGAACGTGAAAGCCATTGTGGTCGAGTCGGGAGCCGGCCAGATCGGCAACTGGTTAACCGAAAAGCGCAACGTCGTTGAAGATTATCGGGCGCTCTTCGGGGAAATTCCTGAACAGGCTGTCGCCATCCGCATGCAGATCAACAGTCAGCATACGAAATCAGTTGCCGAAGTGTTCTGGAGGACGATACGATTCACTTCTGAGTGAGATCCGGCCATGAACACCGCATTGTATCCCCCCACCCGAATCCCGCGAATAATGAGATTCCTTTTGGCGAGTGGAGCGTTGTGTTCTTTGTTTGTCACCACGGCGCAGGCGGAGTGGTATGTCGGTGGGTATGGAGGCATTTCCATTCCTGGCGGGCTCTCGAATGTCACCGTCTCCAATTCGACCCTGGGGGGCGGCGTCACTGACGCCAAAATCAATGATCTCGAACTCAAGTCTAATCTCCTTTGGGGGGGCAGGGCGGGCTATTTCCTTGAGACGCGTCCTTGGCTGGGATTAGAAGCAGATCTGTACACCCAGAAACCGGATGTGAAGCAACAGACGATTGTGGGAGGGACGTCATCAGGC
>DATGEA010000233.1:0-23114 GCA_035310605.1 Nitrospira sp. | reverse complement strand
GTCGTGATGCATGAGTAGGTCGGAGGTCGGAAGCACAAGGGCAGGTGAGGCACAAGGTTCTGTGCGGAATGAAATCCCTGAAGGAGAGAATGAATGGGGGTAGGCTCGCTAAAGAGCGCGATTCGGGCGATGTTGCGCCGGTTCAATCTCGACATATATAGGCTCGACTCGGCGAAAGCAGTTTCAATCTCGCGGAGCGGAATCGAGGGCCTTCTGGTCCAGGCGCAATCAATGGGGTTTATGCCGGCTACGGTGGTGGATGTCGGCGCCGCGTACGGCTCGTTTTCAAGACAATGTTCCTCTCTATTTCCAAAGGCTCGGTTTCTCCTGCTTGAACCGCTTGTCGAGTATCAACCGTTCCTGAAAGCATTGACAGCATCGATGCCGACTGCCCAGTGCATTGTGGCAGCGGCTTCAGCTCACCAGGGCGAGATAGTTCTCAATGTCCATCCAGACTTAGTCGGCTCCTCTCTTTTTCGCGAAGTCGAGAAGGATACGAATGTGAATGGCGTGCCCAGAACTGTCCGCGCCATAACCGTTGACGGCCTCCTCAAAGAGACAGGAGCGAAAGGCCCTTTCCTGCTCAAGGTGGATGTGCAAGGAGCAGAGTTGGAAGTGCTTCGGGGGGCGGAAAGGATGCTGGCGGATACCGAATACATTCTTTTGGAGGTGTCGTTGTTTAAATTCTTCCAAGATGGCCCGGACCTCAACGACGTGGTCATGTATATGAAAAGCCGTGGATTTGTTGCATATGACATCTCCGGGTTCCAGTACAGACCATTGGACAACGCGCTCTCACAAGTCGATGTTGCGTTTGTGAAAGAGGAGGGCCTGTTCCGTCGGTGGCATTTCTATGCCACCCCGGAACAGCGTGAGGCGCAGAACAGGCGGATCCGTGTTCACTTGGAGGAGCTGTTTGCTCGCACGCGATGATAGATAAACCCGTTCCCACCATTTCCATCGTGACGCCTTCGTATAACCAAGGGCAGTTCCTTGAGGAAACGATCTGCTCCGTACTCACCCAGAGTTACCGTAGCGTTGAATATGTCGTGATTGACGGGGCTTCTACAGATGACAGTGTAAAGATCATTCGGAAGTATGCGGACCGGTTGACCTATTGGGTGAGTGAACCCGACAACGGGCAATATGACGCGATTAATAAAGGATTCGCCCGAACGACCGGGGAGGTTATGGCGTGGCTCAACAGTGACGACAAGTATACGCCGTGGGCGCTGACGGTCGTCGCAGATATTTTCCGAACATTCCCCCAGGTCGAGTGGATTACCAGCGTTCACCCAATCCGTTGGAATACGAGAGGTCAGGCCGTTGTCGTCGACTTTACCGGCGGGTTTAATCGGCAGTCGTTTTTGCGAGGGGGGAATTTCCCTGTGAAAGGATCGCACGGGAGACGGTGGATCCAGCAGGAATCGACGTTTTGGAGGCGTTCACTGTGGGAACGGGCCGGTGGGCGTCTGGATTGCTCATTGGATCTCGCGGCGGATTTTGAATTGTGGGCCAGACTGTTCCAGCATGCGGATCTCTACGGAGTGAGCGCGCTTCTTGGAGGATTCCGCGAACATGGTGATCAGAAGTCGGTTCATCAGCGTGAGCAGTATCTGCGAGAGGCCGATCAGACACTGCGGCATTACGGGAAGTGGCCGTGTGGTAAAGGGCAGAGACTCGTGCGCGACATCATCTGGAAAGTATTTCGGCAGCATTCCCTTGCCGCCATTCCGCCACAGTTCCGTTCGCTCTTGCATCGAACCGGATTGTTTTTCCCGGCTCCTGTTGCTGTCTGGAAAGGAAAAGAATGGGAAATGATTACCGGCTTTGTCGTATAGCCATGTATCCTATCCATAGTCGGATATTGCTGTGAAACGTCCAATCAAAGTATTGCTCCTTGCGGTCGGTCTAGGAGTGGGGGGGACTGAGTCTCATCTGTTGGAACTCGCCTCACGGATCGACCGGAAGAGGTTTGAAGTGGTGGTGGTTTCCCTCAAGCCGGACGGGGTACTGGTATCGGAGCTACAGTCGCGCGGAGTCAGAGTCATTTCCCTGAACGGGAAAGGAAAGATGGACATCCGGATCCTGTTCCGGTTACGGGAGGTTTTCCAGGCGGAACGGCCAGATGTGGTGCAGTCTTTTCTGTTTTGGGCGAATCTCGCCGCGCGCCTCGCGCGGACGGCTCATCGCAAGCTTCTTGTGATCTCGTCCTACCATGACGAGGTCGTTCAAGAAGGATGGTTCGAACGGTTTGTAGATCGATTGACAATGGGGTGGACGGAGAAAATCGTGTGTTGCTCGCAAGCCGTTCGGCGGTCTGTGGAGTTGCGGATTGGAGGGGCCGAGGGCCAATTTGCCGTCATCCCGTTCGGGGTTGAGATCGGACGATATGCCGGACAGACACCTGCGTTGCGGGATCAGTTAGACCTGAGAGAGGGGGCTCCGCTGATTGGAACCGTATGTCGCTTGGTCGAGCCCAAGAAAGGCTTGAGGGTTCTTCTGGAAGCGATGGCACAGCTTGTGCGAGGTGGCATCCGGCCATCCTGTCAGCTGGTCATCGTTGGCGAAGGGCCGGCAGAACAAGAGCTGCGATCCCTCTGTCAAAGCCTGGGGATTGTTTCAAGGGTTGTATTTGCCGGAGTGCGTCGGGATATCCCACGACTGCTTCCCTTATTCGATGTATTCGTCCTGCCGTCCTTATACGAGGGCTTCGGTATCGCCATTCTTGAAGCCATGGCGGCAGGTCGGCCTGTGGTGGCGACGACGGTGGGTGGCATCCCTGAATTTGTGAGGCAGGGTGAGACCGGTATTCTGGTCAAGCCTGGTGATGCGGCCTCGTTGGCAAATGCGATCAGCAGTCTGCTCCAACATCCCGAACAAGCGCGGGAGATGGGTTTGAGAGGACAGAAAGTGGTCCGTGACCACTTCGGAATAGCGACCGTCGTGCGGCAGCATGAGCAGGTCTATGAGAGCTGCCTTGCCGGCGCATAGAGCACGTGTCTTCATCATGAGTGAGGGCGCGCCGAATTCGCGGCGCGGAACGAAGGTCCTGTGATGCATATGCTTCTGCTCACATTTATTCTGTCGTTTTGTCTTGCGATGTATGGCGTACCCATCGCGAGGCAGGCGGCGCTGAAGTACGGCATTGTGGATGCTCCAGACGGAAGGCTGAAACATCAAAAGGATCCGGTTCCCTATTTCGGCGGGTTGGCCATCTATCTCGCTTTTCTCATGAGTTTGGCATTTACCTTCGAATTCCGGCACGATGTCCTTGGGATCATTTTGGGCGGGACCATTGTCGTGATGCTGGGGCTCATCGACGATTTCGGCGTGCTGACTCCTTGGACCAAACTGACGGGGCAGTTGCTGGCCGTGTTCGTGTTGATCAAGAGCGGCATCCGGATTGAAATTGCAGCCCTGCCGGATTGGGTCGATCTCCTGCTGACCGTATTCTGGATGGTCGGACTCATTAATGCGTTTAATCTCCTGGATATCATGGATGGACTCTCAGCCGGCGTCGGCGCTGTCAGCGCGAGCGCCTTGCTTGTCGTCGCGCTGCTCCAGGGCGATCAGACGATCGCGTTCATGCTGGCAGCATTAATCGGGAGCCTGCTGGGATTTCTGAAATACAATTGGCAGCCAGCGCGGATCTACATGGGGGACACAGGCGCGATGTTTATCGGCCTCCTTCTTGGAGCCATGGCGATGATCGGTAAATATCCCAGCGACCATCCACTCTCTCTCTTTACCCCCGTGTTCATTTTAGGGATTCCAATATTCGATACTCTTTTTGTGATGTATATTCGCTATCAGCGTGGCTTGCCGATCTTCTGGGGGAGCCCTGATCACATCGCCATTCGCCTGCGTCATTGGGGTATGTCCGTGCGTCAGATTGTCGCCACGAGTTATGTGGCGACAGCACTGGTCGGAGGAATCGGTCTCATCATGATGACTGTCAGCCAGGATGTGGCATGGGGGCTGTGCCTCGGAACCGTGGGATTCCTTCTGGGAGCGACGTTCATCTTGAAAAAGATTGACGTGAGGAAGTCTTCCCCTTCCGTAGTCGCGGCGAGGGCTGAGGAGAGGACTCACGCGGCATGATCGTAATCGTCGGCGCCGGGCTGGCCGGTCTGAGCACAGCCTATCACCTCTCGGGGGTTCCCTATCGGCTTTACGAGCGGGAAGAGGAAGTCGGCGGGCTCTGCCGATCGTATCGCAAGGACGGCTTCACGTTTGACTACACCGGGCATTTGCTGCATTTCCGCCAACCTGTGATCAAGGCGTTGGTTGAACAGCTGCTCGCGGGGAAATTGCAGAAACACAGCCGGAAATCGTTCATTTACTCCCATCGCACCTATACGGAGTATCCGTTTCAGGTGAATACTCACGGTCTTCCGCCTGAAGTTGTCCGAGAATGCTTAATGGGGTTTATCGCGACGCTCACGCGTCCGTCCGCGTCCATCGAGCCGAAGGACCGTTCCTTCAAAGAATGGATTCTCGACAATCTCGGCGAGGGAATGGCGAAGCACTTCATGGTGCCGTTCAACGAAAAACTCTGGCAGGTGTCGCTGGACGAACTGACCTCCGATTGGGTGTCCTGGCTGGTTCCGAAGCCGGAACTCAAGGATGTGGTCAACGGCGCCCTGGGGATCAAGGATAAGGCCTTTGGATACAACCCGTCGTTTCTCTATCCGGCCACGGACGGCATCCGGGTGCTGCCGGAGTCATTCCTGCCCGGTATTGATGCGGTGAAGCACGGGATGGAGCTGATTGAGGTCGACAGCAGGCGTCGGTGCGCGCTGTTTCATGACCGACGGAGCGGGGAGAGTCGATCCGAGCATTACGAGTCGCTGGTTTCGACGATCCCGGTTCCCGAACTCGTGCGTCGTTGTCCCGATTTTCCGGCTCATCTGAAAAAGGCGGCGGAGGGCTTGCGCTGGGTCTCTGTGTACAACGTGAATCTCGGCGTGTCACGCGAACAGGTCTCTGACAAACATTGGCTCTACTTCCCCGAGCCCGAATATCCGTTCTACCGGGTCGGGTTTCCCATGAATTTTTCCCCCTCCCTGGGTCGTGGCGGATGCAGCTCCATGTACGTCGAAATGTCACACCGGCCGACGGAGCAGCACTCGCCGGAACAGCTCGTCGCGAAGGCTCGATCAGGTATGGAGCAAGCCGGTATTCTCCGGCCGGACGACGAAATTGTCGTCGCCGATGTCAAAGATCTTCACTATGCCTACGTCTATTTCGACCGCCATCGCGCCCGTGCCCTTCCGGCGATTCTGGCCGAACTCGAGCGGCGTGGCATCTACTCGATCGGTCGCTACGGGCGCTGGGAGCATACTTCGATGGAAGATGCGATCGGGCAGGGCAAGCAGCTGGCCGAACGGCTCCGCGCACAGGGTGCCCAGTCTGTTCCAGCCTAAGGACGACCGGCGTGGAGACAGTCTGCCATGTCATCACCAAACTGGAGTTAGGGGGAGCTCAGGAGGTCGCCCTCTATGCGGTTTCCCATCTGGATCGGACCAGATTTCGCCCCGTGCTCGTCGCAGGCCCCGGAGGCATGCTGACCGAAGAGGCCCAGCGGATTTCCGGTCTCCAGACCATCATCCTTCCGTCCCTCGGCCGCCGGATCCACGCGTGGAGTGATCTCATCGCGCTGCTCAATCTCATCAGGCTGTTCCGCCGCCTTCGTCCCGCCATCGTGCATACCCACAGCTCGAAAGCGGGAGTGCTGGGCCGCTGGGCCGCCTGGTTTGCCCGCGTGCCGATCATCATCCACACGGTGCATGGGTACGGCATTACGCCGGGGCAACCGGCATGGCTCCGGCGCCTGCTTGTGCTGCTCGAACGGATGACAGGATGGATCACGACCCATTGGATAACGGTGGCGCAAGCCGATGTCGGGAAGGGGCGGCAATGGGGACTGTTTGATGAGAATGTGTCGGTGGTCAGGCCCGGTATCGATCCACGCCCGTTCCGGGAACCGATTGACGCAGCCGCGCGGACCACACTCCGTGAGGAATTCGGGGCCGGACCGGATGACTATCTCATCGGAACTGTCGCATGCTTGAAGCCCCAGAAAGCCCCGGAGGATGTTGTCCTCGTAGCCAAGCGCCTCTGTGACACGATACCTCAGGTTCGATTCGTGTTGATCGGAGACGGAGAATTACGACCGCGCATCGAAGCGCTCGTACTACAGCAAGGACTTCACGAGCGGGTGAGGCTGGCGGGATGGAGGCGGGATATCGATCGCGCCATGAAAAGCTTCGATGCCTTGTTGCTCACGTCACATTGGGAAGGACTTCCTAGGGTGATTCTCGAGGCTGCGACGGTGGGTCTGCCTATCGTGGCCACCAGGGTCGGCGGTATTGAGGAAGTCATTGCAAACGGCGGCCATGCACGCTTGTGCGAGGCGGGGGATACCGAAGGGCTGGCTGGAGGATTGAAAGAAATCATTCAAGGCTACGAGAAGAGGGGGCGAGGCAAGTCTGCCGTCAGGAGGGAACTCCCCAAAGAATTTCACATTGAGGAAATGGTCAAACAGTACCAATCTCTGTATGATAGGCTGCTGTTGCACCGGCGAGAGAGGCCGATGCCCGGTTCATTGGGCCCGGCACCACAACCATAGCCCCGGAGACATCGTGAACGTTCCACTCTTGGATCTCAAAGCGCAGTATCGCAGCATCAAGTCGGAAGTGCTGGCAGTCATGGAAACCGTTTGTGACGAGCAAGGGTTCGTGCTCGGGCCTCGTGTCGCCGACTTTGAAAAGGCCACGGCGCAGTATGTCGGGAGCCGGTATGCCATCGGCTGTGCATCGGGGAGCGATGCGTTGCTTCTGTCCCTCATGGCCTTCGGTGTGAAGGCCGGTGATGAAGTCATCACGGTGCCGTTTACCTTCTTCGCCACTGCAGGGGCGATCTCGCGCTTGGGGGCCAAGCCGGTATTCGTCGACATTCAGCCCGGGACGTTCAATATCGACCCCGGGCAGATCGAACGGGCGGTCACGCCCCGAACCAAAGCCATTATCCCCGTGCATCTCTTCGGACAGTGCGCCGATATGCCGACGATCAACCAGATTGCGGGCCGGAAAAAGCTTCGCGTCATCGAAGATGCCTGCCAGGCCATCGGTGCGGCGCAGCAGGGGCGGCGAGCCGGTGTGTTGGCCGACGTCGGCTGCTTCAGCTTTTTCCCGACCAAGAACCTCGGAGGGTTCGGTGACGGCGGATTGCTCACGACGGATGATCAGGCTCTGGCCGACGCGCTGTCGATGTTGCGGGTCCATGGCAGCCGTGTGCGCTATCTGCACGAGGCGGTCGGCATCAATAGCCGATTGGACGCCCTGCAGGCGGCGATCCTCCATGTGAAGCTCAGGTGCCTCGATCAATGGACCGAGGGGCGCCGGCGGAATGCCGAGCGATACCATCGTCTGTTTACCCAAGCGAACCTGCTTGATCGCGTCACGTTGCCGCCTACGGCTCCGGGAAACTTCCATGTCTATAATCAGTACACGGTGAGGGTGCCGAAGCGGGATGAACTCAGGATCTTCTTGAAGGACAAAGGCGTCGGATCGGAGGTCTACTACCCCCTCCCGATGCATTTGCAAAATTGCTATCAGGATCTTGGCTATCAGAAAGGCTCGTTTCCTCTGTCAGAACGGGCGGCTGAAGAGGTCCTCTCACTCCCCATCTATGCTGAACTGACGGAAGAGCAACAGGCCTACGTCGTCCAATTGATCGGGCAGTTCTATCGAAGAGCCTAGCGGTCCGGCTAACCGCTCTGCGGACACAAAGAGACCGGCGGCCGTTCCGCTACTGCCTGGTTCTCCCATGCGAGTATTCGCCTGAAATAATTAAGCGGCCTGATGCGTCCGGCATAAGCGTCGATCCCCCGGCGTGAACAATGGAGGCGTTGATGAGGTCCACGACGTGGGCGATCCTCTGTGCACTGTCCCTCGTATGGAGCGATGGCGCCTCCGGCAGAGAACTCTCGCCGCGTGAAATTTACGAACAGGCGTCGCCCGCTGTCGTCATGGTCATGGGGCATTCCGATGCCGGGAAAATCGGCAGCGCGGGAACAGGCTCGATCATCCAGTCGGACGGGTTGGTTCTGACCAATGCCCATGTCGTTATCGAAGAGCGGACCGGGAAGCCCTATCCCAGACTGTCGGTCTTCTTGAAGCCGGCCCGGGTCACGGGCGATACAAAACTGGATCTCGCGCGCATGGTGCGGGCGAAGGTCATCGCCTATTCCTCCCCGTTGGATTTGGCTCTGCTCAAACTCGATGGCGCGCCGTCACCGCTCCCGGTGGTGGCCTTCAGCGAGTCGCGACAGGGGAGAATCGGCGATCGGGTGGTCGCCATCGGTCACCCGGAGCAGGGAGGTCTGTGGACGTTGACGACCGGTGTCATCAGCGCCGAGGTTGATAACTTCAACGGCGTAAGAGGGAAGGATGTATTCCAGACCGAAACAGGACTGAACCGAGGAAATTCAGGAGGACCGTTGCTGGACGGCGAAGGGCACATGGTCGGGGTGAATACGGCCATCGCCCGAGTGGCTCCGGATGGTCTTCCCATTACCAGCATCAGTTTTTCGCTCAAGTCGAGTGTCGCGACGCAGTGGTTGCGGGAGCTGGGGCTCGCGGCAAAATCAACGGGAGGGGCCACAGGTCCCTCGACGCAGACCAAAGCGTCGGCGGATCTGCCGGCGAATCCTCCGGTTCAACCTCAAGCCAAGGCGGGCCAACCCCCCAAAGTCGAAATGCCGGCTAAGCCGACCATGAAGCCGGATGTTGCGGAGTCCAGTCCCCCTCGTCCCTACAATCTGGATAAGTTGATCAGCGATCGCGCCAAGGCGGAGGCCGACCTTGAAGACATGATTTCAGAAATGCGTGGAAGGATGAAGGGAAGATAACCTGCCAGTTCCTGCAGCTTTCTCACGCAAATGTTCCTTTCATGGCTATTCCTCTAGAAATTTTCCAGAACCTGCTGATGGGCATCAGGCCCGTGGCAAAAGTTGCTCAACGCTATCACTCCACCGGTCTCAATGCCGATTCCCAAACAGCCAATCAGGTGTTTGAACTCTACTCGAAGTTCGTCGCGGTCGAAGGGAAAGATGTGCTTGAGATCGGCCCTGGGCAGACCCTTGAAGTGCTGGAGCGCGCGATCGCATCCGGTGCAAACAGTTGCACGGCCGTGGATGTGGCTGACTACATTGCGCCGGAACGCGCGTGTGGGAAGGGAGTGAGCTACATCGTGTACGACGGCAAGAGATTGCCGTTCGAGAGTCATCGATTCGATGTCATTTGGGCCTACACGGCGTTTGAGCACCTGCGGTACCCTGCCGTGACGGTGGCGGAATGTTTTCGGGTTCTGCGCAATGGAGGCCGGCTGGTTTCTCTGATCGATCTGGGAGACCATTCGTACTACGGTCTGAACGAGGCTGAACCGCTCAAGTTATTCCACTGTCTCCGGTACCCCGAATGGCTCTGGAACCTCATGAGGTGGAATCGCAGTTCCTACGTGAATCGACTGAGGAAATCGGATTGGAAGAACCTGCTCAGGGAAGCGGGATTCGTACTCTGTCACGAGGAGTCGAGAATCAGCGAGGAGATTGCCCGAGCGCTTCCCGCGCTCGAATATTTACACCGGTATAGCTACGAAGATGCCGTCACCAACGTGATCACCGTGTGCCTGGAGAAACCGAAGGCTTCTCCAGGCCGTGCCAACCGTTAGCTTGTGACCGCTCCCTCGGACGCCGAGGACACGTGACGGGCATACTTGGCCATCACTCCTGAGGTATAGCGCGGAACCGGCTGCTTGACCTTCTTCAGCCTGGCCTTGATCTCCTTTTGAGATAAATCCGCATTCAGCGTCCGTTTCGCGATGTCGAAGGTAATGATATCCCCGTTCTTCACCGCGGCGATCGGACCTCCCCTGACGGCTTCAGGGGCGACATGGCCGGCCATGAGGCCGTGGGTCGCGCCGGAAAATCGTCCGTCGGTGAGCAACGCGACCGAATCGCCGAGCCCGGCGCCGACGATGGCCGCGGTCACGCCCAGCATCTCTCGCATGCCGGGCCCGCCTGACGGTCCTTCGTAACGGATGACCACCACGTCGCCTGCCCTGATCTGTCCGGCCTTCACCGCCACGAACGCATCTTCTTCGCGGTCGTAGACCTTGGCCGGTCCTCTGAAGTGCATCATTGAATGGCCGGCTACTTTCACCACGCAGCCATCCGGCGCCAGGTTTCCCTTGAGGATGACCAGCCCGCCGGTTTTCTTGATGGGATTCGTGAGCGGACGCAGTACTTGCTGTCCTGGCGTCTCTGTCGCGTTCTTGGCCTCTTCCCCGATCGTGCGTCCGGTGACCGTCGGCTGATTCGCGTGCAGAATCCCTGCATCCAGCAGGCGTTTGGCGACCAGGGTCGTGCCTCCGGCTGCGTAAAGATCCGCCGCCGCAAATCGTCCGCCCGGTTTCAAGTCGGCGAGAAGCGGCACTTTACGGTTGATCTTGTCGAAGTCGTCGATCGTCAACTTGATACCGGCTTCGCGGGCGATGGCCAGCAAGTGTAATACCGCATTTGTCGATCCGCCGGTCGTCGCCACCGCCGCAATCGCATTCTCAAGCGACCTGCGGGTGATGATCTGGCGCGGACGGAGATCCTGTTTGAGCAGATCCATCACCATTTTGCCGCATTCGAAGGCGACGTCGTCCTTGCGATTATCCATGGCCGGCACGCCGTTGCGTCCCATCGGGGAGATCCCGAGAAATTCGAATGCGATCGCCATCGTATTGGCCGTGAACTGGCCGCCGCAGGCGCCGGGGCCCGGGCAGGCGTGGTCTTCCAGATCTTTCAGTTCGTCATTCGTCATCTTGCCGGAGGCATGTTTGCCGACGGCTTCGAAGACGTCCTGAATCGTCACGTCATGGCCCTGGAACTGTCCCGGCATGATCGAGCCCCCGTAGAGCATCAACGACGGCACGTTCAAGCGCGCGAGCGCCATCACCGTTCCCGGGATGGTCTTGTCGCAGCCCGAAAGCGCCACGACGCCGTCGAAGAGATGCCCGCGCGCCACCAGCTCGATCGAGTCGGCGATCACTTCGCGGCTGATCAACGAAGCCTTCATCCCTTCGGTGCCCATCGAAATGCCGTCGGAGACGGCGATCGTGTTGTACTCGATAGGCGTGCCGCCCGCGGCACGGATGCCGGCCTTGACCCGCTCCGACAACCGGCGCAAGTGGAAATTGCAGGGCATCACCTCGATCCAGGTGTTGGCGACGCCGATGATCGGACGGGTCAGGTCTTCGTCGGTGAATCCGACGGCTTTCAACATGGCGCGGGCCGGCGCCCGGCCGGGACCGACCAAGAGATCGTGACTCTTTAGCTTGATTTCTTTTGGCATGTTCTCCTCTTGCAGGCTGCTGAAAATGTCCTCCAGCTTCGTTCTCAGTCGTTCGAACCCCTCAACGTACCTTGGGCGCGTACGCCTCGGGGTCCTCACTCCTTGCGGCCTTGCTGGACGACATTTTGATCAGCCTTGGGAGCATCGACTATGGCAGGAAAGAGAAAGAAACGTGATTACTTCCCTTTCTTTCCTTCCTTCTTCTTCTCTTCGTGTTTCTTCTCTTTCTTCGCTTCCGTGTCGATCACGGTGCCGGTGGCGGCGTCGATATGGACTTCCGTCACGTTGCCGTCCGCGCCGACGACTTCGACTTCCCACACCGTCTTGTCGTGCTTCTTTTCGAGCTCGGCTTCGACGGCCGTGCCCGGCACCTTTTCAAGGGCCGTCTTGATGGCCTGATCGATCGTGACTTTCGCGTCCTTCAGCAGATCGCCGATCTTGCCTTCCTTGTCATCGCTCCAGGCCGGCGTGCCGATGGCTAACAGGGTTCCGACCGTCAATGTCAGGATGAGCGTGAAGATGTTCATCAGAGACCTCCTGGTGAAATGGTGGCACTATTGGACGGACATACTTCCCGGAGCAGTGGGCTGGCTGCCTGATCCCTTGTGCGGATTGCTGCCCATGGGTCCGCCATGGGGACTGCCCATGCCGCCGCCGTGGGGGGTCCCAGGGCCCGGCCCAGTGCCCTTGTGCTGCTGCATCATCTTCTCGTGTTCGGCCTTTTCCTTCGCGCGCTGCTCCGGCGTCAAGAGACCGAGGACTTCCCGCCGCGTCTTGATGGAGGTCATCCGCAGAGCGACCTGCAAGTCCTCGCTCTGCTTCAGCTTCGCTTCAATCGCGCCGAGGTCCGACTTTTCATCGTCGGTCAACGCCTTCAACTCGCGTTCGGCGATTTGGATGTCGGCTTCCGCTTTGATGCGCGCCTTGTCGAGATTCAGCTGAATATCTTTCAATTTCGCCACCTGGTCAGCGGCGAGCCCGATCTCCTTTTCGTGTTTCAGAAGATGGCGGATCAGATGCCCGGTGCTGCTGTGCATCATGCCCATGCCATGGCCGCCCATGGCGCTGTGCCCGCTGCCGGCATGTCCTTCCTTCCCGTAACCCGGCTCATTGGCCCAGACGGTGGGGAGTCCCACAGTAATCGCGAATGCTGACGCGATGCCGAGTGTGGAAATTGTCCTGGTTACCTTCGTCATGCCGTCCTCCTTCTTATTGATAAAGCCTCTGCGTATTCACGGTCGCTGCATCATTATCGCACAAGCAAGCCGCCTTCGCCCTTCAGTCCGTTGAAGAGGAATTGAATGGCTAGGGCGGCGAGCAGCAGGCCCATAAGGCGCGTGATGATCTTTTCCGCCAGGGGACTCATCCACTTGGCCCCCGAGGCCCCGAGCGCTAAGACTGCGTAGCTTGCCAGACCGACCAGCGCAACGCAAGCCAGCAAGATACCGCGATAGGCCCAAGAGGCCGCCTGGGCTTCGAGCAGGATCACCGTTGAAATGGCCGCCGGTCCCGCCAGCATCGGAACGGCCAGGGGCGTAATGGCGATGTCATCCTTCGTGGCTCCCTCCGCCGTTTCCGCCGCGGTTTCCTGAACGGGCGAGCGCTGCGCACGCAGCATGTCCAGCGCGACGAGCAGCAGCACGAGCGCGCCGGCAACTTGAACGGCGGGAAGGGTGATCCCCAGGAGTGAAAAGAGCCATTGGCCGATGAGCGCAAAACCACTCAGCAGGCCGACGGCGACGAGACAGGCGGTACGGGCCATGCGGAGCCGCTGGCCCATCGTATCCCGCGCGGTCATGGCCAGGAAGGCGGGCACCGTCGCGATGGGATCGACGATCACGAAGAGCGAGCTGAAGGCCAGCGCGGCGTACTCGGTCGGGGTCATGCGGTTATCGCAGTCTGGTCTGGCTGAGGAGTTCGGCGCGTGGATCCGGATGTTTCCCGCGCCCCAACCGTTCGTAGAGTGTCTGATCCTCTTCGGTGATCGACGGCGGCATCACGATGTGGAGCACCAGGAAGAGATCGCCATGTCCGCCGGTCGCCGACGGGAGCCCCTTCCCTTTGAGCCGCAGCTTGCCCTCGGCCCGGCTTCCTGCCGGGACTTTCACGCGCACCGGTTCCGTCAAGGTCGGCGCCATGATTTCCGCGCCTAAGGCGGCTTCCCACGGATAGATCGGCAGTGCCACGTGGATGTCGCTGCCCTGGCGGCGGAATATGGGGTCCGGTTCGATGACGACATGGAGATACAGATCGCCGCGCTTGCCGCCGTTTGATCCCGGCTGTCCCTTGCCTGCCACACGCACGCGCGTGCCGTCCTGCACGCCGGCCGGAATTTTGACCTCGATCGTCTTCGATTCCGTCGTGGAGCCGGATCCGAAGCAGGTCGGGCAGGTTCGCCCGCGCAAGGCCCCGGTCCCTTGGCAGGTCGAGCAGGGGATCGGCTCGTTCAAGCGGACCCGTTTCGTGACCCCGGTCAGGACTTCCCGCAAGGTCAGATCGACCTCGGTCTCCAGATCGTCACCCGGTACCGCAAACCCTCGCCCGGTCCCGCCGCGGCCTCGCCCGCCGAACAGGTTCTCAAACATATCGGAGAAGGCTTCGCCGCCGCCGAACCCGCCGCGCGCGTCCTGCCCGCCGAAGCCTCCCGCGCCGGCCTGCCGGCGGGCTTTCTCGAAGGCCTCCGCCTGCTCCCACTGCGCGCCGTACTGATCGTATTTCTTGCGTTTGTCGGGGTCGGAGAGGACCTCGTGGGCCTCGTTGAGTTCCTTGAACTTCTTTTCCATCTCGGATTTTTTTGCGCCGCCGTGCAGGTCGGGATGGTACTGGCGGGCAAGGCGGCGATAGGCTTTCTTGACGTCGTCCGCCGAGGCCGAACGGGCGATGCCGAGAATCTGGTAGTAGTCGCGTGAAGTGGTCGCCATGAGGAACTAAATAACGCCGAAGCTCGAACAATCAATCGTTGTTGGTGCAGCTTACGGGGTCGCTCAAGGCTTTGCAAGGGCGGCAGGCCCTAGAAGAAGCTGAAGGACAGTCCGACGAACGGCATCCCGGCGTTCAATCCGGAATTCGGGTGACGGGTGCCCCCGTTGGAAATGTGCACGAACCGGTACCCCGCTTGGACGGCCCATTGCGGCGTGAGGAACCAGGAACATCCCGCTCCGCCCCAGACGATGAAATTGAACTGCCCCGGTTGCTCCGGGACTCGGCCTCCCAAGTCGGTCCACAGCGGCCCGCCGCCGCCTTCAAGATAGGGGCGCAAACGACCAAGCGCGGTAAAGCTGTACAGAAGTTTCGGTGAGATGCCGATGCCGTAGGCGGTCACGGGTTCGTCGGTACGAAACGTCGGCAGTTCCACACCGATACCGACCTGTCCCTGGTACCAGCTGGAACCGATCGAATCAGTGAGGGTGATGGCCCAGGAAGGTGCTGCCGCGACCCCGAAGAGCTTTGAGGATTGAGCGGGCATGAGCCGGATGGGGAAGAGCGGTCCGGCGGTGAAGCCGACCGTCTGTGTCCCGATCGTCGTCGAGGGAGTGAACGTTTCACCTCCGACCCAGCTAGGCAGCAGGAGCAGGAGCAATACACAGAGTCCGAAACAAAACGCTTCGACGCAACGCGATGGTTGCGCGACAGAACGTTCTTGGAGGGTGCGACCGAAACTCACGAGACCGATGGGGTTTTTGCGCGAGCCATCAGTTTACAGTAGGAGCAGACCTCGGCGGTGGTGGGTTGGCCGCATGTGGCGCAGGGGTGGAGCACGGCCTGATCCTTCTCGGCCATGGTCGTGGGGGCGGATTCCTTCTTGTTCTGCTTTTCGAGAAACCCCCAATAGAACGTCTGTTTGGTGCCGGGCGACTCGGTTTCCAATCGATTCAGGACTTCCTTGTAGAGCAGGGATCGAGCCCCCTGCGCCATCGGACATTCATCCACGATGTAGTCGATCCGGTTGAGGACGCAATAGGCAGCCAGTTCACGCTCCGTCAGCCGGTAGAGCGGCTTCACTTTCTTGGCAAAGCCTTCCACCGAGGCGGGGAGACTCGGAGCCTGCTTATCGAGGTACTCTTCCTGCCAGTGCAACACGTTCCCCAGCAGGCGGGCGGCCTCGTCATCGAGGTTGTGGCCCGTCGCCATCACGTCATACTCGTGCTCGATCGCCGCGCGGTTGAATTGATAGCGCTTGATCGTGCCGCAGGTCGAGCAGGTCGGGCGATGAACAAGCTGGGCCAGTTCGCGAATGCCGGCCCCTTCTTCCTGCTCGACCGTGTGGGTGTGCAATGTCGCTCCGAGCGGGGCGGCGACGGTTTCGGCAAATCGCCGGACTTTCTCGTGAGATCGTTCCGAGTAGTTCCCGATGCCCAGGTTCACATAGAGGGCGTCTGCCTTGTAGCCGAGCTTCAGCAGAATGTCCCACAGGGCCAGACTGTCCTTCCCGCCGGAGACAGCGACCAGAATCCGCTGATCCTTTCCGAACATCTTCTGCGACTTGATCGCCTTGGCCACCTGATCATGGACGAAGCCGGTGAAACAGCCCTTGCAGAAGGCGGCATGGTGCCGCGGGAGTTTGATGACGGCTTTGGTTTTACACTTGGTGCAGTTCATTGAATGACCATAGGCTTGAGGCAAATGGCTAGGGGCGAGAGACGGGGAAGCATCTGTTAACCCCTCTCGCCGCGTGCCTCTGACCTTGCGTCTGCGGCTCGAGAGAGCCGCCGGAGATCACCGGCCGGATTTCGATCTGATCCTTGTCGGAAAGCATCTCGTCTTCGGTCACCAGTTCATCACCACGGATGACCAGGTGTGCCTCGACGACGAGGTTGAGTTCCTTCAAGACGTCTTTGGCCCGTTTGGGGCCTTTTACTTCGACGGCTCTGGCCGGATGACTGAGTTGGACTTGCATGGACCGGATGATACGGCTGGCCGGTCGCGAATTGCAAACAGCCTCGTGCCTGCGCCTACGCTGGTTTACTTTCCAGATGACCCTCTTGAATCCCGGAGTTCTTCAAGGGCCTTCAGGATCTCAACCGGGCGGGGCGGGCAGCCGGGGATGCGCACATCGACCGGAATGTGACGGTCAACCGGGCCGGTCACCGCGTAACTCCCTTTGAAGACTCCGCAGTTGATGGCGCAGTCGCCGAGCGCGATCACCAGTTTCGGATCCGGCGTCTGTTTGTAGACGTCGTTCAAGGCCTGTTCCATGTTGAATGTGACCGGGCCGGTCACCACCAGCGCATCGGCGTGGCGCGGCGAGGCCGCGATGTGCACGCCGAACCGCTCGATGTCGTAGACAGGATTGGCCAGGGCGTTCATCTCCATCTCGCAGGCATTGCACGAGCCTGTGTCCACTTCGCGAATGGTCAACGACTGTCTGAACGGCAGGGCTTTCTCGCGAGCCTCCGGCGTGGGGCCTTCGGACGGTTGCTTGGCCTGAGGATGCTGCCCTGTCACCACTCCCGTCTTCAGACTCTTCTTGAGAATACGGAACATAGGCCTCCTTTCGTCGGCTGGCACGAGGCGAGAGGGATGGGGCTATGGGTGGACGCTTTGCATTGCTTGCCCCTAGCCCCGCGCCTCTTGCCCGTTTTATAGGTCATTGCCGGCATACGAGAGATTGAAACTCTTATTGATCAACGGAAAATCGGGGATAATATTACCCACCACGGCCCATTGGATGGCAGGCCAGTTGACGAACGAGGGATCGCGCACCTTGCAGCGATGGATCCGTCCGTGTTCTCCGGCCATGAGGAAATAGAGAATTTCTCCCCTCCAGCCTTCCACGGCCGAGAAAGCCCACTCGCCCGGCTGCGGCGCATGACCCGCTTCGCCTGCGATCGGACCTTCCGGGATCTTCAGGCGGATCTCGCGGATCAACCGGATCGATTCATGGATCTCGTCCATGCGCACGCGCATGCGGGCGCGGACATCCCCGTATCGATAGAGCGCGACCTTCGGGGGGATTTCGTCGTACGCGGCGAACGGGCGGTCGCGCCGGACGTCCTGATCGATACCCGACGCCCGTCCGACGACGCCGATGACGCCATGATCCCAGGCGATGGACTCCGTTAAGACGCCGGTCGTTTCCAGACGGTCCGTGAGCGAGGCGTTCGCGAAAATGATGGATTCGAGTTCTGAAAAATCCTTTTCGATCCGGTCCAGCTCATCAGTCACTTCGCTCCGCTCGGCAGCCGGTACGTCTCTCGTGACTCCGCCGATGGTCATGGTGCCTCGAAGAAATCTGGAGCCGCTCAACCGGTCGTTGAGCTGCATCAAACGTTCTTTCATCCGGCCGCAGTGGGCATGGGGGAGAGCGTAGGCGGTGTCGTTGCAGATCGCGCCGATATCCCCCAGATGGTTGTGGAGCCGTTCCAGTTCGAGGAAGAGCGAACGAAGATACCGGGCGCGTCGGGGCACCTCGACGTGCAGCAGCGTTTCCACGGCCTGGCAGTAGGCCAGGCTGTGTCCGACGGTCGTATCTCCGGACACGCGTTCTGCGAGCGGAACCCCGTCGGCCAGCCTCTGCTGCTCGAACAATTTTTCTAGGCCACGATGTTTCCAGAAGTGCCGTACTTCGAGCTGCATGATCGGTTCACCGGCGACCGAGAAGCGGAAGTGCCCCGGCTCGATGATGCCGGCGTGAATCGGCCCGACCGGCACTTCGAAGACGCCCTCGCCCTCGATATGGCGGAAGCGATAGTCGCCCTGGTGCCGGGCCAGGACCTTGTCCCAGGCAAAGTCTTTCCTCAAGGGATGGGTTCCCTTCGGCCAATGCTCGTGCCGAACCAGACGACGAAGATCCGGATGGCCTTGCGGGATCAACCCGAACATATCGCGGATTTCCCGCTCGTACCATTGCGCGGCATGAATCGACGGTGTGATCGAGGTGAACAGCCGGTCTTGCCCGGTCACTTCGACCGTCAGCAGCACCCAGGGTCTGCCTGAGTCCAGCGCAAACAGATACTGCAGCTCATATTTCTCTGCGAGCGGGCGGCAGTCGACGGCGAACAGCAAGGCCAGGCGGGCGTGCAGCTTCTCATGAAGAAACCGGGCGAGCTCAGGAAGCCGGACCTTGTCCGTGCGGTAACGTACCAGGCTGCCGCCGGAGGGATAGTCCGGAACCAATCCGGGAAATGCTTCCCTGATCTGTTGCTCAAGCGGTGGACGATCCGTCATCACATCCTCCGGCTAACGGCTCAGCAACAGGGTCGAGGCCGTTTCAAAGAGTTGTCGTATCGGGGGCGGCAGGGCCCAGCAAAACCCGACGAGCACGGCCCCCAGCAATATGATCGGGATGTGGCCCACCGACCACTGTTCACCCTGCGCGACGTCCCTGGGTGCTTCACCCCAGACCATGCTGGTGATGCGGTAGAGAAACCCTGCAAAGGCGACCAGACTGCAGAGGAGGAGAATGAGGAGCGGAGTGCCCGGTCCCGACCCGAGCCATTCGCCGGGCAGTCCGGAAGATCCGAGCATCGTGAGGATCTGCATCTCGCTGGCGAAGAGCGCGAAGGGCGGGAGGGCGGCCAGCGCGAGTCCGGCGATCAGTAACGCCAGTGCGGACCAGGGCAGGACGGTCGTGAGGCCGTGGACCTGCTCGATCTCGACCGTCTTGAACCGTCTGTGGATATTGCCTGCCGCAAAGAACGCGAGCGATTTGGCGAAGGCATGGTTGACCAGATGGAACAGACCGCCGAAATTGCCGATGGGGCCTCCCACTCCGAACCCCACCATCGCCAATCCCATGTGCTCGATGCTCGAGTACGCGAACAGCCGCTTGTAGTTGTGCTGCAAAAGGATGAAGAAGGCGGCGAGGGCAAACGACAGGAGCCCGAACAGGGCCAGGAGACTGCCGGTGAAGTCCGGGGAGACCGCTTGATCGACGATCGCCCGGCTTCTGAGAATGGCATACACCGCCACGGTTTCCAGCACGCCGGCCAGCATGGCTGCGACCGGCGCCGGCGCTTCCGTGTAGGCATCGGGGAGCCAGCTGTGCATCGGTGCAAGCCCGACTTTTGTCCCGTACCCCACAAACAGAAACACAAAGGCCAATTTCAGAATGTGGGGGTCCAGCTGAGCCGCGACCTGCTGGAGTTGCGTGATATTGAGGGCCGAGCTGAAGTCGCCCAGCACGCGCAGGGACGAGTAGTACATCAGCACGACTCCGAACAGGGCCAGGGAGATGCCGACGGAACAGAGGATCAGGTATTTCCAGCCTGCCTCCAGCGATTCACGTCTCCGCCAGAAGGCGATCAGAAACGTCGTGGCCAGGGTCGTGGCTTCGATGGCGACCCATTGGACGCCCAGACTATTGGCGACGGTCGCCACGACCATGGCCAGAATGAACATGTGAAACAGGAAAAAGAAGAGATTGAGCCGCTTGGCCGCGATGACGCCGCGCGCCACTTGCTCGTCCATGTAGGACCGCATGTAGAGCGAACAGGCCAGGCCGACGGTTCCGATAATGAACAGAATGACCGACGAGAGGGCGTCAATGTACACGATCTCGCCGAACGCCGTGACCGGACCTTGCGCCAGCACGGTCCTCGTGATCGCCGCTTCCGCGGCGACCAGGATACCGATGCTGGTCAAATTGGTGAAATGGAGCCGGCGCGAGCTGGAGAGCAGCAGGCTGAGGCATCCCGCCGCCAGCGGCGCAAGCAGGAGCAGACTGACGGCGATCGTCGTAGGATCCCCAATCATTCCTTCAACTCGCTGAGACGGCTCGTGTCCACGCTGTCGAACGCGTCCTGCAGCCGGTTCGTATAAATGCCGGCGATCAGGGCTGCGACCAGCACGTCGAAAAAGACGCCCAATTCGACGATCAGCGGCATGCCGTACGTGGCGGCGGTGGCTCCCAGAAACAGCCCGTTTTCCATGACCAGGAACGCGATCAGCTGCGTGACGGCCTTTTGGCGCGAGATCATCGTGAAGAAGCCGATCAGCACGATCGCCAGCGCAATGGCGAGCGAATCGCGGGTCAGGAGATGGCCGAACGGAATGATCGGCTGCGTGATGAAAAAGGCGATCATCACCAGCGCGCCGCAGATCAGCAGGCTGGCCGGCACGTTGACGTTCATCACCAGTTCGCGGGTCACGTTGAGCCGCTCGATCACGCCCTTCAGCACGCGGGGAATCACGATCACCTTCACCAGCACCGTCAGGGCCGCCGCGAAATAGATGTGTGGAGTGCCGGTCAGGAAGGCCACCAGGGCGGCGGTCATGGCCAGAAACAGGGATTGCAGGGCGAAGAGGTCCACGCAGGCGGAGAGGCGGCGCTGCGCGACGATCGCAAAGCAGGTCAGCAGCAGGAGGGCCGAGCCCAAATCCACGAGTTGTGTGCCCACGTGCGGAGTCAGCCAGGACAAGGTCATCCTCGCAAGATGTAAAAGAACAGCAATCCAAGCAACGCCAGGATGAAGGCGACCCCGAGCAGGTCGGTGACACGGAAGAGGCGCAGCTTGGCGAACATGCACTCGAGCGTGCCGATCAGCACGGCAAGGCCCGCGACTTTCACCAGATAGACGGCCAGGCCGATCGACAGGCTCATCGGCGTGAGGGTGGTGGCGATGCCCCAGGGGAAGAACACGTTGGCGATGAGGGTCAGAAACACCAGCAACTTGATGCCCGAGGCCCATTCGACGAGCGCGAGATAGCGGCCGGAATATTCCAATACCATGGCCTCGTGAATCATCGTCAGTTCGAGATGGGTGGCCGGGTTGTCCACGGGGACGCGTCCCGTTTCCGCGAGGGCCACGATGAAGAGGGCGGCGAGCGCCATCAGATGCGGCGACGGATCCGTCACGATCCCTTCGAGCAGGGCGGTCTTATGGACGATCGTGCTGAGGTTGGTGGAACCGGCGGTCAGGGCGATCGCAAAGATCGCCATGATCATGGCCGGTTCGGTCAGCGACGCGACGATCGATTCCCGGCTGCTGCCCATGCCGCCGAAGGCCGACCCCGCATCGAGCCCCGCGAGGATCAGAAAGAACGTCCCCACCGCCAGCAGATAGACGAAGGCGATGATGTTGCCGGCAAAGTTCAGCGGCATTTGCGATGCGAAGACCGGCACGAGCAGCCCGGCCGTCAGCGTCGAGGCGAAGACGATATAGGGGGTCGCCGTGAAGATCCACGATGTGGTGGTCGAGACCACCGGCTGCTTTCTGAACAGCTTGGCGAGATCCGCGTAAGGCTGGAACAGGCTTGCTCCTTGCCGGCACTGGAACCGGGCCTTCACCTTTCTGATGAGGCCGACGACGGCGGGCGAAGCGGCCAGCAGGACCATGGCCTGTGCCAACGTGAGCAGGATCGCTTGCAGTATCGCCTGGTTCTTCGTCATGACTCTCCGTCAGAGCGTGACCAGCAAGAGCAGCACGAGCGTGACGAACATGTACGCCAGGTACAAATGGAGGCTGCCTGCCTGGACGATCCGCAGCCGGTCGGCCAGGCCGGACATGAACCGGACCAGCGGATCGTAGAGGTACTTCTGGAACATCGGTTCGATGTGAAACTCGAATCGCCGGCGCTTGGCGAAGTAGCGGGACTCCTCCAGAAATTCCGTTTCCAGTTTCACCGTTGGCTGGTAGATCGTGCTGAAGACCCGCTTGATCGGCTGGACGAAGCCGGTTGCCGTGTATTCCATGCGGGGCGACAGGTTGAGGCCGCATCCCCAGGTCTTGTAATACCGGTTGGCGCGAAGGCCGCCGAACAGCGCGACGAGCGCAAGCCCCGCCGCCGCCGTTCCCGCAAGGACGAAGGCCAGCACCGGAGTTGACAGGCTGGAGAATTCCACGTTGACCGGCGTGAGGGCCCAGCCGTCGAGGGCCAGCATTTTATCCGCTATCGATGCGCCGGCCATGGAAGCGGTAACGCGATCCAGGAGCGGAATGACCGCCATCGGAGCAAGTCCGAGGACGACGCACAGGGCCGCCAGGAAGCCCATCCCCACGCGCATGGACCAGGGCACTTCTTCGGCATGTTTGGCGTGGGGGCTGCGCGGCAGGGCCAGGAACGAAATCCCGAACGCTTTGGCGAAGCAGGCCAGGGCCAAGACCCCGGTCAGCGCCAGCATGGCGGCGGCCAATGGCAGCATCAGCTTCACCAGCAGCGACGGCGCCTGGTAGCTCAAGAAGAGGCTTTGAAAGACCAGCCACTCGCTGACGAATCCGTTCGTCGGCGGCAGCGCGGCGATCGAGACCGCGCCGATGAGAAAGCAGGCGCCGGTCCAGGGCATCCGGCGCAGCAGGCCGCCGTATTCCTCCATGTTGCGGGTATGGGTCGCATAGAGCAGTGATCCGGCTCCCAGAAACAGCAGGGCTTTGAACATGGCATGATTGATGGTGTGGTACAGACCGGCGATCAATCCGAGCGCAGCCAGCTCCTTGAGTCCGTAGCTGTGAAAAATCATCCCGGCTCCGATCCCGAGCAGAATGATCCCGATGTTCTCGACGCTGTGATAGGCGAGGAGGCTCTTGAGATCATGCTCCATCAGGGCATACATCACGCCGAGCAGGGCGGAGACCGCGCCGACGACGAGCACGCTGAAGCCCCACCACCAGGGAAACTGTCCGTCGAGAAAATCGAACGAGACCCGCAACAAGCCGTAGATCGCTGTCTTGATCATGACGCCGGACATGAGGGCTGAAACGTGCGACGGTGCGGCCGGATGGGCATAGGGCAGCCACACGTGCAGGGGAACGATCCCCGCCTTGGTGC
>DATGEA010000232.1:0-2335 GCA_035310605.1 Nitrospira sp. | reverse complement strand
TATCTCGGCCAAGCGTCTTTTGTCAAGAGGTATCGTTCCTCTTTTCTACGGGCGGAGCGCATGCATTCTTGTTTCCATTTACCTATAATTCACCCATGAAGGTGACATGGCGACGCAGGGGAGCCACTTACGGCTGGATTGTTGGATTGGCTCTGACTTGTGCTGGATGTGTCACTCAATTGCCTCCGGTTCTTGATGTGACCGAGATGAAGGGGCCATTGGCCGTTGGGCGGGTCGTGGTTGTGCTGACAGGGGACAGAAGCCGGATCTATGGGCCGGTTGTGCGATCCTTTGAAGTCGAAGATCAAAAGACCCACGAGCGGTTCAATGTGGAGATCCTGTCCGACGATCGATATTTCGCTATCGCGCTACCTCCCGGCGACTATCGACTCAATCGAGTCCAAATCAGCGAGGGGCCCTTTATGTCCATGGCTCAAGTGAACGCCGAATTTTCCATTGCGGAGGATGCGGTGACCTATTTGGGGACCTGGCGTTTCGGGGTAGATTCACCTGGCTATGGGCGGATGGTGGCGCTGTCGATGGTGATGGACCAAAACGATCAGTCTGAGGCCGATGCATTTCTCACCAAAGAGTATCCGGCGTTTCAGGGAACCCCCGTCACCGTACATCTCCCCGAGCCCTCGAACATGGAGATGCGGTTGTATGAAGTCATGCCGTATCCTCGCTACCCTCGTTATTTTCAGCGGCATGTCTGGTAGGAGCTCTCTCATGTCACTCGTTCGGGCAAATAGGATGATGTTTTTCCTCTCACTTGTGCTGATGATGGGATCTGGCTGTGCAGAACTGTCGCCTGCTTCACCGGCTGTGATGGTGAAGCGGACCCAGATGCATATGGGGACGCTGGTTTCCATTACTGCGGTGGGGGCAAGTGAGCAGGAAGCCAACCGCGCCATTAATGCTGGATTTCAGGAAGTGAAACGGCTTGAGCAGTTGTTGAGCACATGGATTCCGGACAGCGAATTATCCCGCGTAAACGCCTCGGCAGGCGTGAAGCCGGTTCCGGTTAGTCCGGAGACGCTCACTCTCGTGCGACGTGCAATGCAAGTGGCGGAGATGACCGGGGGAGCTTTTAATATCGCTGTGGGTCCTGCCGTTAATGCGTGGAACGTGTCGGCACAGCCACGCTTCCCGACCGCGGAGGAGTTGGATGCCTTAAAACCCCTCATGGATCTCCGTGCGGTTCATGCCGACGTATCGGAGCGAACGATCTATCTCGATAAGGCGGGCATGCAGATCGACGTAGGAGGAATCGGCAAAGGTTATGCAGCGGATCAAGCGGTGACGGTAATGCAGAAGGCGGGAGCTGCGGCCGGCGTGGTGGCCCTCTCGGGAGATATCAAAACGTTCGGCCGGTTGCCCGGAGGGAAGCGGTTCCCGGTGGCGATTCAGCACCCACGACGTGAGGGGAAGATTCTCCTGTTCGTCGATTTGCAGGATGAAGCAATTTCGACGGCCGGTGATTATGAACGGTTTGTCGAGCAGGACGGTGTCCGATATCACCATATCCTTGATCCGTTCACGCTTCAACCGGCGCGTGGTTGCCAAAGCGTCAGCGTGATCGCCAAGGAGGGGGTCTGGGCCGACGGGCTCGATACAGGCATCTTTGTCATGGGACTGGAGAGGGGGATGAAGCTGGTGGAGCATCTGGACGACGTCGAAGCCGTCATTGTCGATCAGGCCGGGCAGGTCCATGTCTCGTCCGGATTGAGGAATCGCGTGCGTTTCCCGTCAGAATCCGGTCAAAACGGGCCGGCCCAGTGAATTGGGCAATGAAACGGCTCTGTCTCGATGTGACGCCGGGAGGAATCATCGCCTGTTGGATCAATTATCACAAAGATCGCGTCAATGAGGCCACGGTGGAACGAGTGGCAAAGAGGGCCGGGGCCCATCACAGGTCTGGGCAAATAGGCGGGAGCAGGACGGCGAGGACCTATTTCGAACGGGGGAGTCACACCGCAAGCTATTCAGCATTGTCCAGGACAGGGTTCCGCCGCTCTATTCTTACGTTTAACAGAGATGCCATCCTACCCGAATGGAACAGGACGAGTGCCATAACTGACGAAACTGTGGGAGGATGGTTATGAGCGGTCCAGCCGGTAGTTGAGCGGGATTTGAATTGTCACCTGTGGCTTCCCGAGTTCGCGCGGCAGATTGAACGGGCCCGCGTGCCGCATGAGCTCGAGTGCCGCTTGGTCGAGGCTCTGAAATCCTGAGCTTCGCACTACCTCGACATTCCCCACCGATCCATCTTCTTTGATCACGGCCTTGACGATGACCTTTCCTTCGGCCCGATCTCCTCTGGCTTCTGCCGGAT
>DATGEA010000231.1:0-6226 GCA_035310605.1 Nitrospira sp. | reverse complement strand
GACCCGGGCGATTGGTTCGTCATCTCCGAGTGGATACAACGTCGATCCACCTCCAAGATCGGCGCGATGTATGTCAGCGGCGGTTACCGCATCAATAAATTCACGCCGTATCTCCTTTATAGCCAGAACAGCCCCGGTTCCTTTTATTCGTCTTCGACCCCGCCGACGGCCGCTGCCATCGTTCGGGCCAACAGGTCCCAGAGCACATCCAGCCTAGGCGTACGCTGGGACTTCATGAGGAATTACGACCTGAAGGTACAGTACGACCAGGTGAGGCTCAGCGACAACTCGAATGGCTACCTCGTCAACGTGCCGCCGAACGTGACTCTCTATGGAAGCAAGTTTCACGTGATTTCTGCCGTTGTTGATTTTGTGTTTTAGTCGCGAAGGACGATCACCAATGTTCCGCAACCGCCTGATACTTCCGCTGCTCCTCGCCGTGGCAACGTTTGCCGCGAGTGCGCATGCCGATGTGGTTGTGGTCGTTTCTGCCAAGAGTGCCGTCAAGAGCCTGACGGCCGAGCAGGTCACAAAGATATTTCTTGCCAAGGTCGGCACCTTCCCGAATGGGCAGTCTGCTCTCCCTATCGATCAGCCTGAAGGCAGCGCAGCCAGGGATGAGTTCTATACCAAGGTGGCGCACAAGAGTCCTTCACAGCTCACGGCATACTGGGCAAAGATCATTTTCACGGGCAACGGCCGTCCACCGAAACTGCTGACCGACAACCTGGCGGTCAGGAAGGCCGTGGCCGGCAATCCGAGTGCCATCGGCTATATCGACAAAAGCGCGGTGAACCGCAGTGTCAGGGTCGTTCTTGCCCCCTAAGGTGAATCGACCATGCAGATGAGCAGATTCAGCAACTATCCCCTGAAAGTACAACTGTTGCTGGTGCCTGCCGTTGCCGCACTGAGCTTCGCTGCCTACCTGATCTACTCCTCCCTGGTTCTGTCTGGCGGCAATTCCCTCCTCAAGGAGATCCGTGACACCCAGTTCCCGATCCTCTATGCAGCCGGGGAGAACATCAAAAGCTTCGAGGGGGTCGTGGAATCGTTGAATACCGCGGCGGCGACCGGGGATGCGGATTTTCTGGACGCTTCCAAGGTCAAGGCATCCGAGATCCTGAGCCGCTATGAAACACTGGAGCAGATCGACGCCGCCCACAAGGACGAGATCGAGAGACTGAAATCGGGGTTCAATGCCTTCTATGCCCTGGCTTTTGACGTGGCACAGAGGATGTCGTCGAGGACGAACGCGCCCACTCTGCAGCAGATCAAACAATTGCGGGATTTTCGTGATTCCTATTCGCTGGCTGCGATGTCCTACCGGGACAAAGCCGAAAAGGAGTTCAAGGAAACGATCAGGAAAGCGATCGAACGATCGGATGGCGCGCAAAATTCCGGCGCAGCGATCGGCATGTTCATGCTGCTCGTCATTGCGGTGCTCACGCTGCTGGTCAACCGCGGCATCGTGGCGCTGGAAGAGGAGGTGGAAAACCGGAACCGGTTGCTGGTGTCGGTCAATCGCGAACTTGAGCTGGAAATCCAGAAGCTGAAGAAAGCAGAAGAGGCCCGGAGTCATGCAGAGGCAGCAAGCCTGATCAAGGATGCGTTCCTCGCCAATATGAGCCATGAACTTCGCACTCCGATGAATGCGGTCATCGGCCTGAGCTATCTGTGCCTGCAGACGGATTTGTCCGGCAAACAGCGCGACTACCTGCAGAAGATCAACGGCTCGGCGAAGTCACTGCTGGGGATCCTTAACGACATTCTGGACGTCTCCAAGATTGAAGCCGGAAAAATGGAGGTGGATCGAACCCCTTTCGAACTTGAAGAGGTGATGGGCAACCTGGCCACCATTGTGGGCGTCAAATCCCAGGAGAAGCATCTCGAATTCCGATTGGAGACCGACCCGAACGTCCCGTCATCGTTGGTCGGCGATCCGCTGCGGTTGGGACAGGTGCTCATCAACCTGGCAGGAAACGCCGTCAAGTTCACCGAAAAGGGCGAGGTGCTCGTGCGGGTTGAGCTGGAAAAGGAATCGGGTGATCAAGTCACCTTGCGCTTCACGGTAAAAGACACCGGTATCGGAATGTCCAAAAAGGAAATCGACAATCTGTTCCGGCCGTTTACGCAAGCCGACCCCAGCATCACCCGCAAGTTCGGCGGAACCGGGCTGGGCCTGACGATCAGCAAGCGCCTGGTGGAAATGATGGGTGGAGGAATCCGGGTGGAGAGCGCTCCCGGCTCTGGATCGAAATTCACCTTCACCGCGAACTTCCATAAGGCCGGTACATCCGGTTGGGATAGTGCGGTGACAGGCAAGTTCAGGATAGCAGGGGCACAGTTCAACCCTGTGCTCGTTTCCCAGTTCCGCGGGGCGCGCATGCTGCTGGTCGAGGACGACAGAATCAACCAGCAAGTGGCGCGGGAGATGCTCGAGACCTATGGGATAGAGGTCACTCTGGCGGAGAACGGTGAAGAAGCGATCGCCAGGTTGAAGGAAGGACAATTCGATGGAGTGCTGATGGACATGCAGATGCCGGTGATGGACGGGGTCAGCACCACTCGCGAGATCCGGAAGGATCCGCAGTATGCCGGCTTGCCGATCATCGCGCTGACGGCGAATGTGATGGTCCGTGACCAGAACGAGATTCTGGCTGCGGGGATGAACGATCACATCGGTAAACCGATAGACCCGGACCGCCTTGTCGCGACTCTCGCAAAATGGGTGCATCCGAGCCGGACAATAGAGGTGTCTTCGCCTTCCGAGACTGTTCCGGCTCCGGCAACCGAGCCACTGCCGGATCTGCCTGGTGTAACGGTGGACTTGAGCGTGCGCCGGATCGGGGGGAATGTCGCCCTGTATTATTCGCTGCTCGACACGTTCAGGGTAAATGAACGGCAGGTCGTGTCGAGGATTCGGGAAGTCCTGGCATCGAACGAGGCGGAGACGGCAGAACGAATTGCGCACACCCTTAAAGGCATTGCCGGCACCCTTGGTGCGGAATTCCTGCAGGACCGGGCCGAGCAACTGGAACGCGAGATCAGGGAGGGTTCGTTCGGCGATCTTGAACCGTTGCTGGCCCAGATCGATCTGGAGGTCGAAAGGCTCATCACCCTGATAGACCAGGCCATTAAGGCACGCGCAAGTTGAGTTCCGCCATCATCATTGTCTGGCAAGCACTACGAATCCGTTCGCCGGTATCTTCGTATTGATGCATCCATGCGATGACGGGATGGTGGCTCCGCCGTTCCCCATGTTCTGCCCGCCATAGACTGACGCATCGCTGTTGAATACTTCCTTCCATCCGCCATCGGGAATGGCCAGCGGGTCTTTCGCGATCGTGTAGCCATCGGCGAAGGGGGTGTTGTTGAGGCTTGCCACGACAATGACTTCCTCATCTCCGCTCCAGCGCTTGAATGCAATGACGCGATTGGCGTTCGACTGGTGCAGGATGTCGATGTTGTGGCTGCGGATCGAGCGTTGCCGGCGGCTGAGCGTGATGACGTCCTGGTAATAGCGGAACAAAGCCTTGCCGCTGTTGAGGCGCTCGCCGAGGATGTCTTCGCGCTCATTGATGAAGTTGTCGTAGGTAAAGGCATTCTTCGCCCCGACCTCTTCGCCCATGAAGAACATCGGCGTGCCTGCCGACAGCAGCGAGAGGCCGAAGCTCACGCGGGAACGTGCCTCCGCCCAGGGACGCGTGGCGTCGTTCAGAACATCATTGACGGCGGTCTCGATTGTCCGTTCCGTTCCTTTATCGTTGCCGGCTTCATCATGCGATTCGTGATAGACGACTTGATTGTGGCTGCTGCCGTAAAGCGCGCCGGCGAACCAGTCCATTTCCAGCGGTTCATTGCCGCCGTAGCCGGCCTCTTTCAGGAGTCGCGCTTTGCCGTCGGCAGACGGCGAGTCGCCAATCAGGTTGTGATAGAACTCCGCAGCCCATCTTGCCTCGAACCCCAGGCCGCCATTGGCCGGCAGCTTGGTCACCGCATCCCATCCGGTGTGGTCTTCCGCAATCAGCATCACGTTCGGATGGATCATGCGCAGCGTGCGGCTCCATTCGCGCAGGAATTTCTGCCCGAAGAGGTTGGCGTTGCCAATCGGTCGCCCGTCTGCATGCAGCACGTTGTCGCGATGGATCGCCTGGGTCAGGTCCACGCGCAGTCCATCGACATGCATTTCTTCAATTAAGAATGCCGCGCTGCTGATGAACTGCTGGCGCACAACCTCTTCCCAGAAGCGCGGGGTGTAGCCGGTGGAGCCGTTGTCGAGATAACCGCCATGTCCCGGGATGGGCCGGTCAGGTGCGGTGGAGTGATTTTGCTCTGCCAGCTTCGCCGCGGCCTCGAAGGCCGGGTAGTCACCCGGCATGCCTTCATACCAGTAATAGATGTTTTGTTCGGGAGCGTTCGAGTCGTACGCCCATTGGGCGCGTCCCGAGTTTGGGTCGTAGTGGTTGTAGACGACGTCCTGAAGGACGGCAATGCCGCGCCGGTGACACTCGCGCACGAAATGGCGATATTTGTCGCGCCCGCCGGCGCTGGCTTCGATACAGAAATGGTGGGTGTCGCCATAACCCCAGGAGACATTGCCCGAGAACTCCGCCATGGGCAGCAGTTCGACTGCATTCACGCCAAGATCGACCAGGTGATCCAGGAAGGCTATCGCATCGCTCAGATCGCCCGGGCGGGATTTGCCAAAGCCCAGTGAGCCGACATGCAATTCATAGATCACGAGATCATCGAGCCGGGTGGGCAGCGGCAGGCCGAAGGTGAACTCCGAGGCCCAGAACTCTTCGGCAGAGATGAGTGCCGGCTGTTTGCCGGGGGGCGTGGATGCAAAATCGCGACGCACCATGTCGGGATCGATGACGACGCTGCAGCTCACCGTGCCGTCCAGGGTGTCCGGCGTTCCCGGCCAGTTGCCCTTGGCCGGATCGATGCCGCCCTTGCCGATCTGGCTGCGGGAAAAAATGTCGGTGCGATAAACGGTTTGCCCCTGGGCGTTCTTGATGCGGTACATGTAGGGATGGCTTTTGAACGATTCAAAACTTCCCTGGGGGCCGCCTTCCCATATCCCGCCACCCACGCGTGTAAGCGCAACCGCGTGGTGCCTTGAACTGATTCCGGTGCCATTGTCAGCGATGTACCCGGTAGCCGGGTCGCCAAAGACGACGTCCACCTCTCGTGCGTTGGGCGACCAAACGGAAAAACGGAGGCTCGGTGCGGCACTGCCGGCGGCAAAGTATTTGTTGGCGCCCAGTCGTCGGCCATACGTAAAGCAATAGCGTTCCACTTGGGATGAGGCGCTGCCGGTCAGCTGAAACTGGCGATATCGATCAACGGAATTGGGGTCCTGCACCTCAGTGGGGACTCCCCAGAAATTGGCACCTTGCGGACCGTCGAGCAGCACGCCCCATTTGAATGCCTTGTCCTGATCGGCAAGATCGAGCGTGACCGTTGCCTTGAAGATCGGGCATCCGTCTGTCCCGATGTCCTCTTGCATGGCGGACTCGGACCAATTGTCCGAATACCGGCCATTGCCGTCCCAGCTGCCGCACAAGCGGGCGTTGCGAAAGATCTTTCGCTTCAGGCCGGTGATGAATTGGAGTTCCACTGTCTGCATCGCCATGATCGTCTCCTTCCGGATATGACTGTCTGTCTGCGCACCAGGGCTGCCGCTTGCCCATCGGTGGTTCAATCGAGAGCGAACGAACCCGTCTTGAGGCTTCCCCCGCGGCGATAAACGCTGATGACCACGCCCTTGCTCGTCGTACTGGAGCTGATGAGTTTGAGCATCGCCGGCACCGCGCCGGTGCCGAAGAGCCGTTTGCCGGTGCCCAGTATCACCGGGAAGGTCAGGAGCCTGTATTCGTCGATGAGGTCGTTCTCGATGAGCGTCTGGGCAAGGCCGCAACTCCCGTGAACCTGCACCTCGCGCGGAAAGCGCTTCTTGAGGTCGGCGATCTCTTTCGTGACATTTCGTACATGCGAGCTTCCATTCCAGCTGAATGCATTCTGCGACCGCGAAGCCACAAATTTCGGCAGCGAATTGAGTGCGCCGGCAATAGGATCGTAGGGGTCCGTGACCTTCGGCCAGTAGGCCGAGAAGATGTCGTAAGTCGTTCGCCCGAGCAGGAAGGCGTCCGCCTTGTTGAAGATATCGACTATGGTTTTCCCCATATCCTCGTCGGCATGGGGAACGAGCCAGCCGCCATGA
>DATGEA010000230.1:0-3740 GCA_035310605.1 Nitrospira sp. | reverse complement strand
CGGATGCATTTATCTATCTTGAGATCAAGGGCGAACGTATTCTGGTCATGAATGATCTGGAGCTGGATCGCGCGAAAAGTCAGGCTGCCGTGGACCGGGTGCTCTCGTACTCGGAGATCGAACGCCGTGCACGGGACCACGGGGTTGCCACACCGGGGAGCGTGGATATCATTCATGTGGTGTTGCGCGATGCGAAGATCAAACACGTGCTCGTGCCGGCCAACTTTCCGTTCATTCATGCCAGCCGGCTCCAGGAACTCGGGTATCAGGTCCACGCGAAGCCGGACCCGTTCTATGAACAGCGTGTGGTGAAGACGGCCGAAGAGGTGCGCCATATTGAGGCGGCGCAGCGGGCCACCGAAGAGGCTGTCGCCGCGGCTCACGACATGTTACGGCAAGCCTCCATCAAGGATGGTCAACTCTGGTTCGATGGGGCGGCGCTGATGTCGGAGCGCGTGAAGAAATTGATCAACGTGAAGTTGATGGAGCGGGACTGCGTCGCGCAGCATACGATCGTGGCCGGAGGGGAGCAGGCCTGCGACCCCCATAACGAAGGCAGCGGGCCATTAGCAGCGCATCGCAGTATTATTTTCGACGTGTTCCCCCGATCCGCCTCGTCCCGGTATTTTGCCGACATGTCGCGCACGGTTGTCCGAGGAACGCCGAGCCCGGAACTGAAGAAGCTTCATCAGACCGTCAAGGATGCGCAGGAAGAGGCCATCACGAAAATCAAAGACGGCGCAGACGGCATGAAAATCCACCGCGGCATTTGCGAGCGGTTCGAAAAGGCCGGCTACAAGACCGGTCTGGTCAACGGACGGATGCAAGGGTATTTCCATGGGACGGGCCATGGGGTCGGGCTGGATATCCATGAAGCGCCGCGTATCAGTCGCACGGGTTCGTTGTTGCAAGAGGGACATGTCGTTACCGTCGAGCCGGGCCTCTACTATCCCGGCCTTGGCGCCGTTCGCATTGAAGATATGGTCCTCGTGACGAGCGACGGCTGCCGCAATCTGACGGACTTCCCCAAGACATTCGAACTTGACTAGCTGCCGTTTATCCTTCTCCTTTTGACGCTTCGCTCCGTCTCTTTCGGTCACGTTCGACATGTCGTATTCATTTCGATTCCTTGATGACATCGCGCTGGCCGATGTGGCGTTTGAAGCGGAGGGTGACTCCATCGAGGAGGTCTTTCGCGGGGCCACGCAGGCGCTGCTGGAGACTCTGGCGGGTCCCGGCACGATTGCCGCATCATGGGAACGTCGGATTACGAGAACGGATGAGGATCCGGCAAACCTCCTTTTCGAGTGGCTTTCCGATATCGTGTATTGGAAAGACGCTGCCGGAGTGGTCTTCCGAGAGGCTCCGCTCACGTTGAATTGCGATGGGGGGAGATGGACGTTGCAGGGTCGGCTCATCGGGGCGCCGGTCGATCAACAGAGCCAGGAGCTCCGGAACGACGTGAAGGGCGTCACGAAACACCGCTATGAGTTGACGCAGGATGTGCCTCGGTGGAAAGCCAGGGTGGTGCTTGACGTATGAGTCTGGCAGGAGGTCAGGGGCAAGAGGCAAGGGGTTTTGTCATTAGAATCATGGCCATGAAGTCAGATCCTCTTGCCACGTGCCTCTAGCCTTGTACCCGGGACTGAAAGTATGAAGCTGAACACCGACATGCAGGTGAACCGGATCACCGACGAAGTCTGGGAGATTCCTGCCTCTGAAAAAGACGGTATGCTCGTGCCGGCGCGGATCTACGCGACGCCGACCATTCTTCAATCGATGGACAGCGGCGTGTTCGATCAGGTGACCAACGTGGCATGTCTCCCGGGCATCAGGCGCTATGCGCTTTGCATGCCGGACGGGCATTGGGGCTATGGTTTTCCGATCGGCGGCGTGGCGGCGTTCGATATCGGGTCCGGTGTGATCTCTCCGGGTGGCGTGGGCTATGACGTGAATTGCGGCATGCGGTTGATCAGGACGGACCTGACCCTGGAAGATGTGCAGCCTCGTCTGGAAGGGCTCATGACCGAGTTGTTTCGCAAAGTGCCGGCCGGGGTTGGGGCTGGAGGATTTGTGAGGCTGAACCGGGAGTCGCTTGATGCGGTGATGACTCACGGGGCCCGCTGGTGCATCGAGCAGGGCTACGGGTGGCACCGCGATCTGGCCCACATCGAAGAGAGCGGCTGCATCGCCGGTGCCGATCCTTCAAAAGTCACCGATAGAGCGGTGGGCCGGGGAATCAACCAACTCGGTACGTTGGGATCGGGGAATCACTATCTCGAAGTCCAGGTGGTTGCAAACGATCGCATCTTTGATCCGGTCACGGCTGCGGCGCTGGGGATTACGGGACACGATCAGATTGTCGTGATGGTGCATTGCGGATCGCGAGGGTTCGGCCACCAGGTGGCGACGGATTATCTCAAGGTGTTTGAAAAAGCCATGCGACGTTACGGGATCTCCGTGAAGGACCAGCAGCTGGCCTGTGCGCCGTTTCGATCCCCGGAAGGGCAGGACTATTTTGCGGCGATGAATTGCGCGGCGAATACGGCCTTTGCCAATCGCCAGGTCATTACCCATCAGATCCGTGAGGCCTTTGCCGCGGTGTTCGGGAAATCGGCGGAGGAACTGGGGATGGAGTTGGTCTATGACGTCGCACACAACATCGCGAAGGTGGAACGGTATGCGGAAGGGGATTTGCTCGTTCATCGGAAAGGGGCGACGCGGGCGTTCGGGCCCGGCAGTCCGGGATTACCTCCGTTGTTCCGGCAGACCGGGCAACCGGTGATCTGCGGAGGGTCGATGGAGACCGGTTCCTACCTGCTGGTCGGAACCGATCAGGCCGTGCGGGACACCTTTGGCTCGACGATGCATGGCTCCGGACGAACGATGTCACGCGCACAGGCCAAGAAAACGATCAGAGGAGAACAGTTGCAGCAACAAATGAAGCAACGCGGGATTCTCGTGAAAGCCGTCTCGATGTCCGGCCTGGCCGAAGAAGCCGGGTTTGCCTATAAGAACATTTCCGAGGTGGTCGAGACGGTCGATCGCGCCGGAATTACAAAAAAAGTGGCGGAACTCCGTCCGATTGGCAATATTAAAGGCTGATCGTACACCTCAATCTGCGAGGATCCCATGGAGCAACGGCAGAGCCCGCGGTTTCCCGTTCGATTCCGCAGTTCCTTTACCTCGCTGAACATCGTCGGAGGCGACGGGAACATCGTCGATCTCTCTCTGCGCGGCTGTCGAGTGGACAGCCAGACTGAAGTCAGGACGGGAACCTCGCTGGAAGTCAGAATTCAGACGTCAGAAGAGGAGCCACCGCTCAAGATTCAGGAGGCGGTGGTCCGCTGGAGTCGCGCAAAACAGTTTGGCCTGGAATTTGTAACCCTTGTCCCGGAGGAATGGGCGCGTCTCCAACATACCGTCACGCAGCTCGAACTCCATCCCTACCAGACAAACCCCGCCGACGATCCGCCTGAAGCGGCCTGACCGGACGCCGGCAAGACCCGCGGATTGGCCACTGACCAGCCCCGGGTCAATGTCGGTCTGAACGGAAAGCCCTCGGACTCATCAGCTTCTGGCTCAACCCGCACCCGGACCTCTGTGTGCGGCAGCATCTGCGACCTTGCTGGAGGAGGGCGAGTTTTTAAGGGCTGCGCGTAGATTCCGTCCGCACTTGAATTGCCGAAAAGCTTTACAATCGGGAGCAACCTGGTATTTTTAGTGACCATCAGGAGAAT
>DATGEA010000229.1:0-4759 GCA_035310605.1 Nitrospira sp. | reverse complement strand
TTCTCGAATGGATAGTGAACTCCCACCGCGTACACAGCGGCCTTCAATTCGGGGTCTTCGTCCAAGTTCTTTATGAAATTCCATTTCTTCTCTCTCACATTGGCATGAGGATCCGGGGCAACGATCCTGGTCTTGAGACCGCGCGCGTCGAGGGTCTTGCGCAGCATTTTGATCCACTCGTGTTCTTTGGGGTCGCCCACCCAGACTTCGTTCCATGTTCCGGTGAAATCGATGTCGAGGCCATGCTTCTTCTTAGCGCCCTCGATCCAATTCGCGACGTAATCGGCCATTTCCTTTGACCAGTACTGGCCGTTGCCTATCCACCCAGGTGCGCCCCACGCAAGAGAGTCAAGAATGATGTGGGGATTTCGCTTTTTGGCTTCGACCATCAGCCACCATTCATATCCGCGTTCGAGGTTGAGGTCGTCGCGCGTGCGCATGTGGCTTGGCTCGGAACCGTCAGTCGAGTTGGTGTCGCCGCCGATCTCCACCTTCAAGTGCTGCAGAGAAGCTCCGTAGCCGGGCTTAAAGAGGAAGTCGAGAATCTGGCTGCGGTAAGGCTCGGGATAATCGATCAGCAGGCGAGACGAAGCACCGGCGCTGACTGCACCTATGCCGTCGAAGATTCTGCCCTTGTCGTGTCCATCGAGGGTGATCGTTTTGGTCTGCGCGCTGGCTCCACATGATGCCAGGAGGATGATCAGGAGGGCGATTGCCACTCGATTCGGCATTACTGTTTGAACCTCCACTGCTCTCTTCCCGAAATAGATAATGTCGGCGTTGCGCGGGGAGTCATCCCCACAGGTTCTCAATTTCATCCGGGGTTTTACCATCCGGCGCGTCACGCTTCTTTATGCGGTGCGCAAGTCTCCCCATACCGCGTCCCCGGACCGTCGGACCCCCTTGTCCGCTTTCGATCCCGAATAAGACCGATTTCGGCCTATCGCGGACGAACGAGCACCCATGCTGCTTTCTGTAATTGATTGTAATAGCGACAAGGTTGGAGGCGCGAGGCGGAATGGAACCGCCGAATAAAGGTGTTGCAGTTGACTTCGTCAAATCTGAATAGTTGATCTTGCTGGGTATTTTCGTCGGAGGACCACCCGCTAAGTGGTTGGTCTTTTCGCGAATTAGACCCTTCTTGTCAGCCAAGCGCCAGCCAGAAATGAGCCCCGGACACTATCGCTCATTGTGGAGGATTCGCGGGCGGTTGAGTACTCGGAGCAGTCTGCGATTTCTTGTGCTGCATCCCCATGCGGCCGTGGTGCATGCCGCTCTGCATCATCATTTGCATGTGCGACTGCATCCGGGTCACGAACTGATCCCACATATCGGCATTATCCAACAGTGCGGCCTTTGTGTTTGCGTCCTGAACCTTTTGCGCATCGGCTCGCATTTTCTCAACTTGCGTCTTCATTTGCTGCATGTCAGCCTGCATTTCCTGCATGTGCTGATGCATTTGTGTCATTCCTTGGCTCTTTTGAGACATGTCCTGAGATTGTCCGCTCGATTGTGAAGACTGGGTTGCTTGAGCGAGTAAGGTGCAGCTTGCCAGCAACAAAGTGCCTAATGCGAGATATTTCCTCATGGGCGTTTCTCCGAGATCGTAAGATTCGCACAATCCCGATTTGTTTGCCCGCAAGCTCTTTCGCCAAACAAATGGGCTGACCGAAGGCAGCTATTGTTCGTGTTAAGTGCGCCATTCTGACATTCAAGAGCGACGCGGTGATGATCACCCGGTAGAAAAATGGGAGAGCCGAATGAGCGTCGCTCTCCCACGAATACGCCAGTTCTAGCAAGAGTTCATATTGTAGCTGGGAGCTGCCTCACCGCGCTCCGGTCGCTTGCGTTCCAGCGTGCCCAAGAGCCGGATTGTAAGCCAGACTGAGGACGTTGGCCAACAACCGATACGCACCCGGCACACCTTCGGGAAGCTGTCGATAGAGGGCATAGGCCGCGTAAATGTACACACCTTTCCCGTACGTCGCATACAACAGTCCGCCTTCCTGAGGCGCCTGGTCCGGATCGTGAACTTCCGTCAGCGCGACATAATGTGGGTCCCAACTCTTCATGAAACTGTGGCCGCGCTCTTCGACCCAGCCGTTGAAATCAGCAGACGTGATTTTGTTTGGCCAACTCATCAGCGGATTGTCAGGTTTAAGAATCTCGACCTTCGCGGTTTCATCCACCACTTTCTCAGGATCGTTGGTGAGGGAGTACGGATAGGGCCCATAATTGTGGTCGTATTGGGCGGAGTTGTATTGGACGAAAACGACGCCGCCGTTGGACACGTACTTGAGCAGCCGTCCGTTGTACGTGATCAGGTCAGGACGCGTCGCATACGCTCTCACGCCCAGAACGATGCAGTCGTATTTGGACAAGTCGCCAGTGGCGATATCCTGCGGGGTCAGGAATTTGGGGTGGATGCCAATATCCTGCACCGACTGCGCAACTTCGTCGCCAGTTCCCTCGACATAACCGACGTTCAAGTTCGGTGCGATCTTGAGGTCAATGCCCTGGGTGCGATAGGTGGCCGGTTCATAAACAGGATACGGCTGCAGCCCCTCATAGCCAGTCATATCGTACCCGCTGGTGTAGTTCTGACCGTTGAAGGTGGCAATCGCAGTTATGTGGTATGGCTTCTTCTGAAGCTGGTTGGGAGTGATCTCAAAAGAGACCTGCTGCTCTTCACCATCGTTAGCGAGATCGTAATTCGCCACGGCTGGGGAGGAACTCCAACCGATCGGAACGTCTAACTTGACGGTGCCCTTCGCGTCGCCTTTAACGTCGGAATGAAGATTGACTTTCAGGTTGAACTTTGTGCCACCGAGGGGTACTACGCCCGCCTTCGGGGTTATCGTCACCGAGATCGCCGGGCCAACCATGAGCGGCTGATAGACAATACCGGGGCCCGTAACCTTTCTTACGGTCTGCACCACTTGCCTCAACACGATTGGCTGGTCATCGTAGGTGAGATGCAGTTCCGCTGAGAGCGGGTATGGAGCAGTCGGGAGGTTCAGATCCTTCTCGTTGTCGAGGTTATAGTAAGGCTGCTCGGTGTTGGGTCTGGTGAAATAGGGACGGGTGAATGCCGCGTTTGTCGGCACCATCACCTTGAATTTTTGCGAGTGGTTTTGATTGTTCGCGAGTTCGGATACGAATTGCGTAACCGGCTCAACACTCCAGTTCTCCTCCGTTGGAGTTTTCAACGTGAGATTCGATACCTGAACCGGTGTTGTGCTCTGGTTCGTGGCACTGACCTTCACCCAGAACGTCTGCCCCGGAATTGCCATTTGGAAGGTTGAAGGGGTGCCGGCGAACATGGCGAAGCGCCCGGTTGAGTCCTTCTCGGGAGCGATCGTCGCCACCATGTTCAGTCCGAGCGATTCAACGAGTGCATCGTTGAACTGCGCCTGTTTCACCTCCAGTTCGTGATGCAGGTTGTACTTGGATTCCGCCGAGAGATTGCTTTGCTCCACCGCGGCGATCAACGCGCGAGTCGCCTTCAGACCGCGAGCGAGTTCGGGAGCGATGGTTTGCGGCGCCTGGAAATCGAATTTCGCCAACGCTTCCTGCACCGCGGAATTGATCTCGGCGAGACCAGTCTTCACGAATCCGCTGTCTCCGCCCTTTGCCAAGTCGGCGATCCCCATCAGCGACACATCGATTCCATCAAAGAAGGTGTTTTCTTTCTCGGGAACCGTAACATCGGAGGCCCAGCGGTGATATCCGACCGGAGAACCGCCGGCTGGAGCCGGACCGGTTCCACCATTCTGCGTTTTCTGGAAACCTAACCCGGTACGAGCGATCTGAACATAATTCTCGCCGAGGACTGGGTCATAATCGAACGACGAAATTTCGAGTTGGACCGTAAGCGGACCGTCATTCCACTGCTTGTGGACGTAGTCATAGAAGCGGACCGGAACGTACTTGCCGGTGGCATAGTCGTAGAGTCCCCGGGGATCGTTCATCGCGAACCATGGAGAGCGGGAGTATACCTTCAACGGTTTCCATGGAAGCAGCCCAGCTTTGATCTGGTCCGGGAACATGTTCGGATCACCCGCGGCGGTGAATGCTTCCTGCGCCATTACTCCGGCGATCTGATGGTTTCCGTGTCCATCGGTCGGCCCGCCGACGAAGACCGAGGTCACGACCAGCGGCCGAGTCATTCGGATGACGCGGACAACGTCGTAGAGTACGCGGTCATGTCCCCACTTTTCGTTTGCTTCTTCCTGTGTTTTGGAAAAGCCGTAATCAGCGACATGGGTGAAATACTGAGTCACTCCGTAGTAGCGGTCCGCCTGCAGCAACTCCTGCGTACGCACCTCGCCAAGGGCATCGTAGTAGTCATGGCTCATGACGTTCTGGCCACCCTCACCACGATTAAGAGTGAGCAGCACGGCACGCGTACCGTTTCCGCGCGATTCATAGGCAAGCATCCCGCCGTCTTCGTCGTCCGGATGCGCGGTAACCATGAGAATGCTGGCGCGCGTCTGCAGCTTACGCAGGCTCTGTGCAAGCGCGACGGAACCACGGTCCAGCGGCAGGTTGACTGGCTCAATCGCCGGGCGTGTAGAGACGGTATTCGGCGTTTGCGCCCATCCCGTAACAACAAGGGTCATGATTCCGATAGGGGCTAAGAGTTGGTGAATTCGCATGAAGTCTCCTCACGCTCGCCTGATACGTGATTCGTGCCGAACGGCCATTCCTTGCGAATTACGGCGCGTACGAAATAAATGGCTGTTCCCACTATCAACAG
>DATGEA010000228.1:0-3492 GCA_035310605.1 Nitrospira sp. | reverse complement strand
AGAGCCGACTTATGCCGAGCGCGTCCGCACCCTCGTTTCCCTCTGCACGATCGCGACTCTTTCAACCATCTCCCGCAAGAGGCCAGCATATCCGTTTGGTTCTCTCATGCCTTATTCGATCGACGATACTGGACGCCCCATCTTTCTGATCAGCAACATGGCCATGCATACCCAGAATATTCAAGCTGACCACCGGGCAAGTCTCTTTGTGGCTCAAGCGGGCGACGGCGATCCGCTCGGCACCGCGCGGGCAACGCTTGTTGGTGATGTGCTTCCTGTACCGGAGGATGAAGTTGGCGAGGCCCGTCAACGCTATTTATCGCGCTATGAGAACAGCCGTTCCTGGGTGGACTTCAAGGATTTTGGCTTCTATCGCCTGCAGCCCCTGGACATTTACTATGTCGGCGGCTTCGGGGTCATGGGGTGGGTGACTGCGGAAGATTACCGGTCTGCAAAGGTTGATCCGCTCGCCGACGCGGCTCCCAAGATTCTCGGACACATGAATTCAGATCATGTTCCCGCGATGATCCTCCTGGCTAGAGTTTATGCCGGCCTCGATGCGACTGAGGCCGCAATGACGGCGATCGACCGGCTTGGATTCCACCTTCGGCTGAAGACCAACGACGGCATGAAAGGGACGCGCATTAACTTCTTACACGCAGTCCAAAACTCGGACGAAGCCCGCAAAGTGCTCGTGGACATGGTTCGAGCAGCTGAGCCAAAAGCCTGATTACAGCAAATAATCGAGTCTTCCTTCGAGTACGTCATATCAGGCCATTGTCATGGCAAACAGCATTTTCCAAAGCTCGATTCAGGTCTTTCGCACGCTACGGCGTTTACTATTACAGGTGGATCTGCCGAGCCGTAAGCGTCATCCAGTCAGACTTTCCGTGTCATCGGAAGCTGAGGAACGGCCTCCATGAACCCGGAGGAATCGCATGCGCAAAGTGTGTAATCTGCTCACTCTTTCCAAACAAAGGTCAGTCAAAATGAGCGACTTCATTCGATATCGGAATCCGAAGCTACGCCTGGGAACGGCGCGGTGCGCGATTCTGGCGATCGCCTGTGCCGTGCTGACGAACTATTCGGCACACCTGACCGCCCAGTGTGCTGGGGAGGGTGGGAACAGCCTGGGTTTCGATATGGCCCCGGAGACCAGCCAACGCGTAGTAGAGGATGCCGTCAAGCAGATCCCGACGCCGATGGCTCCCGGACCGGTGAAACCAACATGGGAGTCGCTCCAGCAGAACTACCAGGTGCCAGCCTGGTTCAAAGGAGCAAAGTTCGGTATCTTTATGCACTTTGGCATCTTCTCGGTGCCAGCGCACGGCAATGAGTGGTACGAGAAGTTCTTGTATGCGGGCGGGGATGACAGTGTTCTGAAAGTGCTGGGCGGAAACGATATGGCCCGTGGGATCAATGACGGTCCAGACAGTACTCGCGCGTGGCACACACAGCACTTCGGGCCGCCGGAAAAGTTCGGATATAAGGACTTCATCCCCATGTTCAAGGCGGAGCAATTCGATGCCGATGGCTGGGCGACGCTCTTCAAGAGAGCGGGCGCCCAATACGTCATGCCAGGCGCTCAGCACCATGAGAACTTTGCCATGTGGGACAGTAAGGTGACGCCGTTCAACTCCATGCAGATGGGTCCGAAGCGGGACGTGATCGGCGAACTCGCTGTAGCCGTACGGAAGCACGGAATGAAGCTGGGAGTGGCGAATCACGGGATCGAAAACTTCGAGTTCATCAATCCCCCGCTCGAATTGGCCGAGAAAATGAAGGCCGAGAAGGTCGATCTGTACGACCCGAAATGGGCGGACTTTTATAACTACGCGGACCGCAGTAATGCGGCCATGAAGCGCTTCCTGGTGAACTGGTATGAGCGCAATATCGAACTCATCGACAAATACCAGCCGGACCTCATCTACTTCGATAACGGGGTGGACCAGCGGCACATCGATCCATTGAAGCTCGAGCTTGCCGCGTACTATTACAATCGAGCAAAAACCTGGGGCAAAGAGGTTTCATTCACCACAAAGAAAGCAGCGTTTGCGCCCTCTGGAACGAATACGAAGACGATCGCCTCCATTATCGATTTCGAAGGTGCTCCGCCGGACGGCATCCGCAACGGGTCATGGGTTGTGGACAGGCCAATTGGCACGAACAGTTGGGGGTACGTCGAGGGTCTCAAGGCCAATTCACCGGAGACCGTGATTGGCTGGCTGGTGGATACCGTAAGCAAGAACGGCACCCTGCTGCTCAACGTCTCGCCCAAAGCAGATGGAACCATTCCTCAGGATCAGCAGGATACCCTCTTAGCTGTCGGCAGATGGCTGGATACCAATGGAGAGGCGATCTATGATACCCACGCATGGATTAAGTTCGAAGAGAAAGGCAACGACCACATCTACTTCACCGTAAAGAAAGATGTTCTCTACGCGATCGTCATGGGCAAGAACACTGGAACCGAGGTCACGATCAGCTCGCTGCCGGAGGGCGGGCCCGCAGGATCCGTCCGCTCTGTGGCTCTAGTCGGAGGCGAGCAGCAGCCATTCCAGCAGGATGCTTCAGGACTCGTCGTGAGAGTGCAGGCTGCGACGAAACCTCATGAGGCTTTCGTCCTGAAGATCACGGGACTGAAGACAAATGCGGACACATATACAAATTCCGGGAATCCAACCTGCGAATGTGGGCGGCCGGAGTAAACAAGGAGCCCTGAAGTGTCCGATTTTCCCTGGATTTGTCCCGATATGTACGGCATCGCGCCTGTTTTCCAGTTTCCTGCTGGCGATTTTGGAAATCCAGAAGCCTAGCCCATTTAACAGGACTGATCGGCATCTTCTCTTAATTGGAGTGCTGGCACGGAGATATGATCAACCTAGCCCTTCGGCACCGATTGCCGGCCACGCTACGCTCTTATGGTGACCGATCGTTGCATCGCGGCCAAACCACCACTCACGGTTCATTGGATCGAATCGGTCGCCGGCCAGATAGTTTACACAAGTGCCAGATTAATGTTGTCGATGGCTTCGTCGATCTCTTGCGTGTTCTTAAACCCGATGGTGACGCATTCAACGCCCGCATTCTGAAAAGCAAACTTAACGGCCTTCACACGGTCGTCATGACTATTCTGGAACTGACCTCCGCCGCACAGCTTCATACCAATCACACCGAGCCCTTCCTTCTTCAGCAGGTGGATGTGATCGACCACTTCGCTCACGTTGTCGGGGTGATTTGTGTCCTCATAGGTCGGCCCGTCCATGCGAGCGCCTTTGTGATTGATGCGGATCAGTCCCACGTCGAGCCACTTGGTGCCTGGCATCTGCCGTAATGCCGGCAGTCCATGCACCGAAGCGCCATGCGTGCGGATGGTCTTTCTTTGCTGGGCTTCGAGGATACCTTCCTGCCAGCGTTTCGTGGTTTCTGGCCAATCAGCGGTGTGCTGCCAGTGCAGCAGCATAATGTCAAAATACTCGGTCTGCGAGACGC
>DATGEA010000227.1:0-4522 GCA_035310605.1 Nitrospira sp. | reverse complement strand
TAATCCGCGATGAAAACTGTTCGCCCACCATAGTCAAGGAGATATCGGATGCTGTTAAAACCAGATAGTGCATCGCTGAGAGCCTCATCGGCCCGACTCAAGGTGCGTAGCCCGGTTCTAGAAAAACTTGCAACGTCGCTGCACTTAACCGCCGGTGAATCCCTGCCAAGCAGGATAGCGGTGATCGGAAACTACCTCCCGCGACAATGCGGAATTGCAACCTTTACGACAGACTTGTGCAACGCCATCGGCACCGAGTACGGAAGTGCTCAATTGTTGGCGGTACCAGTCAACGATCCTGGATCGCACTACAGCTATCCTGCGCGAGTTCGATTCGAACTCACCGAGGGAGACCCCGCCTCCTATGAAGATGCTGCCGATTTCCTGAATTTCAGCAACGTTGACCTCGTTTCTCTTCAGCATGAGTACGGCATTTTTGGTGGTCCGTCCGGTAGCTACATCCTGCGGCTGCTGCGGCGGCTGAAGATGGCTGTAGTAACCACTCTGCACACGGTTTTGCGCGAACCGGACGCGAGTCAGCGCATGGTGATGGATGAAATCGCAGCACTTTCCGATCGCCTCATCGTCATGAGCGAGCACTCATCAAGGCTGCTGCAGGAGACATTTCGCGTTCAGCCGGAAAAGATCGATGTCGTTCCACACGGAGTTCCCGACCTCCCGTTTGGAGATCCCAATTATTACAAGGACTCTTCTGGGACTGAGGGAAAGGCGGTGTTACTCACGTTCGGACTGCTATCTCCCAATAAGGGAATTGAGAACGTCATCGAAGCCTTGCCACGGATCGTTGATCGCCATCCGGAAGCCGTCTACCTGATCGTGGGTGCCACACATCCACATATCAGGCGTCGCGAGGGGGACCAATACAGGCTGCAGCTGCAAGCACTGGCAAGAAAGCTCGGGGTTGAACGCAATGTGATTTTCCACAATCGGTTCGTCAGCTCTGAAGAGATGGCCCAGTTCGTCGGATCCGCGGACATTTACATCACTCCATATCGTCATGAAGCACAAGCCGTATCCGGCACTCTGGCGTATGCATTAGGGGCGGGCAAGGCAATCATTTCGACACCGTACTGGCATGCCGCGGAACTGCTCGATGATAGCCGCGGGGTTATCGTCCCATTCGAGGATTCTGACGCGATCGCAACTGCGGCGATTGACCTGTTGGACAATGAAGCATCCCGCCATGCAATGCGCAAACGTGCATACTTGTATGCACGCAAGACAGTCTGGAACCAGGTCGCCCAATCCTATATGACTACGTTTGTACGTGCCCGCACCGACCGGACGCGAACTCCGCGCATCGCCTTCTCCGATCTGAATGCTGAAAGAACTCTGGACAGGTTGCCATCCATCAAACTGGATCACCTCTACCGGATGACCGACCATACCGGACTCATGCAGCATGCTGTATTTTCCGTTCCAAATTACGGGGAAGGCTACACCACCGACGACAACGCTCGCGCGCTGATTGTCGCGGTCCTGATGGAACAACTTGGAATGACAGCGGTATCGGAGTCGGCCAACTTGGCGTCTTGCTATATGGCTTTCCTGTGGCATGCGTTGAACCCGGTGACCGGCCGATTCCGTAATTTCCTGAGTTACGAACGCCAGTGGCTGGAGTCTCAAGGATCGGAAGATAGCCATGGACGCGCATTGTGGGCCTTGGGAACCGTTCTTGGGAGATCCAAGTCGCCAGGCCTGAATGGTACGGCTGGACGGCTGTTTGAAACTGCTCTTCCAGCGATCCGAACATTCAGCAGTCCACGAGCCTGGGCTTTTTCCGCACTGGGATTGCAGGAATATCTCAACCGTTTTTCCGGCGATCGAGCGGCACTCCAGACGAGAGACGAGATGACTCACCGCCTCCTCGATATATACCAGTCCAGCAGCGGGACCGGGTGGAATTGGTTCGAGGATGTACTTTCCTACGCCAACGCTCGACTGCCCCAGGCGCTCATAGCATGTGCAGCGCGTACTTCCGACAAAGCCATGCTTGCGGCTGGTCTCGAATCCCTCGATTGGTTCGTGAAGCTGCAGCATTGTGATCAAAAGGGACACTTTGTTCCCATCGGATCGCAGGGCTTCTACCGCAAGGGCGGTGCGAAGGCCCGCTTTGATCAACAACCGGTCGAGGCTGGCGCTACCGTTTCTGCATGCCTGCAGGCTTACAAGTCGACGAGGGATGGCCGCTGGTTGAAAGAAGCCTGGTCGGCATTCAACTGGTTCCTTGGCGATAACGACCTTCAAATTGTTCTTTACGATTCCAGTACCGGTGGCTGTAGAGACGGTTTGCATCCCGACCGTGCCAATGAAAACCAGGGTGCCGAGTCCACTCTTGCATTTCTGATGGCGATGCTGGAAATGCGTCTCCTGGAAGACACGGAGTTATCCACAGCCAGGCATGAAGAACTCGTCGACCTGAACGATTTCGATCTCTCCCGTATTCCATCGGAGATTCAATGAACACCGGCTATCACGAGGTACCGCTGCTTCATCGCCATCCATCCAATCCAATCTTGACGAGCAGAAACTGGCCGTACCCGGTCAATAGCGTATTCAACGCAGGTGCAGCGCTCCTTCAGGATGGAACCACCTTGTTGCTCTGCCGGGTGGAGGACAGACGAGGCCTCTCGCACCTCTGCGCTGCCCGGTCCACAAATGGAGTAGATGGATGGCAAATTGACCCGGAACCCACCCTCATGCCCAACCCAGATAGTTACCCGGAAGAGTTGTGGGGCATCGAGGATCCTCGATTGACCTACGTTCCGGAACTAAAGCGGTACGCTATTGTGTACACCTCATATTCCCGAGGCGGTCCCGGAGTTTCACTCGCCCTCACTGAGGATTTCCGAAGCTTTGAGCGATACGGTGTGATCATGTCGCCAGATGACAAAGATGCGGCACTCCTTCCCCGCAAAATCGGAGGATTCTGGGCGCTGATCCATCGGCCAATGACCGCGCTGGGTGCACATATGTGGATCTCCTACTCCCCTGATTTGCGGCATTGGGGTAGCCACAGAGTCATGATGGAAGCTCGCCGCGGCGCATGGTGGGACGCGAATAAGATCGGTATGTCCCCACCGCCTATTGAGACATCACGAGGATGGCTAGTCATTTACCACGGTGTTCGGCACACGCCCTCGGGGTGCCTTTACCGGCTGGGCCTGGCGCTCTTCGATCTCGAGAATCCAGAAAGGCTCTTGCTTCGGGGCCAGTCGTGGATCTTCGGTCCGGAGGCGGAATACGAGCGCCAGGGAGATGTTCATGATGTCGTGTTCCCTTGCGGATACACGCTGGACTCTGATGGCGACACGATCAATGTGTACTACGGCGCTGCCGATTGTTCGATCGCCCTCGCACGGGCCAGCGTGCGCTCCTTACTGCAGTGGCTGGACGTTAATGGATTGTGCGAACGCCGACAGCGAGCGTAGGACCAAGGAACCTCTGCGCCATTCCGCGTGACGAACGTGAGTGAGCGGAATTGCTCAGACGCATTGGCGCACGCTTCCATACAGTGTGATATGGCGAGAGTGTCACGAAGGCACTACAGGGGGCGTGTACAGTTTCGTGCCAGTTTGAGATCCAACGAAAAGGAATTCCGGCTCATTAAGAAGTCAAACTCCTATGGAACATCCCGTGAGGACATTGTTATACGACTTGTTTGTCGCACCGCTGTTGCGCGTCGTGCCAAGGCGGCGAAGCAACAAGCTACGACCGTTTCCCAAACCGCCCGGTATCTCGACGGATGAAGAGAATGCGATAACGATCAAGAAAGGTCTGGAGCACGATGGTTAACTATTGGGAGAGGCTGGGCTTGCTCGGCCCAATCTACAGATTGATCGCCCGAGGAATGAACGACCAGGAAATCGCCGCCCGCCTGAACGTTACTGAAGCGAACGTCCATGAATGCATAGGATGGTTGACACGGTTCTTGGACTGCAGGGATCGCGCGAGCTTGACTACTTATGCCAGTGCCACTTTGCCTGCCCACGGGGAAATACACCCGAATAGATAGCGCGTCTGTCGCACGCCGGTACGAAACCCCGTGGTGCTGGTTTTACTCCCGATCCTCTCCGTCGCCTCCGCCGGGGTTTTCCCCTGTGATGATGCTGATCACCTCGGATGGGAAGCCCTCGTCCATCGGCGTCGAGCAGAAATGCCGGGTGAACTCTCTCGACACGCGTGCCGGAGGGTTCTCCGTGACTGTTTCCGCTACGTCAAGGAAGAACATCTTGCGGCAGCGGCTGCATCTCCATACGAGGATATCCCCTTGGAAGAGATAAGCTGGCGCAAGGCGACGATGTGCTTCGCTAGGTCTCATTCAGCCTCACCTTAGAACACTGGAGGGGTTGGTCGGAGCCTAACATCAACTCGCTCGGTCCAGTTTGTAGGCGTCTGCGGCGGCGCTCGTTCCCTCGGGTCGCTTTGGAGACAACACCTTTGGAGCCGGGTTCGATCAGTACAAGATCCGCTTCGAGGAGTTGCGCGGCGACCGCGGACG
>DATGEA010000226.1:0-8478 GCA_035310605.1 Nitrospira sp. | reverse complement strand
AGGGGCCGTGATCGATGCCCCGCTAAGTTGCAATCGGCGGACCCCTCGATTGAGATGTGGGCCCATAACCGACTAATGAACATGATTTCAAAAAGATAGCGGCGAGATTCGAGAGAAGAGTGGCTGCTGAGACGTCGCTTCCATGGAGCGTCTTGTCAGCGTTCCCGTGGCTTGAAGCGCGGAACCCGTCGTTCTAGCAGAAGATTCTCGTGTGCATAAGTTGTCCCGTCGAGGGCAGTTCGTCTCAGCGTCAGGTCCTGACAAGACTGTCGATGGCTCGCTCCCTCCGGACGGGATCGCCCCATACATTTGGGTATTGCGCCGGAGCGGGAGATCGGTCGACATCCGGTCGATATTCTGTGAGCGTCATTGTCTGATGACGATCCCGCGAAGATGGCGCCAACCTGAATGCTCGGTTCATGCCTCGAATGGATCGCCCGAGATGCCTGCAGAAGAAATGGATATGCATTCGGTCCGGAAGGAGAACAAATGATCACGCCTTCGGCCGGGGATCTTCCCAGATAAGATGGATCGCCAGGAGGACAATTCCGATCACCAGGAGGAGCCAGGAAATGTGCGTGGCGATGCCAATAATCCCGACGAGGCTGGGAATTCCTGCAACGATTCCCAGAGCCAAGAAGACCAGTGCCTGTGACAGCATCTCACGCCGGGTCCTTCCGTTCTGGATGCGTCAGCCGGCCGCCGGTTCCGGCTCTGGCCGAGCCGATTGGGGCAATGTTCATATCATGTGAAATGGACGCTCAGGTGATCGTTCCCGCCCGTCCGTTATCTATCGCGAAACCGCGTATGTAAGGCGATGGGTTTGTTGAATGCAAAGTGTTGAAGTCGGGTGCTTCGGCCGGTGCCGTCTTTCGACCACACCTCGTTCAGAATACCTGCCGCCTTCGCCGGCATGCGGCCTGAACCGGTTCCGCCGATCATCACATCATTCAGTGCTGTCACGTGATCGCACGGTATTCATGTGGCACTGCTGTCTCAACGTACAAGGCGTTTCGTATGCTCACACATGGTGCCTGCCGCCCCCTTCAGGTCCTCGATCAGAAGGCCTGCGGAGTCGCCGGCATCGTCGGCAAGACGACGAAGGCGTACAAGAGTTTCTTCTCCGGATCGTGGGGCACATAAGAGACCGGTGCCGAAGCCGGCAATGAGTCCCGTCGTGAACAGCAACCCGTTGAATCCGATATTCCGTACTTGGTCGTTCATCGCTGCCTCCTTCTGTCCTGTCCGCTGCAATGTGTTTTGTCGGTCGGCCCTTACTCCGTCTTCTTGATGGAAAGAGCCTCGCCGTTCTGTGCGGCCAACACTTCAACTTTGTCCCCGATCTTAAGCTCCTCGTCCATCCGGGTTTCCTCGTTGACGTGAAACTGGATCGCCTCATCTCCGGCGATCTGCGCGACATAAAGATGTTCCATGATCATGTATACATCCCTTTGTTTGCCGGACCGGTCCTTTACAATCTGCACATTGCCCTCGATCATGACGACCTCTCCTGTGACGGCCATTTCTTTCCCGGTTGGCAGGGGAGTTGTCTCCGAAAGGTCAGTGGACGGGGGAGCTGCCACGAGAGCCGCGGTACCGATGACGATTAGGGTGATGCTCACGAGACCAAAGAAGACCAATCTCTGCCGAGAGCTCAAGCCGCCCGTTATCGTATTCATAGTGGACCTCGCGGTGTTGCACGGAGTCTGTGGCAGCCATTTCGGGTTCAATCCGCCCGCATTTGGAGAAGGGCAGACACCTTGCAAAGGGTATCGGATGCCCTCACGGCTTTCGATCAGTGCAAGTGGTAGTCCTTAGTTTGCGGATGGTCATCCCGCAGGAGGAACAGTCGAATGTTCAACAGGATAGTGTCGGTCAATAGGTCGGAGATGCCGGGATTGCCGGGCTGAGTGCAAGCGACATCCTGTCCTCATGATCCGTAAGGGCGTCGTCCTAACTGACGGTCCCATCGATGGATTTCATTCCGATGACACATTTGTCCTTCACGCGCAACCTGTCCGGGTTATCAGAGTCAGCTGATGCCGCCTCCGTGAAGTCTTCCTCCTCTCCACTCATCACGTCGCCACAATCCAGCCGTTGTCGCGGGCACGGCCATTTCCTTCGACGATTTACATACGCGAGAAGAGAGGGGTACGATAGGCGAGATTCCCTTTGGCTGAGGAAGAAAAGAATGCGGCTTTCCGTCAAGGTTTCCCTAGTACTTCTGCTGATTGTGGGGATAGCAGCTGCTTCCGTCGAATTGTTCGACCGCCAATACAGCAAGGGCTTCATTCAGGGTAACTATCTTCGAGAGATCATGGCGGTGGTTCGGCAAGTGGGAGCCGAAATGACCTCGCCTAAAGATCTCCATGACCGGACGGCCCGAGAGCTGGAGATCAGCAAGCTGAGGGCGAATCGGCCGGACCTCCTTGATGTGGCGTTATACGCGTTGCCGGAGGATAAGAGCGGGCAGCCATTTCTCGTCGTCAACACGGGGATTACGGCATCCTCCAGCCTTGAGCGCACCCCGGGCCTCGTGACACAAGCGCTGTCGAGCAACCAGTCGATCAGCGATGTGGGAGGCTGGGAAGCGACGCATCGTGTGAAAGTCGCCTCTCCCATTACGATCGACACTCGACTCGTCGGTGCCACCTATGCGGAATTTTCGACATCGCTCTTTGACGAGCTCCAGAGGTCACAGCGTCGTCTGGAGCTGACCAGGATTCTGATCAAAGGTTTGGTTATTGTTCTGGCCATTAACCTCTTCCTGTATTTCAGGGTCCACCGCCCTGTGGGGGCGCTGCTCTCGGCGGTGGAGGCTGTCTCCCGCGGCAAGCTGCTCACGACTGTTCCGGTCCGCGGCCGAGACGAAATCGGTCAGCTTGCTGAGCGGTTTAACCTGATGGTTGATAGAATTCGGGCCGCGACAGAAGAAAATGCTCAACTCTATGAAAAGCTCCGGCTGGCGCACGATTCTCTGCAAGTCAAGGTGGAGGAAGCCACGGCTGAACTCCGGCAGAAAAATCGCGAACTGGCCAGAACGAACGAGCTTCTGTCGACTTCTCAGCGGGAAGCGGCGCGCGCGCAACGGCTTTCGGCCATAGGCCAACTCGCTGCGTCATTGGCACATCAGATCGGCACACCATTGACCGCAGTGTCCGGCCACCTTCAATTGCTGGAAGAAGATCCTCAACTGGGCGCCGAAGCGCGAAAGCGACTGAAGATTGTCGAGACGCAGATCGAGCGCGAGTCTCGGATCATTCAGGATCTCTTGATCTACACCCGCAGGCCTGATCCGGTTTTCTTACCGATGGATCTTAATGCATGCATGGAAGAATGCCTGGCGCTATTACGACCCGAGCTCGACAAACGGCACGTGGTCCTGAATCTGTTGCTGGATCCGATGCTGCCGAAGGCACAGGCGGACCAGCAGCAGATTCACGAAGTGTTCTGCAACTTGATCGAAAACGCCATGGATGCCATGCCAGAAGGAGGCACGCTGACGGTTCAGACCCAGGTCGTCGAGGGGCCTCCGCCGGAGAAAATCAACGGGTGGCTTGCCGTGGACATTGCCGATACGGGGCCAGGAATCGCACCTGAACATCGCGAACAGATCTTTCAGCCGTTCTTTACCACCAAGAAATCCGGGCGGGGAACAGGGTTGGGGCTGGCGATCGCATTTGACACCGTCCGCGCCCATGGGGGACAAATGCTTGTGGACAGCGAATCCGGTAAAGGTACACGATTCCGTGTGCTGCTCAAGGGAGCGGAAGGAGTGTGCTGAATGATGGGGCCATCCCGAGTTCTTGTCGTTGACGACGATACCGAAACGTTAGCCCTGCTCCGGGAAATCCTGGTCAAGGAGGGCTATGAGGTGTGCACCGCGGAAGACGCCAATGCGGCGCTGCGCGAGGCGATGCAGCAGGAGCCGGACGTCGTCATCAGCGACATTCAGATGCCCGGAATGGATGGCGTGGCGCTCCTCGCTGAACTCCGTACGCGACTTCCCAAAACATTGGTCATTTTGGCAACGGCCTATGGATCACTCAAGACTGCGGTGGACGGGATCAAGGCGGGGGCATTCGACTACCTGGCCAAGCCGTTCATCATCGACGACATTCGGCTGGTGACGAGGAGGGCGATCGAACACAAGCAGGTGCTGAGTGAGAATCAGGCTTTGCGTGAACAACTGAAAGACCGATATCGCTTTGAAGGTATTGTTGGAAGCAGTCCCGGAATGGTCGAGGTCTATAAAATGATCGCTCGTGTCGCTCAGACGGACAGCACTGTGTTGTTGCAGGGCGAGAGCGGGACGGGCAAGGAGCTTGCGGCCAGGGCGATTCATGCCAACAGCCAACGGAGTTCGAAGTCGTTTGTCACCGTCGACGGCGGGACGCTGGCGGAAAGTCTTCTCGAATCGGAATTGTTCGGCCATGAACGAGGAGCGTTTACCGGCGCGCTCGCCGCCAAAAAGGGTCTGCTGGAAAAGGCCCATCTCGGCACGTGTTTCCTCGACGAAATCGCCGACATCTCACCCGCGCTCCAGAGCAAGCTGCTCCGTGTGATTCAGGAGCGGGAGATCAGACGAGTGGGGGGAAACGATACGATCGCCGTCGATGTTCGCGTCATCGCCGCCTCGAACAAGGATTTGAAGTCTCTCGTGGAGGCAGGCAAGTTCAGGGAGGATCTCTACTACCGCTTGAACGTCGTTTCGATCACAGTTCCTCCGCTGCGCGATCGGATGGAGGACATTCCGATGCTGGCACAGTTCTTTGTGCAGAAATACGGAACGGTAAAAGAAAAACCTGTGAGAGGTCTCTCCCCGGACGCGATGGCGATGCTCAGCCAGTACTCATGGCCCGGCAATGTTCGGGAATTGGAGCACACCATCGAGCGCGCGGTGGCCTTGACGCCGCATGACATCATTCTTCCCGATGACCTTCCCCAGACGGTGAGATCTGTTGCCGCCACAGGTGGACCGCAGGTGGTCGGCTGGATGACGCTGGAAAATCTCGAGCGAGACTACATTGTGCGCGCGTTGGAAACGCACCATCATGACCTCGCTCGGACCGCCGAAGTCCTCGGCATTCACAGAAAAACGCTGCAGCGCAAGCTTCGAAGCTACGGCCTGTCTTGAGTAGTCCGTTGGGGACAGAGTGTCCCGGAGGGGACAAGCTGTCGAATGTGCATTTCATATGACGGCGTGGTCAGTTCGGCTATTCTTGTCCGGCGGCTGTAAGACAGAACGTCTCTCCGTGCCCATGTCGTTGAAATGATCGCCAGCGGTTCGATTCTCGCATCCCCTTGAAATTCTGCCTATTTTCACTTTTGAGCCTGCCGCCGCTTCAACGGTCTTTCACTTGCACGTCTCTCTGACTATTTATGAGCGCCGGGTCCCACCTTTATCTTCGAGAGGACTCCTTCGGGATATGTGGATCGGGCTGAGTCTGGCTTCATCATGAGCAGGAGGATGGGATGTCAGAGGATGGGATGTCACATGTGATCATCGTCTCCAACCGCGAACCGTACGAACACAGCGTGGTCGACGGCTGTCTCGTCTGCCAACATACCGACGGAGGTTTGGTCTCCGCCTTGGATCCCGTTGCGACCAGGCTCGGCGGAACGTGGATTGCGTGGGGGAGTGGGGTTGCCGATCAGGAAGTGCCAGGCCAGGCTGACGGTCTGCCGATGCCTCCCGATTCGCCTGCGTATCGACTGCAGCGGGTCTGGCTAGAGCCGACAGTCGTCAGAAACGGCGGCCAAGGTTATGCCAACCAAGTACTCTGGCCGCTCTGTCACGTGACGCTGGATCGGATTTCTTACCGCAAGGCTTTCTGGACCGGCTATCAGGCGCTCAATCTCCGTTTCGCGAACGCTGTGCTGCAGGAGTTGGAGAAGCGGCCGGGGTGCGTGTGGGTGCATGATTACCACCTTGGTATTCTGCCGGCCCTGATCAAGAAAGAGGCGCCCGATACCATCATCGGTCATTTCTGGCACGTGCCCTGGCCGGGACCGGATGTGTTTCGCATACTGCCGGAACGCCGCGAATTGCTCGAGGGTCTTCTGGCAGCAGACTGCCTGGCTTTCCAGACTCTCTCCTATGCCACGGCCTTTGCAGACTGTGCGAAGGAATTTCTGGATGCCTCCGTCGATCCGTCGAAGATGGTCGTACTCTACCGAGGGCGGGAGACGAGATTAACCGCGCGTGCGATCAGTGTGCATTTCGAGCACATCTCCGATCTCGCAAAGACTGCGGAGGTCGAAGACGCTATGGCGCGCGCATCCAGACGTCTGGGGGCGGCTCGGGGAGTTCGGGTCGGTCTCGGAGTCGATCGTCTGGATTACACCAAGGGACTGATGAAGCGACTATGGGCCTTAAAGGAGTTCTTCGAGCGATACCCCGAATATCGCGGCCGATTCACGTTTCTCCAGGTCGCCATCCCGACCCGCAACAACGTCGAAGTGTATCGCCAATACCGGGATCTCATCAGACAGACCGTCATGGACATCAACAAGCGGTTCGAGGCGCCGCCGGAACTAACGGGTAAAGGATGGAAACCGATCGAGTATATCGAAGGGCGCGTGAGTCCTCACACGCTGATCGCGTATTACAGGTTGGCCGACTTGGCGTTGGTCAGTTCGGTATACGACGGGATGAATCTTGTGGCCAAGGAGTATGTGGCCTCAAAGGTGGATGAGACCGGTGTCCTGGTGGTCAGTCATCTGGCCGGTGTGGCAGAAGAATTGACAGGGGCGCTGGTTGTGAATCCGTACGACCAGGAAGGCATGGCCGATGCCATCAAGACCGCCCTGGAGATGCCGGAAAACGAACGACGGGAACGGATGGGCCGGATGCGCAATCATCTTGGCACACACGATATTTTTCAATGGGCCGAGAGCTGTTTGCAGGATGTCGACGTCCAAGTCGATCTCTTGCAGAGTGTGTCCGGATGAACTCATGGCTGTTCCCCGGGCGAGACGTTCGACGATTTCGAAGATCGAGGCCGTCGTCAAAGGCCGGTCTCCAGCGTAGATGTTTGGATGGATTGTAATTGTCGCCTATCCGGGAGCCAATCATCCTCTCAACGGTTCTATGGTCGCATGTCTCGAGAAGGTGGAGCGGCAGGGAAGGTTGTCGGAGGCATGTCGACTGTTATCGGTAATAATTCAATACATGTCCGGTCGAAGCGCGATGGCATGTGAAGAAGTCAAACAAAGGAATGTAATCGCGGAGATGTTTGTAAGGACCATGGCCGGCTGGTTGGGTCTCTTCGGATTGTAGAAGCCGCATAGCCTTAGTGACCAGAGCGAGCAGATGGGCGCCACGACTTTGAGCGGCGCGACGATCGACACGATTGACCGGAACGGCTTGAACATCACCGTGCAGACTGACGGATGCCTTGGCAAGTTGTCGATGCCCGTTGTGAATCCTCCGGCCATGAAAGGAATCCGTACGGGAGGTCGCGTCAGCCTCAAATTGGATATGGAAGGCAGGGTTGTGAAGATTCGCAAACTTACACCGATCCTCATGATGCCGCCCGAGCCGCGCGGCTGATCAACGATACTCGCCAGGAGGCTGCATGAAAGAGGATAGAAGAGAGGTGAGCCATGAGCAGGATCATCGACAGCGCTCCTCGGCCATGTTGGTTGATGACCGTAGTGTTGTTAGCGGCCTGTGCCTCGGACGGTTTCGAGGCCGATGTGCAGGCCAAGCTGGCGGATCAGGGAAGCACCATTCGAATCTACAAGAAAGTGGCCCCGGCTACGGTGTTCATCAAGTCGGCATTGACTGGCGACTATATGACGGGCGGGGTCAGCAGCAGTATCGGCTCGGGGATTATCTTGGATCGAGAAGGACTGATACTCACGAATGCGCATCTGGTGGACAAGGCTGCCCAGATCCTCGTCATTCTTCATGACGGTACCCAGTTGGGCGCTTCGTTGATGGGGAGCGATCTGATTACGGACCTGGCCTTGCTCAGAGTGGACCTTCCGAAGACTCATCGTGCCACTGCGCTTCTAGGGAATTCGGACCGCATGGAGATCGGTCAGGAAGTCGTGGCCATCGGTCACCCGTTCGGGCTGGGCTATGCCCTCACCACAGGGGTTGTCAGCGGGTTCGGCACGACACCGGACCCCCAAGCGATGCCTCACGAGCGAGTGATCCAGACCAGCGCAGCTATTAATCCCGGAAACAGCGGCGGGCCGCTCGTCAACAAAGACGGCCAGGTCATCGGCATCAACATGGCGGTCATGGCCGGTGGACAAAACATCGGCTTTGCGATTCCCATCAACACCGCTAAATCGGTTGTGAACGAATTGCGGACGCACGGACGCGTCGTCCGTCCCTGGCTCGGTATTACAGGGAAGTTGGTGCCGGAGCATGTCATCAACTTGTTTGCGGTTCCGTTGGTAAAAGGGTTGCTGGTGGCTCGTCTTGACGAAGGAAGTCCCGCGCAGAGGGCGGGGTTGCGGTCC
>DATGEA010000225.1:0-7410 GCA_035310605.1 Nitrospira sp. | reverse complement strand
GCTTCCTGATGCACCCGCCAGAGAAAGTCGTGGGCCAGCTCTTTCGAGGACGGCGTCTTGAACGACACGACTTTGCAGCCCTGCGGATTCACCCCGGACATGACGCTTCGTATCGTCCCGTCTTTCCCGCTCGTGTCCATGCCCTGCAACACGATCAGCAGCGATCGCTTCCCGTTTGCATACAGGCGTTCCTGTAGCCGACTGATCCTGGCGATGAGCTTTTCCGTTTCCGCCTTCGCCGCCGCCTTCCCGTCGTCGTTCTTCTTATATTCCCCTGTCTCGTCCGGATCGAACGTCTTCAGCGACAATTTCCTGCCGGGCTTCACGCGGTATTGTTTCATGTCTTGATCCCTCCTCGCACATCCATGGAATCGGTCGGCGTTGAAGAAGCGAACCGAGCGTCTAGTGTATGCAACCATCCTCTCGAAACTCAATTCGGTTCCGATGACAGGCGGCGCTCTTGTCGCTCCCGCGTCTTGCGCAGCCCCACTGGCGGACATCGTAGCCTTCCGGACCCGTGTTCGCGCCGCAGGATCGGGATTCGATGTCTCGTCCTTCCTGTCGGTCTTCATCCCCCCCCTCTCCTATGGCTTTCGTCTTCAGAGCCGGTGCGCAGAGAGACAAGGGCATTTGTTTCCGAGGCCGCCGACCAGGTACATGAAGAATCTCGCCGTGGGTATGCTATGAAAAAGCGTCACTCAGTCACGTCTACACAAAGGAGATTGTTCGTCATGATCAAGGAAGTCACGGGAGATATTCTTCTGTCTAAAGCCCATGCCATCGCCCATGGGATCGCCCCTCACGACGATTTCAAACAAGGGTTGGCTCTCTCGCTTCGCGAGCAATGGCCCGGGATGTACAAAGACTTTCGGCACTACTGTCAGACCTATCATCCGAAACCCGGTACCCTCTGGAACTGGAAGGGGCCGGGATCTCCGATCATCATCAACCTTTTCACGCAGGAACCGGCTGAAGATCACCGGGGTATGCCGGGCAAAGCGACGATTCCGTATCTCAAACACGTCCTCCAGGCGCTGAAAAAAGAACTCAAAGCCCAACAGATCAACAGTCTCGCGCTCCCCCGACTGGCCACGGGTGTCGGAGGACTCTCCTGGGACGAGGTCAAGCCGTTGATCGAGCAGACGCTGGGCGATGCGGGAATTCCGGTCTATCTGTACACGATGTATAAGAAAGGAATTGCAGCAGCCGAGAAGGCCTGAGCCACGGAGGGTCAGCCCGGATGTGGCTGGCGGTTACGGTTGTTTCGGGACGTCCTGTGCGCAGCGGAAACCGACGTTCGGGTCGTGCTCGGTGGGATCGCCTTTGGTACGGAACGACGAGCGTAGCCGGTAGGGGGTATTGGTGTACGATCCCCCCCGCTGCACTTTCGCCGTGCCCTCGGCCGGACCACGAGGGTTGATCGCGGGATTCCTCTTATAGAACTCTTCGTCGTACCAATCCATCGTCCATTCGTACAGATTGCCTGCCATGTCGTGCACGGCAAAGGGGCTTTTCCCCTTGTCACGATTCCCGACCGCGGACACGGTATCGGCGCCTTCCTTGAGTCCGAATACCGCATGCGCCGGAGTCGGCGGATCGTTTCCCCAGGGATACGTCCTCGCGTCGGTCCCGCGGGCCGCTTTCTCCCACTCCGCCTCCGTCGGCAGTCGCTTCCCGGCCCAGAGGCAGTAGCCTGTCGCATCCATCCAGTTGACCCAACGCACGGGCTTATCGGGATGGAGCACAGGCGTCTCTTTGTCGTCAAACCCCCACGGCGGCTCACTCTGGATCGCTTCCACAAATTTTGCAAATTTCCCGTTCGTCACTTCGAACTTGTCGATATAGAAGCTATCCAGAAATACGCGATGGATCGGCTGCTCGTCATCGTCGCCCTTGTCACTTCCCATGGTGAACTCCCCGGCGGGGACCAATACCATGGGCGCTCCGTCCTTCCCCGTGATCTCCGCAGGAGGTTGGGGCATGGCAGACGGTTTCGAGGCAGTCGATCCATTGGGCGGATGCTGAGGCTTCACAGGAGGTTTCGCATCGCCCTCCGCCGTTCTCGGCTTGGGCGGTGCCGGTACGGGAGCCGGTTCCGGCTTCGCCGGAACCGCGTCCTTCCCCGTCGCCTCAGCAGAGGGCGGAGGTACCGGAGCCTTTGCAGGGGGCTTCGACTCACCTTCCGGCGCACGTGGTTTGGACGGTACCGGCGCTGGAACGGGCGGGACTGCAGGAGAGGGCGCCGGAGATGACTCCGGCTTGGGCGCCACAGGCTCGGTCGCCAGCGCCGGAAGAACAAGGAGAGAGGCCGCTGACACAACTCCCGTCAGCGCGATAGCCCCAATCTGTCTGGTCCATAGCATGCCTGAAAATACTCCCCGTCGATCGATGACGAAATCATCCGAGGGTACGGCTTGACCCGTTCAGCCTACCGAAAACCCCACGGACAAATCCAGCAGAATGCTGAAAAAGTCGGCCAGCGGCGTTCTCGCAACGCTCAAAGGCTCCATGTACGGCACGGGGAAGAACTGCTCGTGTAGTTAGGGGAGGGCTGGTGACACAGGTTACGATTCACCTCTTCACTGGCTGTGGCCTTGCTAAGCGACACTTTTTAGCATCCTGGAGGCGCAGGCTGGAGCCTCTACAGGCAGAGGAGTTCTGTTTGGAAACGGGGGGGGTTCTGCGTGGCGGGAACGGCGCCGTTCGTGTGGATAAGAAAAGGCCGCCCCATCATTGGAGCCCGTCACGGGCGGTCATTCGTCTATTCTGTCATCGAACCCGTTTGACGGTGTTGGCGTCAGTGTGGTGGAAGATGTCCTTCTGTCCCTTGATTTTGAGCTGCGTGTCCTCCTGGTAACTGAAGCTGTCTGGCCCGTGCACAGTGACCTTCAGTCCATAGCGGACGGTTTTGAACTCCCGATCGAGGAACTTGTTCGAGCAGATGCCGTATGTGTCCGACCCTGCGTCTGCCGAGATCTCAAACGTCTTCGCATCGGGCTCGACCGTTCTCCGTCCAGTACGGTGACACCGCGAGGCACAATGAAACAACGGAGCACCTGTTTGGCATCGGGATCCCAGAGCCAGTATCCCGTTTCTTCGTGAAACGGAGCGTCTTCTCCGATTCGCCGCGCAACGGTCGAGTACCGGAGGCCGTAGAGCGTCTGCTCATGATTTCTAGTCGGCCCAAAGGGTTCGAACGTCATCCGTTCGCGGAATTTGTTGCGCTCCGTGCCCCGGTCGTCCGAAGGGGCCACATCGTCCCCTTTGTCTCCCTCCCACACACCGGCAAGTGCGGCCAAGGGACCGAGATGTATCATGAGATCGTCGTTCATCATCTTCCCTTTCTGCTCCACAGAATATTGACAAGCAATCCGACTCGTAAGAGGAACGAATCGAACGCACGTTCTAGCAAACTGTCTCGAGAAGAATCAATTTGGGATGACGGACAGGTGAGACGGAGGGGAGGGATGAAGAGCGGCGGCACGCGGTAACCACCGAACCCGAGGAACACCCGCTCGTGATGTTTATGCCGTCGCCCCGGAGCCGTCATAGCGGCTCCGGAGCGAGCCTGGAATGTTCAGTTTGTACGGTGCTTCTCGAATCGCACCCCTAAAGCGCCACCTCGCATCCAACGAACAGCGACACGTTTTGGTGATGGCCTCGATCGAGTGCGTTTACTGACGGCAACTGCAGAGCCTCACCGTTGTGCAACGATGGCAAACTCGGTTCTTTTGATTCAACCTCCCGCTTCTTCCGGCCTCCCGGCTGAATCGGGGCGCATGAGGCTGATCGATTCAGCGTGGCCTGTAGACGTGACATAGGCCTCAATCGTATCTCCAACCGTGAACTCTTCGTCTCGTCCAGCGAACCCCACTTGCCCTTTCTGCGTTTTCCGATCCACGGTTACGCGCACGTCCTTGCCGGAGCCGGCGCTCTCTCGTACGATCATGGACTCGCCTTCGAGCTGCGAGACACGCCCCCTGACCACGCGGCAATCTTTGCTCGAGCACAAGTCAGGATCCTGCTTTTTCTTCACGACAGATTGTGCGGCGCCGCCTTGCCCGTCGCGTAAATCGGCGGGGGCCCTCGCGCTTCCAATGTCTTTGACCAATTTCTCTACATCGGGAGATCGATCAGCCATCTCCTTTTCAGTCATATTCGGGGAGAGCTGGTACTGGTGCGTGTTCAGAACCAGTCTCTTTTCATTGCTGTCTCGCCGGATTTTAAAGTGTGCCCAAGGTACGACTGCCAATCGATTGGTGTCATCCAGTAACACGACGGCGTATTCGATCTGTCTCGTTTCGGAATCCATGATCAAGGTTTCCACTGATCCCAATATCTTCCCATCAGGACTGTGGACCGGGCTGTTGAGAAGGCTATCCTCGCTGGCGGTCATGAATTTTCCGACCGGAACCGGCAGCAACGCATACTGCTTCGGAGGGTACCCATGAGGACCGGTCATGTCGAGCTGCCCTGGTTTATCCTGTTTGCCAGGGATCGCCAGCTCTCCTGTTCCGGCACTCTCCCCGAGCGAGCGTGCCATCTGAGGATTGGCACTTCCGTTGTTGGGCGCGAATCTGAGTGTCGTGACCCGTCCCATGTCATCCACTTCGGTTTTGATCCTGTCGCCGGGCTTGAAGGAACACATTCCGATTCTGAAGCCTGAACCCACGGCAGTCTCATTCTTCTTTTGTCCTTGTTCTTTCTGACGGTCACTGGCTTCGAGGGCTTGCTGTTCTGCAGATTGCCTGTCCGTTGCAACGCTTTGGGACGATGATACGCCTCGTGTCGTGGCCTGAGCAGCGCTGCAGTCCAGGTTCGTATCGTTATTGACGAGCAGACGTACTTCATCTCCGGATTCTTCATCCTTGATGAAGTAATAGTCGCCTTGAATTGACCTAATCTCTCCGGAAACGAAATACTTGGCACCTCCCATAGTGACCTGCGCGTTTTGATCGGCTCCCTGATCTTTGGCCGGGTTTCTATGTTTCTTTGTCGTTTCCTGATCGGAAACCGACCCTGGAACAGGAACACCGGTTTCACTTCCGATCTGGCGCACGAATCGTTCTTGATCAGACGTCGCATCAGCCGCAAACGCGAACGGAACTGTAACAAGACCCAGGACCATGGCTCCGGTAAATAGAGGTGTGAATTTCATATCGCTCCTCCTTGTTCGCTTCAGGCTGGACTATTTCATCTTGTTTCGTTGGTTCCTGCTCCCCACCCACCACAAGCGCCACTTCTCCGTCCTGAGCATCGACTTGAACTGTGTTCAACCTGCGATCGATCCCCAACATAACAATTTCATACACCGGGCGACCTTCAGCGATCTCCAGTCGAGCATTTATCGCTTGTCCCGGAGCGACGCCTTCCGCAGCTTCTACTGCTAGGGACATGCTGATGGGTAACGGGCGGAACTGTGTTTGTTCTCCTGTGTCACTCAACTCCGCCACAGGGAGACCCACCGAGACCCCCGCCAGCACTACCGCAGCGACCATGTTCATCATGCTCATATTGAGGTCCATGGATCACCTCTCTCACGCGAGAAGTGGACATTGTGTTGATCATGATTCGACGAAGACGACAACGCTCTCATCCGTTCACAGTTGGGCCTGTCCTGCGGCAGACACCAGCAGTCCCAACTGTTCCTGTGCAGTTTCGTATGCTCCCCTGTATTCCTCCTGGACCCGGGACACTTGAACAATCGCCGCTCCAACCTGCTCTTGGTTCCGATGGGTAGCTTCCAACTCACGTTGCGTCTCGGCAACGATGGCCCTTCCTAAATTGCTTTCTCTTGTCTGCTCAAACTCGTGCTCTATCCTCCTCCCTGCTTCGGCGGCCACTTCAATCATTCTTCGGTCGTACACTTCTCGTTGCTGATCCGGCGGAGAGCCATTCCTCATCGTTCGGGTAGTGGAGTTGACGACCGAACGCCCCTTCACGAACTCGGCACGTGCGGTCTTGGCGACTCGTTGGTTGTCGGCCTGCTCTGCAAGCTCTCTGACTTGGTCTTGAGTTGACCTGTCGATCTGCTGGGCTGTCGTGGTTACTTGATTGAGCTTCTTGACAGCTCTTGTGATCTCTCCGGAACCCTCTCGCTCCAGCAGAGAGATTGCGACGAGGGTTTGGCCAAGAGCCGGCTGTACCGGATCACTTGTATCACGGTTTGTAACGTCATCCGCGGTGGCAATCTGAAAGCGGCCCTGGGCGGACACAAACACGAGGAACGCTCCGATGACGATGGCCGCGATCCCTGCTGCTACCATAAGATCGACCGGTTCGAGAACCCGTTTCATGTTCATAGTGATCTCCCCGATCTCCGCCAGCAGCCAGCCGACGGTCGATAAGATTGACGAATCTTCCGACCTTCGTGTGACAATGAGCTGCGGTAACACCGTTAAATTATGAAATATGTGCAAATGACAGACCGTAGAGCACGGAGTCGGCGATAACGCTCCTCTTTCGGGAAGATACGTGCCTCACCCTGAACCAGAAGATTGATCTCGGCATGGGCACAGCTTGTCTGAGTTTTTAATCAAACGCGCTCCAAACCTCTGATCTTCCTCATGTCCTGACGGCGAACAGCTTGTCCCTTCCGGACAGCTCGTCATTCTGTCCGGTCAAGTGTTCGGATGATGAAATCACGCCTTCGCGCAGACAGCGTCGATTCGTCCAGCACCAGTCTTCCTCCTTTCGGGCAGATGGAGAGAAATGCGCCATGAGCACTTCGCACCAGACCGGGCTCATCAAACGCGATCTGTTAGTCGTCAGAGAGTTGCAGCGTTGTATGGCTGAATTCTGTCTGATGAATTGTGCCTGCTGAGTCAAGCGGCATGGTGAAAAAGCGAGGCTCCGGCTACGGCGTCGTTTTGCCGCACCTTGCACAGATGCTTCAAGTTGATCAGTTCTCTGAAACAAGAAAGGCCCTGGCTTCCTCTGAAGCACAGGGCCGTCATTGGTGGAGGCGCCGGGAGTTGAACCCGGGTCCGAAGATCGTCAACGCACCGCATCTACATGTGTAGCCGACAATTTAAGTTTCGCAGCCATCCACGCCCGTCGGCAGGCTTAGAACGACCGCTAGCCCAGTAAGTTCTCGTCCGCCGCCGCTGAGCACCAGCTTTGGACCAGCCCGCTGCATCGCGCCATTCCACCCCCGCGGGCCTCAGATGGAACGACGTCACAGCTTAATTAAGCTGCGAGTGCCAGTTCTTGATTGGCAGTTGCATTTTCCCGGAGTTTTACGAGTCCCCGAGAGCTCGACATGCCACGGTGGTATCAATATCCCCGTCGAAACCGGTCGCCCCCTTTGTTCAGGTTGTTGAAAACGACCGCCAGCGGCGTTCTCGCATCGCTCAATGCCTCAACGTACTGGGAAGTACGCCTGGACATCACGCTCGCTACGGCCTTGCT
>DATGEA010000224.1:0-4145 GCA_035310605.1 Nitrospira sp. | reverse complement strand
CCTTTCCATGTGGGCCGTTGAACAATACGACAGCCCGGCTCGATCGAGTTCCCGTGTGATCGCACCGGCGACCAGAGCACGTCGCTCCAGCATCGCCGGTAATTTCCGCAGCTGGATAAGTCCCAGCAGCGCATTCATCTCTGTCATGCGACTGCTATTGCCGAAGTCATGATGCAGGCCTCCGTAATTCATGCCGCGCTTGCCTTGATTGCGGTAGGATCTGGCAGAATTGGCCTCTTCCTCCCTGTCGGTCGTGATCATCCCGCCTTCACATGTTGTCATTACTTTCGTAGGAAAAAACGAAAAGGCCGCACCATCGGCCAGCGTGCCGGATTTGCTCCCCCCTATCTGACTCCCATGGGCATGAGCGGCATCTTCAATCACAAAAGCGCCGCGAGCGCGGCACCACTCTACGACAGATGGAAACTCCGGCGAGATGATGCCTCCGATGTGTACCCACAGTACGCCGGCGAGATCCGGCCGGCGTGAGAATGCCCTCTCGACCATGTCGAATGTCGGCGCAAACGTTTTGGGGTCCATGTCCAGGTACTGCACGGTCCCTCCAGCCCGAATGACCGAAGCCACCGTGGCAAAATTCGTATTCGTTGGAACGAGCACGACCTTCCCTGACACCTGTTTGATCCGAAGAAGGAATTCAAGCGCCGATGAACCGGAGTTCACGCTGACCGCATGCGTGGAACCGACATAGTCGGCGAACGCCCTTTCAAATCGGGCGGTATAGTCGCCCAGAATTAAGGTACCGGAACGGAGAATGTCGGCCGCCCCTTGCTGGAATTCCTCGATTTCCGCTTCCGTCAGATCGAAGGAAAACGGTTTGATGGGGGGTGTCCGACCGGTCATCTAGATGTTCCGATGGTCAACGAAGCGGGATTGCCATTGCGAACGTTCTTCATAAATTCTCGCATCGATGTAAAACCTGTACCAAAAGGCCTGGAGCACGTGGAAAACGAGCCCCGGCGCGCCGTCCAGAAATCCGAGGCGAAACAGATACCGGCAGATAAAGTACACGAACGCGCGGAGGAACAAGGGCGATCTGGCATAGACTCGGGTCTTGAACCAACGGGTCCGCTCGACCTTGTTTCCGAACAGACGGGGCTTCAGATCGTTATCGGGATCCTGCGTTTCGAGCAACGTATCACGGATTTCACCATCCGATAGGTCGTCGTGTTTGCGCAACCAATACTTCAGATGGTTCTGGCGATTGTCCTCAAGGAAATCGTGTTTGGCATAGATCGCACGCCCGCTGGCGAGGACGAGGTGCTCTTCCGTTTTCTCTTCGTAACGCGCCAACCCTCTTCGAAACATCCGCAAAATATAATGGGGATAGATACCCCCATGCTTGAGCCACCGGTTCATGAAATACATCCGGCGGTTCAAGTAGATGCCCGTGACGTCGGGGCCACACGTCTTGACGAGTTCGCTCAACTCTTGCTTGAGCTGCGCCGGCAGGATTTCATCGGCATCCAATCGCAGAATCCATCGCCGATCGAGCCGAATATGATCAAGGGCCCAATTGAATTGCAGGGCCTGATTCACAAAGGCATGCTGATAGATACGACAGCAATGCGCTTCGCAGATTTTAAGCGTGTTATCGGTGCTGGCGGAATCGACAATGACGATATCATCGGTGAATTCGAGCAGCGAAGCGAGGCATCGCTCGATATTCCGCTCCTCATTAAAGGTGAGAATGATGACCGTGACAGACTGATTCTGTGCGTTCACGTCTCTCCTGTCATGGTCGCAAATGCGCGAAAGCAATTAAGTGGGCGCCAAATGTCGGGAACCAATCAGCGAGCCGCTCGAAGAGCCGCCCGCTGGCATGAAACCGGCGGGAATACAACACATGGCTCGCGATCACACGCTCCACGATAAACCCGTTTCTTGTCAGTACTTCGACCAGCGTATCCATGGTGTGACAATGGTAGTGATACGGCTCATACACGAACCTGGGCATGCGCCCGAAGAGGACCAGAAACCGGTTGGCAAGAAATGACAGATTCGGCGTCGTCACGATGAGTCGACCGCCCGGCTTCAGGACCCGCCGGCATTCCTGGAGAAAGGCGGACTCATCGATCACGTGCTCGATAATCTCCCCGGCTGTCACCACATCGAATGAAGCTGCCTCCACAGGGAAGCCCTCGTTGAGGTCGCACTGGATCGTCTTGATCCGATCGTGATGACGCTTATTCACATCGAGCGCAGTACAGTCCCATCCCCGTTGCACGAGAGAATCGGCAAAGCTGCCTTTCGCATAGCCCACGTCCAGCAATCGCCCGACCGCCTCACTCGTCAGAGCCCGGACGACTTTCTCAATACGCGGGAAGTCGGCGACTTCTTCATCTGCATGGTGAAGGCACTGCACACGACGGAGGCTTGCGGCTATGTCCTTTGCTGCCATCATCATGCTTGCTTCCGCCCCAGCATTCCCACGCAGGTCCCCAGAAAGCGGCTCCGCGCCCAGGGCAGTTTCGCATAGAAGAAACGTGTCTCGACATCGAAGCCTGCCGCCGCGAAGGCCGGTTTTACGCGATGCGGCCAGAACAGGTATTGGTTGGCAGAACGGCCTTTAATTAAATAACGGTAGAGCATCACGGGATTGTAGGGATTCGGATCCCAGCTCAAGAACACTCCGCCAGGAGCCAGGACGCGAGCAGCCTCAGAGAGGACCTGAATGAGGTCAGGCAATTCGCATAGCACCAAGCTGGCAAAAACCACGTCGAACGACCCCATACGGAACGGGAGCGAGAAACAATCTCCTGCAATCGGACACAGTGCTGGATTCTGGTTCGCACGCGCGGCCGGCAACATACGTTCCACGAAGAGTTCATGGCCGACGATCATGCGTGGCCGGAAACGATCGGCAATCAATCTGGTGTAGGTACATTCCCCCGCGCCGAGTTCGAGTACCCGCTTGCCGCTGAACATACGCTCCGGATCAAACCAGCATCGAACGTACGGTTCCAGATGCAGATATGGCTTGTCCTCCGCCGGCCATATCGGGCGGTAAAAATCCCTGGCTGCTTGGTATGAGTAGGAGGGAGCCATCTTCTCAGCCATGACTAGAACAATGCCCCTGCCTAATCCCAGCTCATCGATAGTTCCGTCGCGTTACGCCGCATTGCGGCCTCTTGATACGACTCCGCCCGTCAGCTCTTCTAATGCTTGAGCCACCAGTGACACCATCGGAGAGGAGGGAAGAGGACGTCGTGTCACGTTGAGCTGCCTCGCCTTGGCGATGGCCTCCGGCAAATCTTCCGGCTCCATCGCGGGAATGACTCGTCCTTCGACAGTTAAGGCGCGTACAAATTCAACCTGATGATCGTTGACGATCTCGCCATACTTCTTCCGTCGAGGCATCACAATTGGCACTTTTCCGGCCCGGATAATTTCCAAGGGTGTGGCACCTCCGTGACAAATAATCAGGGAGGCCTGCTGCACGAATTGTTGAAAGCCCTCCCGAGAAACGAACGTCCTGGCTTCACAATGGAGGGGGATAAATCCCGCTGCAGGCCCCACTTGCATCAGCACAGGATCCTCTCCAAACGCGCCGGCCCCTGCCAGCTGGTCCACCGCCTCAAGCAGGCGTCGGAACCCTTTAGAAGCGCTGCCGACTGTTACGAAGACCACAGTAAGACCCCTCCATAGATTCCTTTGGGGTAGTACGCCTTCAGACCTTCCCACTGATAATAGAACCGATCGGCAAGGCGGTACATGATCCGTCCCGTTAACGAGGGCCGGGCTACCTGCGTGGAGCATTCAACGAAAACCGTGTGAATCCCGAGCAATTTCCCGACAAGGGCAAAAGGAACAGCAGGACCGGCTCCGGTGCTGAGGATCACGGCCGGTCTTTCCCGTTGGAGAATCCGCCAGGCTTCCCAGAGATTCACGAAGAAGTGCCAATCCCGTTCAGAATGACGGATATAGCAGGTCCGTTCCTCCATGTCCTTCGTCAAGGGAACGCGTTGATTCAATACGAAAAAGTGGGGACAACTTGCATACGCCGGCTGAAGCGCCAACAGTTCGCTAAGATGCCCGCCTCCGGAAGAAACAAGGCAGATCTGCTCCCTTTTGTTATGCTCCACTCTCCTAGAGCAACCTGTCTCACTAATCATCTGCACCTCATC
>DATGEA010000223.1:0-6596 GCA_035310605.1 Nitrospira sp. | reverse complement strand
TCTTCGTTCACGATGAGCCGCCACACCCGTTCGAGGAAACGCGTGATGCCCTCGACCCCTCTCGTGCTCCAGGGTTTCATCGCCTCCAGAGGCCCCATGAACATTTCATACAGGCGAACGGCATCGGCGCCGAACTGATCCATCATCTCATCCGGATTGACGACGTTGCCCCTCGACTTGGACATTTTCTGATTGTCTTCCCCGAGCACGATACCCTGATGCACCAGCTTCTTGAATGGCTCCGGCGTGCTCACGACTCCGATGTCGAACAGGACCTTGTGCCAGAAGCGCGCATAGAGCAGATGGAGTACCGCGTGCTCGCTCCCGCCGATATAGAGATCCACAGGCATCCAGTACCGTTCTTTGGCGGGATCGACGAGTTGCACGGAGTTGTTCGGATCGATAAACCGCAGGTAGTACCAGCAGGAACCGGCCCATTGCGGCATCGTGTTGGTTTCCCGCCGAGCCGGTTTGCCGCTCGCCGGCTCCGTCGTTGCCAGCCAGTCTTCGAGGTTCGCAAGCGGGCTTTCACCGCTCCCCGACGGCTTGAAGTTGCTCGTCTCCGGCAAGGTCAACGGCAACTGCTCCTCCGGCAGCGGCTGCGCTTCACCATCGACCCACATGATCGGAAACGGCTCGCCCCAGTAGCGCTGGCGGGCAAAGAGCCAATCCCGCAGCTTGTAATTCACCGCCTTCCGGCCTTTGCCGTTCGATTCCAGCCAAGCGGTGATTTTGGGAATGGCCTCGACCGGCGTCAATCCGTCGATGGAGAATGTTCCATCGGGGGCCGTCGAGTTCACGACCTTCCCCTTCCCGGTCTCGATAAAGGCTTCCTTGTCGACATTGCCGCCCGCGATGACCTCACGAATCGGCAGGGAATAGGTCTTGGCGAAGGCCCAGTCGCGGGCATCATGCGCCGGCACCGCCATGATCGCGCCGGTGCCGTACCCCATGAGCACGTAGTCGGCGATCCAGATCGGCAGCCGTTCGCCGTTCACAGGATTCACGGCATAACCGCCGGTAAACACGCCGCTCTTTTCCTTATCCAATTCCTGCCGCTGTAAGTCGCTCTTTCTCGCGGCCGCCTCACGGTAGGCCGTCACGGCCTTTCGCTGTTCGGCGGTGGCCACGACCTCCACCAACGGATGCTCCGGCGCCAAGACCATGTAGGTCGCGCCGAAGAGCGTATCGGGCCTGGTTGTAAAGATCCGGATCGTGCCGTTGATCCCGGCGAGGCCGAACTCGACTTCGGCGCCGGTTGACCGGCCGATCCAGTTTTTTTGCATTTCGAGCGTGCTGGGCGGCCATTCCACCAGCGATAGATCGTCCAGGAGTCGATCCGCATAGGCGGTGATCTTCAATACCCACTGTCGCATGGGTTTGCGAATGACGTCGAATCCGCCGACTTCGCTCTTGCCGTCGACGATCTCTTCGTTTGCCAGCACCGTCCCCAAGGCCGGACACCAGTTGACGGGTACTTCAGCCACGTAGGCCAAACCCCGCTTGAAGAGTTGAAGGAAGATCCATTGCGTCCAGCGGTAGTAGTCGGGATCGGTCGTACTGATTTCACGGTCCCAGTCGTAGGACAGCCCGACCCGCTTCATTTGCCGCTTAAAGGTGGCGATATTCTGCGCCGTCGTGAGGGCGGGATGAATGCCGGTCTTGACCGCATATTGTTCGGCAGGCAATCCAAACGCATCCCACCCCATCGGATGGAGCACGTTGAAACCGCGCATCCGTTTGTAGCGAGAGACGATATCCGTCGCCGTATACCCTTCGAGATGTCCGACATGGAGACCGGACCCGGAGGGATAGGGGAACATGTCGAGGCAATAAAATTTCGGCTTGGTCGGATCGTCCAGCGCCCTGAACGGGCGGTGCGATTCCCAATAGGCCTGCCACTTGGCTTCGATGGCGTGATGGTCGTAGCTCTTGCTCATGATCTCAGGGGGCAGGTTCGGGAGAGCAAGGACTCTAACACAGTCCTCTCGAACTCAACAAGATTTGCAGACTCCGCCGGACGAGGCCTTTGCTATACTGGGCGCGACGATGGGACTCTATAGGCAGCACATTTTCCCCCGCCTGATGGACTGGGTGATGAGCGGCGAGGAATTCCAACGCCTGCGGGCTTCGCTGCTCAGGCACGTCCACGGCGGAGTCTTGGAGATCGGTTTCGGAACAGGACTCAACCTGCCGCACTATCCGGACAACATCTCGAGCCTGTCGATTGTCGATCCCGCCCAAATCCTCCCGGACCGGCTTGCAGCCCGACGCGCCGCAGCGGCGTTTCCGGTCCACACCCATTATACCGACGCCGAAACTTTGCCGTTTCCCGATCGTCAGTTCGACTCCATTGTGAGCACGTGGACACTTTGTACGATTCCGGATCCCGTGAAGGCCCTGCAAGAAATCCGTCGCGTACTCAAACCGGCCGGAATCTTTCTATTCCTGGAGCATGGCCGGAGCGATGACGCCGGAGTGGCAGCTTGGCAGGATCGACTTAATCCGATTCAGAACATGATCGGCTGCGGCTGCAACCTGAATCGTCGGATCGACCGGTTGATCGAACAGGGCGGATTACAGATCGATCACCTCGAACGGTTCAGGATGCCCAGCGTCCCGCGGATTGCGGGTGAAATGTATGAAGGTCGGGCCGTATCACCCACGGCCGAATAGATCCGAATCACGTTGGCTGTCCGTTCACGAGATGCGACAACCGCTCGACCGACATGAAGCTGGCGGAAGGGACGGGAGGTAATTGCGAGCTGGACTTCGCGCTGTGGACGATTTCCGTAATGCCGAACAGCTTCGCGGCATCTAAACAACTTTCATCGTCATCCACATACAGCGACCGTTTGGGATCGAACCCGACCAGCCGTTGGCACGTCGGCCAGTATTCCTGACGCATTTTCAGATAGCCCACCTCGAACGCGTCCACAATGCGGTCCACGTGCCGGTCGAGGCCGGTCTTGGCCGCCTTGACCGCGACGCCGGCCTGATGCGCGTTGGTGAGAATGGTGACCCGCTTGCCTTTGACGCGAAGCTCCCGGAGAAAGGCTTCCGCCCCCGGCAGAAAACCGATCATGTGGTCGAGTTCCTTGTGCATGGCCACCACGTCGATCCCCACGCGCTCAGTCCAGTAGTGGAGATCCGTCCAGGCCAGCTCGCCTTCGACCGAGCGGTACATGGCCATCAGGCGATCGCGCGACTCTTCGAACGGCAGACCGTGCATCACCGCATAACGGCGGGGCAACTCCTCTTCGAAAAAGTAGTTATCAAAGTGCCGGTCGAGCAGCGTCCCATCCATGTCGAGGAGGACATCGTCGATCTCATTCCAGTTCAATGCCACCGTAGTCATAGCCTCCAGTTTACCCGACGCGGGTTGTGTTTGCCAAAATTCCTGTGATACGGTCCGGTGAGCATCGCCATGCCACGAACCAAGACCGCACCGGCACCGTCGCTTCCATTACCCCCGTCGCAGGGCAGGCCCATTCCGGTTGTCGCCATTATCGGCCGGCCGAACGTCGGGAAGTCGACGCTCTTCAACCGGATTCTCGGCAAGAAAACCGCGATCGTCGACGATGTGCCGGGGGTCACGCGGGACCGGAACTACGCCGATGCCAACTACCGGAATCGTCCCTTTCGCCTGGTCGACACCGGAGGACTCGATCCCTCTGCATCGGAGGGGATGCTGGCACTGATCAAGCGGCAGTCTGAACTGGCGATCGCCGAAGCCGACATTCTGATCCTTCTGATGGACGGTCGAACCGGGCTGACGCCTGCGGACCAGGAAGTCGTCCGCCTGCTGCGCGGGACGACGAAACCCTTGTTCGTCGCCATCAACAAGATCGACACCCCCAAGGTCGAGACGCTTGTCGCGGATTTCTATCAATTAGGGACCGACCAGTTTTATCCGATCTCGGCCGAACACGGGATCGGCGTCGCCGAACTGCTCGATGCGATCTATCCCTTGCTCCCGGTCCCGGACGAGCATGAGGAACAGCGCACGATGCCCCGCATCGCGGTCGTCGGCCGGCCCAACGTCGGCAAGTCCACCCTTGTGAATGCCGTATTGGGAGAAGATCGCGTCGTGGTGAGCAATGTGCCGGGAACCACCAGGGACTCCATTGACTCGCTGGCGGTCTATCAAGGCCGGCGTTATTTGTTCACGGACACAGCCGGTATTCGCCGGCGCGGAAAGATCGATCGGGGGATCGAAGGCTATAGCGTAGCCCGATCGCTCCGCGCGATTGGACGGTCCGACGTGGCCGTCCTGTTGCTCGATGCGGAAGAAGGGGTGACCGAGCAGGACACGAAGATCGCGGGCGTGGTCATCCGCCAAGGGCGAGCCTGTATGTTACTGGTAAACAAGTGGGACCTCCGGGAAGGCGATACTGAGGCCCGCCGGCAGGTCGAGCAGGACTTGCGCCGGCGGTTCCCCTTTCTCTCCTGGGCACCGGTCCTCTTCGCGGCCGCGGTCAAACCCGACTCCCTGCGACAGCTCTTTCCCACCATCGATGAGGTTTTCGCCTCCTTTTCCAAGCGCATTCCTACCGGCCAGCTCAATCAGTTCCTCCAAAACATTCTGACCACCCACCCTCTGCCGGTTCGGAAGGGCAAACCAACCAAGATCACCAAGTCCGCATTCATGACCCAGGTGGCCGTACAACCTCCGGTCTTTGCCCTGTTTGTCGGCCATCCGGACGATATCACGCCCGCCTATCTGCGCTTTCTGGAAAACCAACTGCGCGACGCCTACGGCTTCAGCGGCACCCCCATCCGTCTGCTCGCCAGAAAGAAATAGCGGACAGTTCCGTCCGCCGAACGGCAGCCTTTGTACGGCGCTCAGCTTATGAAGCAGACTGACACTGCCATTTCTCAAGGTTTCTTAAACCTGACTTCCGGAGATATAGGCGTAACACTTGCACAAGGGTTACCGCATTTTCTCTGGAAGGAGAGCGGTGGCACAACCAGATCAACGAAACCCAGGCAACCCAATGCACTATCCGGCCTCGTGGTCACAAGACAGGGGCCCTCGACAAGACACCCTTCTCGACTCCACCTCCTGCCATGATACGGGACTGATGGTCCTGTCATCGTCGTTACGCATCCTGCATATCAATGGAAGGGCTCGAACCCTCATGGCTCTGTTCGGCGAGGCCCATGAACTATGGCCCCATCTCTCGCCGGAATCCATGCCAGCGATCCTCACCGAATTCTGCGGCAATCTCCTGGCAGAACTCCGTCGCCAAGCCGGCGGCCAGGAGTGGGCGGAGTTTGAAATGCGCCAAGTCTGCCACATGGTCACCCCGGCACTGCTGCTTCGGGGATTCGGCATGCCGGCAACGGATGGACGAGAGCCCCGGATGATTCTCACACTCCAGCCCTGCGGCCATTCATCTGACGCGACGATGCATAGGGAAAGGCCTCGCGCCTCCACGACAGCATCGACCGATCTCCTCCACTCAACACATTGAAACCATGGGTCAGCGCTGCTGCCCGCCGCGGCTTTCAACTTGACTCCTCTGGTCCATCATGGTTAATTCCCAAGAGGACGCTGCGGTCACGACTCCTGCATCGTTCCATGGCAACAGAAAGACGTCTCTCTGGGACACTCTGCCTGACCTATTTCAAGTTACCCCCGATGACTTGCCCCACTCACGAGAATTCCAGACTGCTGCGACATCGATATCTCATACTGGCGGGCTGCCTCGCGGTTTGGCTCTGCGCTGCCACCCGGTCGGCTGCAGAATCTGGTGCGGCGCCCTTGACCGAGGCTCCTGTGCCGGCTGACCAGGACCCGGCTGAACCAGACCCCTCTATTACATTGCGAGGGTCTGTCTGGCGCACGAAGGCAGGGATCGTCTTTCTCAGAACGCCCGTCGGACTCCTGACGCTCAGTTCGAAAACGACCTTGAAAGATCTCAAAGGTTCCCATGAGGTCTTCTTCTGGGTGCATGAGCGCAACTTGGTGGTCGAGATTCGCAAACGGAGCGACGGCTCCCTGGTCCACCGGTACCTCAGCGGACCGATGACGCCGGGACCTGACGATTCAAAAACCTTGCGCTGGTGGACCGTCGATGGCGAGCAAACAGTCCATGTCGGCACGCAGGAGGAGAAACTGTCTTCCCGTCGCGAAGGCGATCAGCTCACCGTCGAAGTCGACGAGTCGCAGACCGTCGTGGGCATTCACGATCTCCAGTTCGACCTCCAGATCAGTCAGCTTCCGCCGTCCGGCTCCGAGGGCCATGTGCGCCTCTCTGGTACCGTGTCCAAACTCAAATCCAACTTCGTCTTTTTTCGCACGCCGGTCGGCGTCGTCATGGTCAATGCCAAGATCGGGGTCCCCCGGGTGAAAGTGGGGCAGCCCATGACTTTGCAGATCGACAACGGACATGTGGCCGTCGACCTGGCAAAGGCCGCCAAGCCTGCACCGCGAAGCAGTGCCCTTCCGGTCGCTCCGACGACCTCACCGTTCTGAAAATTAGTCGCTTTCCGGTTTGACAGATCGCGGCTCAACTCCCTAGACTCAGCGCACACCGATGCGACCACTTGCCCGACAGCAACCGAAACTGCCGCCGCCCCCCGTCCACGAG
>DATGEA010000222.1:0-7147 GCA_035310605.1 Nitrospira sp. | reverse complement strand
GAAGGGATTTTGAACGCCTGGACGACGAATACGCGGATGGCAAAGGCCAGCAGCATGGCCACGACGATGGCCTCTGCATATTCGCGGAACACCGATTTCCGGGCCGGCTGCACCGTCGCCGCCGCACCATCGACGGCCGTGTTCGACCCGGCTGACGCCATCTCGTCCGGCCCGGGCAAGTTCGGATCAGCACTCATTCCTCACCGACTTTCAAAATGGCCAGGAATGCCTCCTGGGGTACTTCCACGCTGCCGACCGCTTTCATGCGTTTCTTTCCTTCTTTTTGTTTCTCGAGTAACTTTCGCTTACGCGTGATGTCGCCGCCGTAACACTTCGCCGTGACATTCTTCTTCATCGCGCCGATCGTTTCGCGTGCGATGACCTTGTTGCCGATCGCCGCCTGAATGGCGATTTCAAACATCTGGCGGGGGATCAACTCCTTCATCTTCTCGGCGAGCTGACGACCCCGGTGATAGGATCGCTCGCGATGCGTAATGAACGACAACGCGTCGACCGCCTCGCCGTTGAGTAGGATATCCAGCTTCACGAGATCGGATTCCCGATAGCCGAGCAGCTCGTAGTCCAACGAGGCATAGCCCTGGGTCCGCGACTTCAGCTTGTCGTAGAAATCAAGGATGACTTCGTTCAACGGCATTTCATACGTAATCATGACGCGCGTGGGATCGAGGAAGTGGATGGCTCGCTGAATCCCCCGGCGCTCCTGACACAGCTGAAAGATGGCTCCCATGTATCGTTCGGGCGTGATGACCGTCGCGAGAATGAACGGCTCTTCGAACAACTGTATGTTTCCGGGCGGTGGCAGCTCCGCCGGATTATCGATCTCCAGGACCTCTCCCTTCGTCGTCGTCACGCGATAGACGACCGTAGGCGCCGTCGTGATGAGCGTCAGACCATATTCCCGTTCCAGGCGCTCCTGGATGATTTCCATATGGAGCAGCCCCAAAAACCCGCAACGGAACCCGAACCCCAGAGCCAGGGAGGTTTCCGGCTCATACACGAATGAGGAGTCGTTCAACCGCAGCTTGACGAGGGCGTCCCGGAGGTCTTCGTACTTGGCCGTATCGGTCGAATAGAGACCGCAGAAGACAAGCGGCCTGACTTCTTTATAGCCCGGAAACGGTTCCGCTGTCGGCTGTATCGCATCGGTGATCGTATCCCCGATCTTGACGTCCGCGACTTCCTTCATGTTGGCGCAGAGGTACCCGACTTCGCCCGTGAGCAGCTCCGATTTCTTGACGCGTTTCGGGGTAAACTGGCCGACCTCCATCACTTCGAAGGTCCGATCGTTTGACATCACTTTGATCTTCATTCCCGGCCTAACGGTGCCGTCCACAATCCGGGTCAACACGATCACCCCTTGGTAGTTATCGAACCAGGAATCGAAGATGAGGGCCTTGAGGGGTGCCCCCGGATCACCCGAAGGCGGCGGAATGCGTTCGATAATCGCTTCGAGCACTTCCGGAACCCCGCGCCCTTCTTTCGCGCTGATCGGCATTGCGTCACTGGCATCCAGCATCAGCACTTCGGATATGGAATGTTTGGTGTTCTCCACGTCGGCGCTGGCCAGGTCGATCTTGTTGATGACCGGAATGATCACGTGCTTGTTCGCCATGGCCAGGTTGACGTTGGCGATGGTTTGGGCCTGAACCCCTTGTGTCGCATCGACGAGCAACAGCGACCCCTCGCAGGCGGCTAAACTTCTGGAGACCTCATAAGTGAAATCGACATGCCCCGGGGTATCGATCAGGTGCAAGGCATAGGTCTTCCCGTCCTTGGCTTTATACCGGATCGCCACGGCGTGAGCCTTGATCGTGATCCCCCGCTCGCGCTCCAGATCCATCGCATCCAGGATCTGGTCTTTAGCCTCCCGGGCAGTAACAGCGCCTGTGGCTTCGAGGAACCGGTCAGCGAGGGTTGATTTGCCGTGGTCGATATGGGCGATAATCGAGAAATTGCGTATGAGGCTTTGCAAATCCTAGCTCATTTCTTCAATAAAATCGGTTCATTATAGTAACTGGCCCCGAGGTTGTCAAAGTAATCAGGCCCTCGTATAATCCGCGCCGCACTACGTTGTTTTACCCTGCAATAGCGTCATTCGTCAGATGTCAATCGGCATGACAATCTCTTGCCGGTTTTCGTGATTGGCAGCGGACGATTGACATGCGATAGCTTCTCCCCGCAAACGGTTATGACGCGAACACCCTCTACTCGGCAGCTGCAAGAGTGGGATCATCGGTACCTCTGGCATCCCTTCACCCAAATGCAGGAATGGGAGCAGGAGGAACCCCTCATTATCGCACGAGGGAAGGGCCCCTACCTCGTTGACACCAACGGCAAAAAGTACCTGGACGGAACCTCTTCCATCTGGGTGAATGTTCACGGCCACCGACATCCTGTCCTGGATCGGGCCGTCAAAATACAACTTGATCAGATCGCCCACTCGACCTTGCTCGGTCTGTCAAATCCCGCTGCGATCCGATTGGCCCGCGAATTGATCCGCATTGCGCCGGAAGGACTCACGCGGGTGTTTTATTCCGACAACGGCTCAACGGCCGTTGAAGTGGCCCTTAAAATGGCCGTGCAATACTGGCAGCAAGCCCACCCTCAGGCCGGTCCGAAGAACAGCTTTCTCCACCTGAAGTTCGCCTATCATGGCGATACGGTCGGGGCCGTCAGTGTCGGCAATATCGAGCTCTTTCATTCACGGTTCAAACCGCTTCTCTTTCCGACTCTCCAAGCCGATCCTCCCTACTGCTATCGTTGCCCGCTCACTTTGACCTATCCGTCCTGTCAACTCGCGTGCATCGATCCTGTTGAAAGGATATTGAGGGAACGCCACCGTGAGTTGGCAGGATTCATCATCGAACCCCTGATTCAAGCGGCAGCCGGCATGATTACCCAGCCGGGCGGCTACCTCCAACGGATTCGGGAGCTGTGCACGAAATACGATGTGCTGCTGATTGCCGACGAAGTGGCCACGGGCTTCGGCCGGACCGGGACGATGTTCGCCTGCCAACAGGAAGGGGTGACGCCGGATCTGATGGCGATCAGCAAGGGCCTCACCGCCGGCTATATGCCGCTGGCTGCCACGTTGACGACAGAAAATGTCTATCGAGCGTTTTGGGGAAAGTACGAAGACTTCAAAACGTTCTTCCATGGGCACAGCTATACCGGCAATCCGCTCGGCTGCGCCGTGGCGTTGGCCAACCTCGATATCTTTCGAAAAGAAAAAACCCTCGCGCGCCTTCAACCCAAGATCAAGATGCTGTCACGGCTGCTTCGTCCGCTTCGCGAGCTTCCGCACGTCGGCGATATCCGGCAGCAGGGATTCATGGCGGGAATCGAACTCGTTCAAGATCGCGCCGTCAGATTTCCGTACCCTCTCGAATCACGAATCGGGCATCGGATAGCACAAGAAGCCAGAAAGCGGGGCTTACTCCTCCGTCCGCTCGGACACATCATGGTCCTGATGCCTCCACTTTCCACAGACATCAAAACCCTCACCCGCATGGTCGATATCCTCAGCCGGTCGATCACCGCCGTCACGATGAAGGACCACTCTTCCTGAGCACGGGACAACACCTGATTCCGGATCGACGGGACAAGGGGAACCCGCCTCACGACAGTTTCACGACCTCGCGACGGCTCACTTTGAGGAGGGCGCTTGCACTGGATTCCTTGCAGAAGATTTCCAGGCGTCCGTCGCTATTGATCAAGGCACGCGGCGAGCCGCCCTCTCCTTCGATGTAGCTTCCCACCAGTCCATCGATCAGGTGCCCGGCGACTCGAATCAGAGGGTTCGGGCGCTTGGTGACCTCTCGCACCTCCTTGACATGGAGCGATGTCAGATTGGTGATGAGATTGCCGAACCGGTCGATATAGGCGACTTCGCCGACCAACGCCATCTGTTCCCAATGCGGCACGGTGATCGGAAACGTGCTGTAGTCGTCCAGAATCCGACCATACGACGCAAACGGCTGACTCTTGGTGAGCCATGCGGCTGCCGGCGCGAAAATGTCGCGTCCATCGAACGTACGGCCCTCGGAGTCGAGTCGATACCGCGCATTTTCGATCTCGCGGATTTCGATCTCTTTTTCCTGATCGAACACGTGCGTGAGCAATCCGTTATCCGGTGCCAGGAAGAAATACCGGGAACTCTTCGCGGCAAGGGGACGTCTCGGGCTTCCCACACCAGGGTCCACGACGGCGATGTGAACGGTTCCGTTCGGAAAGTATCGGTAACAGGATTGCAGCACAAAGGCGCCGTCTTCGACGGCATGGCAGGGGACCTGATGAGTGAGATCGACGATGGTCGCCTGGGGATTGATGGAGAGGATCACCCCCTTCATACTCGCCACGAACCAATCCCGATCGCCGAAATCGGTCAGAAGCGTGATGAGCCCCGTGGGGTGCGCCACGCTAGAACTCCTCGAACTTGATCTCCACCACTTCGTATTCGACCATCTTGACCGGCGTTTTCACTTCCACGAAATCGCCGACACGCTTGCCGATCAGGGCCTTGCCGACCGGCGATTGGATCGAAATGCGGTTGAATTTCATGTCGGCCTCGTCCTGCCCGACGAGCGTGTACTGACGTTTGGTTTGCGACTCCTGCTCGATGACCAGAACCGTAGCCCCGAAGACGACCGTATCGGACACTCGACCCGCGATCTCGACGACCCGCGCGTCGGCCAGCTTCGTTTCGATTTCGTTAATGCGCGACTCGATAAAGCCCTGCCGTTCCTTCGCAGCGTCATATTCCGCGTTCTCACTCAAATCTCCGTGCGCTCTGGCTTCGGCAATTGCTTCGATCACTTGCGGACGCTCCACCTTACGGAGGCGATCCAACTCGGCTTTGAGCGCATCATATCCTTTCTTGGTAATCGGTGTCGGCATGTTCGATCGTTCCTCTATGCCCGGTGGTGATACTCTTGCAGCGACCGGATCGTCAGTTCTTTCTTCAGAATGGCTTCGATGCCCATCACAGCGGCGCGCGCCCCCCGCATCGTCGTGTAATAGGCCAATCCTTTGTTCAGGGCTTCGCGGCGGATCGAGAGCGAGTCGGTGTGCGATGCCGCAGTACCGACGGTATTGACGACGAGTGCCACCTCCCCGTTCTTGATATGATCCACGATGTGGGGCCGTCCTTCTGTGACCTTGTGAACGGTCTTCACGTCGAGTCCGCCCTCCCGCAGATAGCCTGCCGTACCGCTGGTAGCCTGAACTGTAAACCCGAGCCGATGAAGCTGCTTGGCGATTTCGAGCGCCGCGGGGCGATCGCTTTCCTTCACGCTGATGAAGGCCGTCCCGCCTCTCGGCAAGAGGGCACCGGCCCCGGCCTGAGATTTCGCGAAGGCCCAGCCGAAGTCGACGTCGATCCCCATCACCTCTCCGGTGGATTTCATCTCCGGACCGAGCAGCACGTCCACGCCGGGAAATTTATTGAACGGAAACACCGATTCCTTGACGGACAGATGAACCGGCCTCGGCGGAGTGACGAATCCTAACTCGCCGAGGCTTTTCCCGACCATCGTCTTCATGGCCAATTTCGCCAACGGAACCCCGATCGCTTTACTGACAAAGGGCACCGTGCGCGAACCACGCGGATTCACTTCCAGCACATAGACCGTGTTGTCTTTGACGGCAAACTGCGCATTCATCAAACCGATCACACCCAGTTCCAGCGCCAGCAATGTCATCTGACGGCGGATCTCCTCCACAATGCTCTCGTCGAGTGAATAGGGCGGCAGGGAACACCCTGAATCGCCTGAATGGACGCCGGCCTCTTCGATGTGTTCCATGACGCCGGCGACGACCACCTGTCGGCCGTCGCAAATAGCATCCGCATCGACCTCGATCGCGTCCGACAGGTACCGATCGATCAGTACCGGGTGCTTGGGCGAGGCCTTCACGGCCGACCCCATATAATCCAGCAGCCCGGCTTCATCATACACGATCTGCATCGAGCGCCCGCCGAGCACATACGAAGGCCTGACCATCACCGGATAGCTGATCCTGGATGCAATCCCGACCGCCTCATCCACCGACCGCGCGATGCCGCTCTCGGCCTGACGAAGCTTGAGCTTGTCGAGGAGGTCGCGAAACCGTTCCCGATCCTCGGCCCGATCAATCGCATCGGGGCTGGTTCCCAGAATTCGCACGCCCGCCTTCGACAACGGGATCGCCAGCTTGAGCGGCGTCTGACCTCCGAACTGGAGCACCACGCCGAGCGGCTGCTCGCGCTGGACGATATTGAGCACGTCTTCTTCCGTCAGCGGTTCAAAGTAGAGGCGATCGGAGGTGTCGTAATCGGTGCTCACGGTCTCGGGATTGCAATTGACCATGATCGTTTCGATGCCTTCTTCGCGGAGCGCCATCGCCGCATGCACGCAGCAATAATCGAACTCGATGCCCTGGCCGATACGGTTCGGCCCTCCGCCGAGAATGATGACTTTCTTCCGATCCGTCGGACGAGCCTCGCATTCTATGCCATAGGTGGAATACAGATAGGGAGTATGGGCTTCAAATTCCGCGGCACAGGTGTCGACGCGATTGTAGGTCACGGACCGTTTGCCATCGGCGCGGCCGGTCCGTTGCGTCCGGATCGATGCAGCAGATGTCCCGATGAGCTGTGCGATGCGGTCATCGGAAAAGCCCATCTTCTTGGCGTCCCAGAGGATCGAATCCTCGATCGCGCCCGGTGTCTTCCTGGCCCCGTCGGCCATGGACTCCTCGAACCGGACCACATCCCGCATTTGCTCCAGGAACCAGAAGTCGATTTTCGTAAGCGCAAAAAGCTCTTCGTTGGACATCCCGAGACGGATCGCATCCGCAATGAGCCAGATCCGTTCCGGAATCGGGGCGCGCAGTTGCTGACGGAGTTTTTCCAAGGCAACGTGCCGATCAAAACCCTCCGGAATCCCGCAATCCAAGCCGAGGCGTGACTCCAACCCGTTCAAATCCAGTTCGAGCGAGCGGATGGCCTTCTGCAACGATTCTTTGAACGTCCGGCCGATCGCCATGACTTCGCCCACCGATTTCATTTGTGTGGTCAGGGTCGGATCAACCCCTTTGAACTTCTGGAAGGCGAATCGCGGTATCTTCACTACGACATAATCGATCGTCG
>DATGEA010000221.1:0-2321 GCA_035310605.1 Nitrospira sp. | reverse complement strand
ATCGTGGAGCCAACCCTGGTGTCCGGGTCTTTCTCGATTCGGTCATCCGATCCTTTGACATATCCGATCGGGACGCGCCGAACCAAGGCGCCCCGCTCGGCTTTCTGCCTTAGGGCTGACGCAAGAATTGATTCACATCGGAGTGATCGTATAGTTCCAGGCGGGCAGGGTCGAATGTCGCTTGAGGGAAAGGCGGCGGACTTGCTCTGGATCGGGTGAGGTGCCGGTTGGATAATGCCGACGGTCCAGGTACGCCGAGACTGTCAATCCTGTCCGGGTGCATGTGTTGCGGATGAAGTTGAGGACTTTAGGGTAACTATCGAGAGGCTCGGCGGCCCAGTTCTTGGAGATTTCGGAGAACAGGCGGTGCTCGATAGGATTCCATTTGGATGCTCCGGTAGGGTAATGAGCAACGGTTACGGTGAGCCCAAAGCTGTTGCAGAGTTGGCTTTGTAGCTCGGTTTTCCAGGCGCTGGTACGGCAGCTATTGCTGCCGCCGGTGTCGGCCAGGATGAGCAACTGCCGACGGCGGTAGTAGCGATCACCGCCGTCGCGCTTCCACCAACTAGCGATGGAGTGAGCGGCGAAGGCGGCGGTGTCATGCGAGACGCCTACGAAGACCGAGCCTCGGTTGGCGAGCAGGTCATAAATGCCATAGGGGATCGCGACGCCGATGGCATCGGAACGGAAGTCGTGGTCATTGACGCGCACGGGCGTGCGGTCCCACTTGACGCCATTGTTTTTGAAGTTGCCGACCAGTTCTCGCTTTTTGGTATCGACGCTGATGATGGGGAGCCCCTGGCGCTCAAAGCGGGTGCGTAATGAGGAGATGTAGCGGAACTGTTGGTCGCGGTCCGGGCTGGAATCGGTGGCAATGGCTTTGCGATTCACGCGCAGGGAAAAATCCATATCATGAAGCAGTCGCGCCACGGTTTTGGCGGAGACCTCGATAGCGAGCTGCCGCAGCAACTCGGCGATTCCGGCAGGCGTCTTGTGGGTCCAACGGATGCCGGTGATAGGATCTCCGGCGGTGTCGTGCTCCAGCAGAATTTCGATGGCCTCGATTACTTCGGGCGTTTTTTTTCCACCGGTTTGCGCCCGGCGCCGGAGTGTCGGATCCGGCCGACCTCGACATCCTGATCCAGCAACTGGCGGCGGCCGCGGGCGATGGTGTGCGGATCGAGGCCCAGAAATTCGGCCAGCACGCTGTCGCCGCCGTGGCCGAGTTTCATGGATTCGAGGCCGGCATACAAGCGGCGCTGCTGCTCGTCCAGCAAGCTGTAGAACAAGATGATCGCGGCTTTCATCTCATCGGGAGACACTTCCAGACGGGTCGCATCGACCACGGTTGGAACGGACTGGCTGCGGCGGCGTGTCAGGCGCTGTCGCTGGCGGGTAGCTGGATCGATGGCCGTATAGAGGAACAGGCCGGAGACCAGCTCCCGGGTGATCCTCTTCTGCTGGACAAGGTGACGCAAAACGTCTTGTGCTCCAACGTGGAGGATCGCAGACAGTTCTTCCGCAAAATACCCCGCGACCGAGTTCCGAACGAAAGCCTCGGCGGTGGCCAGCAGGGTGCCATACCGTGAGAACCAGGCCGGCATGGAGGACCACAAACCATCGGCTCCGAAACGGGCGATCTCGCGAAGAGTGTAGAAACGGCCGCCGTGAGAGTAGCTGGTCAGGTAGTCGAGTTGTTTGAGCTTTCGGAAAACGGTGACGTCGACGTCGGTGCCGAGAGCCCGTTTCAGATCGGGAAGCGTCGCGATCTTGTCGCGGAGCAACAGCTTTCGCAGGGAATCGGAGGAGAAGGCGAGAGGCCTCATAATGTTATAGTTGCGACTGAAGCAGCAACACAATCGACACTATAACATAACTGGCAGCAAGTGGGACCACGCCTCGAATCGCTGTCGAGTGCCCACCAATATTGGGGGAAGCAATTCTGGGAGAGGGGCCTGAAACTGCTTGGCAGCCGCAGGTGATGTAGCTACCACGACCAATAGTGAGCGCTTATTCTTGCGTCAGCCCTTAGCGCCAGCTGACACTTCGGCGGGTGCGTCAAGTTCGACTCCCGCCAACCGAGCCAGTTCAGCGCGTGTGGGGTAGTGACCCTGGCTCACAATCGAACCGTCGAGCAGGATCAAGGGAAGGCACTCGTTTCCGTGCTCCTGCAATGCGGTCTTTACGACTGCGCTGGCGGCAAACGCCTGCGGCTGTTGCGCCATGTTATACCGCTCGACAGCGATTCTTTGGTTTGCCAACCAATGTAGATCTGCGGCGAACCTGACGAGCACCGGATCGACCTTAGGGCCGCACACCCC
>DATGEA010000220.1:0-4102 GCA_035310605.1 Nitrospira sp. | reverse complement strand
GGAATGAAAAAGATCTGTATAAACGGTGGGTTGCGCTCGCTCCTATTGCGGATGAGTTCTGACCTATTGTGGTTTGGGGAAAACCTGGGTGAAGGGGTGGACTTCCACTCGCTCAAACACCCCATTGACGGTATACGGGTCTTCCCGGGCAAAGCGTTGAGCCTCATCCAATGTGTCGGCTTCAATCACAATGAGGCTTCCGGTCTTGTCGGTAAGCGGCCCGGCCAGCACGACTCGACCCTCTCGATCGAGCGGTTCCATATTCGCCAAATGGGCGGGACGGTAGATTTTCCGTTTGGCTTCGCCGTCAGGGCCGTCGAAACCGAGAATGACAAATTTCATACCAGCAGCTGTCGAGGCGGTTCGTGCCCGTTATTAGACGGAGTCCTCCAGAGGATAGCGATCCTTATACCCCGTCGTGGTTTCATGCCACCATTTGATTTCCTGTTCGCCAAGTTTCCAACAGAGAAAAACAACCCGACCGTCGCGGAGGTGAGGAAAGTCGCACAGACCAAGGTCGAGGTCCTTGACGAGCACGCCGAGTTCTTGGATGGCCTGAAGATTGGCGCTGATCTGCTGCAGGCTTGCAATATACAAGGGGCCGACCGGGCTTCCACCCCCGTAATCTGCTTGCGCACTGGCCCTGCGAATCTCTTCCTTCGTCCTGACCAGAACGGCCTTTGCCTGTCGGACGCAAGTCAAGCGGGTATTGAGTTGGGGAATGAGGTGATTGGCCTCAGCCAATGTGAAGAGCCGGTCATGATCCTGATCGTCATCTTGTGCCATGCGGAGACTCCGTGACCACGGCTCATTTAACATACCGGTCTTGACCCCTGCAACCGAACGCTGCCTCTCTTTCTCGTTTTGCTAAAGGGGGCGGCGCTCTGCGTTGTGCCTTCTTTCCTTTAGCCCGAAGTCAGGGAGGCACGGGATTAAAAGGTTTCTCTGTTGACATTGACCGTTCTGCGCGGTATGCTTCAGCCAACGTTTCAATTCGAGTCCACGTTCTCTCCACACACAAGACTCCCGGGGCATCTCTCGAAACACGCTACATGATTTGATGGGCACGGGCGATGAGTTCGGGTTTGGTTCCAGTGTGCAAGATTATCCACGAATCGAAGACGGGTACGTCCTTCACGATACATCCTCTCTAGCTTAAGACACAATCGCCAACTCATTATCGGGCAGTTATTGCGCATCGTTTCCATGGTTGATCACGTACAGCACTTATTCTTGACCATTTAGCCTTAGCCGCGAGCTTGAGGGGATACCTATGGCACAAACCAAGGGAGAGGTTATGCATCTTGCCGAGTTGAAGCAGAAGACCATTGCCGATTTAAACGACGTCGCCCGCGACCTCAAGATCGAGGGTGCGGCCAACCTCCGTAAGCAGGAGCTGATATTCGCCATACTTCAGGCTCAGACGGAGAAAAACGGCGTGGTGTTCGGCGAGGGCGTCCTGGAGACTCTGCCGGACGGATTCGGTTTCCTGCGGGCTCCCGATTCCAACTATCTCCCCGGTCCTGATGACATCTACATTTCGCCCTCGCAGATCCGCCGGTTCAATCTTCGCACGGGGGACATCGTTTCAGGACAGATCAGGCCTCCCAAAGAGAGCGAGCGCTACTTCGCCCTGCTCAAGGTCGAAAAGGTCAATTACGAAGATCCGGAAGTGGCGCGTGACAAGATTCTCTTCGACAACCTGACCCCGCTTTATCCCGAAGAGCGGCTCAATCTTGAGTTTGATCGAGAGGAATATTGCACGCGGGTCATGGATCTGACTACGCCGATCGGTAAGGGACAGCGCGGATTGATCGTCGCGGCCCCCCGCACTGGCAAAACGATGTTGCTGCAGGCGATCGCCCGCGCCATCCTCAAGAACCACAAAGAAGTGACGTTGATCGTGCTCCTGATCGATGAACGTCCTGAAGAAGTCACGGACTGGCAGCGGCAGGTGAAGGCCGAGGTGATCAGCTCCACCTTCGATGAACCGGCTCAGCGCCATGCCCAGGTGGCTGAAATGGTATTGGAAAAAGCGAAGCGGCTCGTCGAGCACAAGAAGGACGTGGTCATTCTGTTGGACAGCATCACGCGGTTGGCCCGTGCCTACAACACGATTGCGCCGCCGAGCGGCAAGGTCTTGTCAGGCGGTCTCGATTCAAACGCCCTTCAGCGCCCCAAGCGGTTCTTCGGTGCCGCCCGCAACATCGAGAACGGCGGCAGCTTGACGATCATGGCAACTGCGCTGGTCGATACGGGCAGCCGTATGGACGACGTGATCTTCGAAGAATTCAAAGGGACGGGCAACATGGAGGTCCATCTTGATCGTCGTCTGGCCGACAAGAGAATCTTCCCGGCCATCGACATCAGCCAGTCCGGGACCAGAAAAGAAGAATTGCTGGTGGACAAGGATCGGCTCAACAAGATGTGGATCTTGAGGAAGGTTCTCAGTCCGTTGGGGACGATGGAAGCCATGGAATTCTTGATGGATAAGGTGCAAGGCACCAAAACCAACCAGGAGTTCCTGCAGTCCATGAACCGATAACATCCACTTGTATCTCGTCGTCGAGACGGGGTACAGTGACGGGCCTTCGAATGGGCGGAGGCCGGTGGATCTGACGGTAGGAGTAGGATTATGAAGAAGGGTATTCATCCGTTGTATCGAGAAGCCACGGTGCATTGCGCCTGTGGCAACAGCTATAAGACGCGGTCGACCGTCGGCGACATCAACGTCGATATTTGCTCCAGTTGCCATCCGTTCTTTACAGGGACGCAAAAGATCGTCGATACCGAAGGGCGCGTCGAGCGATTCAAGAAGAAGTACGCGAAGAAGGGCAAGTAGCGAACTTTCAGTACATAGAAGAGACCTTGCTTCGCTGAGGGGCAGGGTCTCTTCTTTTTTTGTGCCGAATCACGAAAGTGTCCGGAGCGGATTGAGGACCTATGGACGCGGGATTATTGAAAAAATGGGAGTCTCTGGCCAGCCGCTATGATGAGCTGACCACCCAGCTGACCGATCCGTCCGTCATCGGCCAGCCCTCGCTGTTGGTCAAGTTGACGAAGGAGCGGACGGAAATCGAATCGGTTGCGCAGATGTTTCATCGCTATCAGGACATACTGAAACAACTCGACGAAGCGGCCTATATGATTGCGGACTCCTCCGCCGGGGCGGAGCTCCGCGCATTGGCGAGCGAAGAAGGTGCCCAGTTGGAGGCGGAGCGTGGAGAACTCGAAGCACAGGTGCTGGAACATCTGACGCCGAAGGATCCTCGTGACGAGAAGAATCTGTTTCTGGAAATTCGCGCCGGGACAGGCGGAGACGAAGCCGCTTTGTTTGCCGGAGATCTGTTTCGAATGTACGTGAAATTTGCGGAACGGCACAAGCTGAAGGTCGAAATTGTTGAGGCCTCCGAAACCGGCAAGGGAGGCTATAAAACGGTGATTGCGGTAATCGAAGGGAAGGGCGGATACGGCCTGTTCAAGTACGAAAGCGGGGTCCATCGGGTGCAGCGCGTGCCCGTCACGGAAGCCGCCGGCCGAATTCACACGTCAACCGTCACCGTGGCCGTCATGCCCGAAGCTGACGAGGTCGATGTGCAGATCGATCCGAAGGATTTGCGAATCGACACCTTTTGTTCGTCCGGTGCCGGCGGGCAGAGCGTGAACACGACCTATTCAGCGGTGCGAATCACGCACATTCCGACAGGGGTGGTCGTCTCCTGCCAGGATGAGCGCTCGCAGCTCAAGAATCGGACAAAAGCCATGCGGACTCTTCGTGCCCGAATCGTCGAGGCGGAGCGGGAAAAGCAGGAAGCGGAGATTGCACAAACCCGCAAGGCTCAGGTGGGAACCGGTGACCGTAGCGAAAAGATTCGTACGTATAACTTCCCGCAAAATCGTGTGACCGACCATCGGGTCGGGGTCACGTTGCATAAGTTGGAGCATGTGCTTGCAGGCGATATGGACGAACTCGTCGATGCCTTGCGCGCGCAACGGGATCATGCCGCTGTGGCGGAGGCATCGTGACCAACGGGGGTGCTGCTCAGCTTGCCGGAGAGTCCTGTACGATCGGTTCGATGACCACGGAGGCCCGTCAGCGACT
>DATGEA010000219.1:0-3419 GCA_035310605.1 Nitrospira sp. | reverse complement strand
AGCATGCCGGCCTATATATATGGGTACCCCATGTCGTATGGCGGAGAACGGTCGATAGAAAGCGCGGTAAAGTAGCCGCGGCAAGTGGATTCCGGCGGAGTTCGGTTTCAAACATAGGAACAAGCGAGCTGAATAAAACCGTGATGCACCGGAACGGCGGCAGCCCGCCGCATTTCTAACTGCCGTTCGGCGATGGCCCGCTAGACTTGATGAGAGGGTTGTCGGTATGCACTGGTACGTAGTTCGGACGAAACCTCATCAGGAAAAACAGGCTGAGTTCCACCTGAGGCACCTGTCCGTCGAAACCTTCCTGCCGTTACTCAGGCAGAACAAAAGGATTCGCCGTCAGGAGAAGACGGTCGTGGAGGCGCTGTTTCCACGCTACCTCTTTGCGAGATTCGACATCAACGACCGACACCGGGCCGTCAATTTCGCCAGGGGAGTGCTGCATATCGTGGAGTTCGGATTGAAGCCTGCTGAAGTGAACGAGTCGTTGATCAAAGCCATCAGAGAACGGATGGAAGACGGGTATGTATCGCCTGCCGCGAGATTTCACAAGGGCCAGATCGTGCAGATCAATGGTGGTCCTTTGGCCGGGCTTGAAGCGGTGTTTGTCAGGGAGATGTCGGAGCAGCATCGTGTGCTCTTGCTCCTGAAAACATTGGGACTTCGTGCCAAACTGACGATGGACATTGATCAGGTCAGCCTGCCTCAGGCCTTATAACGGTTGATACAGCCCAGCAGCACGTCGGAGTCTTACATGAAAAAGGCGAGTCTGCGCGCACGTAAAGGCAGAGCGTTGGGCAAGCGCAAGTCATCTCAAGGGGCGGTCAAAGCTCACGGAATGTCGCGTCCAATTAAGGTTACGTCCGGAGGGACTGCAAACGGGAGACGTGCGCAGGCCAACGGCTATCTCTGCATCGCGCCGGACGTCAAAGTCGGGAATAATGTGAAATTGTCCAAATTCATTAATCTGTACGGCTGTGAAGTGGGTGATGACACAAAGATCGGCGCGTTTGTCGAAATTCAAAAGAACGCCACAGTCGGCAGGCGGTGCAAAATATCGAGCCATACGTTTATTTGCGAAGGTGTGACGATCGAAGACGATGTCTTTATCGGACACAACGTCACGTTCGTTAACGACTCCTTCCCTCGTGCGACGGGCGCCACCGGGGCGCTTCAAACTGAAGAAGATTGGAAAGTCGAGGTCACGCTGGTCAAACGAGGCGCCTCGATCGGATCGGGAGCGACCATCCTTTCGAATGTGGTCATCGGAGAAAATGCATTGATCGGCGCGGGAAGCGTCGTCACGGGCGACGTCCCTGCGAACGCGATCATCGTAGGAAATCCGGGGAAGGTGTTGCGGTACATTGAATCAGGAGACGAACATGAGTGATGAAAAAATTCCGTTTCTCGATCTGGTGACGGTCCATCGGGGGCTTCAGGACGAGTTCGTCGAGATCCTCAAGACAGCTCTCAACAGCGCCGGATTCATCGGCGGTCCGATGGTCCAGAGCTTCGAACAGGACTTTGCCCGGTTTTGCGAAGCGCGATGTTGTATAGGGGTCGGCAGCGGGACGGATGCCTTGCGGTTTGCACTCATGGCCGCAGGGACACGATCTGGGGATATAGTGGTCACGGTCCCTAATACGTTCATTGCCACCACCGAGGCGATATCCCAGGCTGGTGCCCGTCCGGACTTTGTCGACATCGACGAGCGCACCTACACGATGGATCCTGCGAAGTTGCGGCAGTATCTGGAGACAAAATGCACGTGGGACTCGAAGGTAAATCGTGCGTTCCACAAGGGAACAGGGAATCCGGTGACGGCGGTAGTTCCGGTCCATCTCTACGGACAGATGGCCGATATGGACCCGATTCTGGACCTGGCCACCCGGTACAATCTCAAAGTGATCGAAGATGCGTGCCAGGCACAGGGGGCGGAGTATTTCTCACAGAAGGAAAACCGCTGGCGTAAGGCCGGTTCCGTGGGGCATGCGGCTGCTTTCAGCTTTTATCCCGGCAAGAACCTTGGCGCATGCGGAGAGGCCGGCGGGATTACCACCGATGATGAACAGCTGGCTCAGACCTGCCGGCTGTTACGGGATCACGGCCAGTCGAAGAAGTACTTCCACGATATCGAAGGGTACAACGGGCGTCTGGATGCCATTCAGGCTGGCTTCTTGAAGGCCAAACTCCGCTATTTGAAGCAGTGGAATAACCGGCGCAGAGAGATTGCGGAACGCTACGATAAACTGTTCGCCGGGTCGGAGGGTCTCGTGACACTTCCCCATCAGCCGGAGTGGTCCCGGTCGGTGTACCACCTCTATGTGTTGCGGGTCGCCGATCGTGCGCAGCTTCAGAAGCGTCTGGATGAAGCCGGCGTGAGCACGGGGATTCACTATCCGATCGCCCTGCATCTGACGAAAGCCTACGAAGCACTCGGTTTTCATGCCGGAGATTTTCCTGTCGCGGAGAAAGCCGCCTCACAGGTACTGTCGCTTCCCATGTTCCCTGAGCTCACTGCTAGCCAACAGGAGCGCGTCGTGGCCGAAGTCCTCAAATCTCTTGCCGTTGCGGCCGGAAGTGGGTCGGGGTAAGAAAGTCCGGATGATGTATTGGCCGCGCGCCGAGCTGATGTGAAGAAGAATCGGGCAGCGGGGATTGTAGCGGGCGTCGTGCTGGTCTTATGTGCGACGGCGACGGTGTTGATCAAGATGCCGCCGCTCACCGGGTGTCGTGCGGAAACACCGGTTGCTGCAAAGCAGCATTGGTTCCAAGCCACTCGGACAGTGGCTCAGCCTTGGCGTGGGCCTCATCATGTGTACGCAATCTTCACGATCCCGGAGCAATATAAGTTCGACCATCTCTACACGGCCAAGTTGACGATTCAGGGAATCCCTGCCGAGTTTCAAGCGGGCAGTCCAGAGGACGAGGACTATTATAGTGGTCGGGTCGAACCAGGGTACTATGCCAAACGCGTGTATCTTTCGACGAGAACGGCGATGTGGTTCCTGCTGACAGGGCGATTCGGCGATCTCAGGACCTCCTGTCACTGGTGGTTGGTGATTGCGGATAGGATGCAATAGGCACCGGAAATTCTCGCTCCGGTGCGGTTCCGCCGGAAGGTTATCCGACCAGCGTCAGAGGGAAATAATGAATTTTCAGGCCGCGCGCGTCCGATACGTTCTGATTTCTCCTGCCCGCAATGAGGAAAAGAATATCGAGAAGACCATCCAATCCATGATCAATCAGACGCATTTACCCCTGAAGTGGGTGATCGTCAACGACGGATCGACGGATTCAACGGCGACGATTGTCAGAAGATATCTCCCGACACACGGCTGGATCGAGTTGATCGAAATGCCGGTCAGACGGGATCGAAGTTTTGCGGCGAAGGTCAACAGCTTCAATGCAGG
>DATGEA010000218.1:0-3849 GCA_035310605.1 Nitrospira sp. | reverse complement strand
CGCTCAACCGCGCAATGAGGATGGCGGGACCGGCCCCAAGATAGGGCTGGAACGTGACTCCGGGATACCGGAGAAGAATATTCAGGCCGACATTGGTAACAGCCAGATGGATTCCGGGGATGTCGTCCAGGTTTTTGACGTGCGGGCTGCTGTGAAAGACATCCAATTCAAACCCGAGGGACCCGTGAAAAGGATAGATGCCGAATTTACCGCCATAGGCGATGCTGTTTTTGAGATCCAAGTTAGGCAGATCGAACCCGCCCAGCGCGCCGGTGCTCTTAACGTTGCGCAATGCGTCGGCAAAGCTGTATCCGGCTTGGCCCGCTACGTACCATTCTGCCCGAAGAAGGTGGGGGAACACGAAGATGAATGAACAGGATAGGAGTACCGCAACTACGCTCCGACCTGCACGCGCCTGACACGTCACGGGATTCCTCCATGTACGAGGCTCGCGTGCTCACATCATACCAAGTGTTTCACTCATTGTGGATCCGGCTGGGATCTTTCAAACCAGCGGAACGCATCGTGGAGTCAGGAGGAACGCCTGCCGCGTCTCCTCACCTCCAGGGGGACATGAGAGGGGAAGGCCTGTCTGCTCGACGACAGGGACTGTGTACCTGAATTTCAGATTGGGAGTCTGCCCGCTCCTCGTTGTCTATCTCCATATCTTGACTCCTTGGCGCAAATGCTCTGCTAATGCCACTGCGCGGGATGAAGGTAAAACCCGCTGCCGGACTCCTGGGCACGTGCCACAGCATTCTTGGCGCGTTCCAGTAATGCGTCCGCCTCCTGGCCATCCAAAGGGAAAACGGCGATTCCCAGGCTTGCCGAAATGGTCAACTCAATATCCCTGACCTTGAGGGGGAATTCGTGGAGGCTCGAATTCTCCGTGCCACAATTTCCATATCCCCTTTGCTGCTGACGCCCTCCGGCAGGCAGGTAAACAAGTCGCCGCCGAGCCGTGCCACCGTATCGACTTCCCGCATGCAGCGTTTCAGCCGTTCTGCCGTCGCGGCCAGCACAGCATCGCCGCCTTCAGGCCCGAGTTGCGTTTTAATTTCGTGGAACCGGTCCAATCCCAACAGTACGATTCCCACCTCCTGCTTCTTCCGTTTGGCCATCGCAAGGGCATGGATGAGGCGATCACGGAGCAGCGCCAGATTAGCCAGCGTCGTCAACGGGTCATACTGCGCGATATATGCCGGTTTTGTTCGGCCCGCTTGCGATCCACAGCGTGGTGCACCGAAGGGGCCAGTTGTTCAGGTGTTCAGTGTTTTTTTACGATCACATCCTGCACACCACGCTGAATCGTCTTGCGCTCAGACACTGGATCATGCTGGTCGCCCAAGACCACGATGAGCATACGGGCGAGCGCCGCCTGCACAAGGTCCAGGGTGTCGAGACCATGGGTGTCGATAAGCCCTCCGTCCGGTCCGCCTGTAGGCGAACCGGCCCCCATACATCTCTCAATATGTCAGATTCTAATGATTGTGTCGTCGGGGACAAATTGGGAGAGCTACCAGGTCGGGGATTCCCGGACGGAATGGCTATCGGTGCGATGAGGATGGGGCCGAGATCCATGATCGACGCGTCAAACGGTGAGCGAAAGGCTTTGCGTGACGGCCGCTCCCAGCGCTATAGCGAGGGGGGACGCCGACGCGAGGCCGGCATTCGGATCAACGGTCGGGAACGGATCGCTTCGCCGCTTACGCCCAGCCGGTGAGCGCCACGAACATGGTCGTCTTCCCGACGTTCGGCAATCCGATCATTCCGCAGCACAGTTCCAATCCGGCTATCCTTCTTTCTCTTCGGCAGGCTTGTCTCTGACATTGAACTGATTCATGGCCGTTTCCACTCCGCGATGAATCAAACATTCGAGAGCATCGACGGCCCGCTCAAGGCAGGGCTCGAAGACTTCCATCTCATCTCCGGTAACGTTTTCCAGCACATAGTCAGCCGAGTCCTGGCGCGGTGCCGGGCGGCCGATCCCGATCTTGAGCCGCACAAATTGCGGCGTGCCGAGCGCATCAACGACGGACTTGATGCCGTTGTGACCTCCATGGCCGCCGGCCAGCTTGATCCTGAGGCGCCCCGGGTCCAAATCGAGATCGTCATGAACCAGAATTAAATCGTCGGACGAAAGCTTCAACTCGCGGAGGAGACCTTTGAGAGGGGGACCGGTGACGTTCATGAAATCGAGGGTGCCGGCCAACTCGATCAGTTCTGAACCGAGTCGCCCGGCCCCTCGTTGGGCCGTGCCGCGTCTGGAAAGACGAATCGACCATCGAGCCGCGGCCCGCTCGACGACCCACATCCCGACGTTGTGCCGGGTCCGGGCATAGGATGCGCCGGGATTGCCCAGTCCAACGATGAGGCGCAATGTTACTTCTTCTTTTCGGCTTCTTTCTTCTCAGCCTTGGGAGCCGCAGCCGCTTCCTTTTTCTCTCCGGGTTTGGCTTCACCGGCCGGTGCAGCCGCTCCGGCCTTCGCCGCCTCGGCACCCTCAGCCCCTTCCGCCGCAGCCTTGCCTTTCGCCACCACTTCGGGCTCCTTCGCCCCTTCCGGTCCGGCAGCCTGACTGGTCAACAGGGCTTCGAGCTTGGCGTCCGACATCGGCACTGCGACGCTCACGACCATCTGGTCGGGATCGTCGAGGTAGCGGATGCCTTCCTGCTTGGCGATATCCTTCAAGTGAATACCCTGCCCGATCGCAAGGGGGGACGCATCGACTTCGATGTGATCCGGCAACACGGCAGGCAAGCACTCGACATGCAACTCGCGCATATTGTAATGGAGGATTCCGCCCTCCTTAACGCCGACCGGCATGCCACCGATCACATGCACGGGCACCTTTACGCGAATCGGCTTTTCCATCGAAATCTCGAAGAGGTCGGCATGGAGCACATGCCCTTCGACGGGATCGACCTGGAAATCGCGCAGGAGCGCGGTCCGCTTGGGTTTGGACTTCGCGCCCGTAATGGTCAGTGAGATCAAGGCTGTGCTGCCGGCCTGTGATTTCAAAATCTTGACCAACGGCTCTGGCTCGATCGTCAGCAGGAGACACTCGCCCTGCCCATAGAGGACGCTCGGCACTTTGCCTTCCCGACGCAACTGGCGCGCCGCGCCTTTCCCGGTCTTCTCCCTCACAGTGACTGCTAAATCAAATTTCATGATACGCCTCCGTCCCCTTCTTCGCTTTGCAGATGTCTCGGTCCCGCGTCAGGCAAACAGCGAACTCACCGACTCATCTTCGTGAATACGCCGGATCGCTTCACCCAGCAGGGGAGCAACCGACAGTTGATGGATCTTCGGGCAGGTCTGTTCCTTGCCCCGTAATGGAATCGTATTGGTGACGACCACTTGCGTCAGACAGGAGTTCTGAAGCCGCTCCAGTGCCGGTCCTGAGAGCACCGCGTGCGTACAGGCGGTCCAGACTTCTCGGGCGCCTTTGTCGGCACAGGCCTGCGCCCCCTGAACGATCGTGCCGGCCGTATCGATCATGTCATCGAGCAAGAGTGCGCTTTTCCCCCGAATATCGCCGATGATGTTCATGATCTGGGTCTGGTTCGGTCCTTCTCGCCGCTTGTCGATGATGGCCAAGCTTGCTTGGAGCCGTTTGGCAAACGCACGGGCCCGCTCCACCCCGCCGGCATCGGGCGACACAATCACCAGATCGCTCACCTTCTTTTTCGTAATGTAGTCCAACAGGACCGGCAGGGCATAGAGATGGTCGACCGGGACATTAAAAAAACCTTGGATCTGTCCTGCATGGAGATCCATGGTCAAAACCCGATCGGTGCCGGCCGTACTGATGAGATCCGCGACCAGCTTTGCCGAAATCGGTACGCG
>DATGEA010000217.1:0-8385 GCA_035310605.1 Nitrospira sp. | reverse complement strand
CTTGACGTGAGGCGCGGACACACAACTTTCAGCGAGCGCGACAGCCAGCCCTCCATCCGAACAATCATGGGCCGATTGAACCAGTCCCTCATGAATCACTTTGAGTGTAAAATCCTGAAGCGCCTTCTCCGTTTCGAGATTGAGGAACGGCGGCGAACCCTGTTCCCGGTGGTGCAGAACTTTCAGGTATTCACTGCCTCCCAGATCGTCTCTGGACTTGCCAAGCAGAAGGATGACGTCCCCTTCGTTCTTAAACCACTGAGTCATCGCCCGATCCGCCTGCTCGATCAGCCCGACCATGCCCAGCATGGGCGTCGGATAAATCGAGAGCCCGTTCGTCTCGTTGTAAAAACTCACGTTCCCGCTCACGATGGGAATCTGGAAATGCTCGCAGGCATCCTTCATTCCCTCGATGCCCAGGACGAACTGCCACATGATGTCCGGCCGCTCGGGATTCCCGAAATTCAAACAGTCGGTCAGGCCGATCGGTTCGGCGCCCGAGCAGACAAGATTTCTTGCCGCCTCCGCCACCGCCAGTCTCGCCCCTTCGTACGGATGCAGGAGACAGTAGCGCCCGTTGCAATCCACAGTCATCGCCACCGCCTTGTTCGTCCCTTTGATCCGCACCACCGCCGCATCCGAGCCGGGCCGGACCATCGTGTTCGTCCGTACCATGTGGTCGTATTGCTCATAGACCCAGCGCTTGCTCGCAATCGTCGGCGATTCCAACAACGCCAGCAAGGCCGCATTCGCGTCTTTCACGTCGAGGATCGCGTCATAGTTGAGATTCGTCAGCATATCCTGATAGGCCGGCGGCGAGTAGGGCCGTTCGTACCGTGGGCCGTCATCGGCCAGCGACTTCGCCGGAATCTCCGCGACGACTTTTCCCTGATCAATGACGCGCAATATCCCGTCCCCCGTCACCTTCCCGACAACCGCCACGTCGAGATCCCATTTCTTACAGATCCTGATGCAGTCCTCTTCCTTGCCGGCTTTCGCCACCATCAGCATGCGTTCCTGGGACTCCGACAGCATGAGTTCATAGGGGGTCATGCCCGGCTCGCGCCGGGGCACGTTCGTTAAGTCCAGCTCGATGCCGTTGCCGGCGCGCGACGCCATCTCGCAGGAGGAGCTGGTCAACCCGGCCGCTCCCATGTCCTGAATGCCGACGAGCAGATCGCCCGCCATCAATTCAAGGCAGGCCTCAAGCAACAACTTTTCCTGGAACGGATCGCCCACTTGAACAGTCGGTCTCTTTTGTTCCGATTGGTCGTCGAACGAATCGGATGCCATCGTGGCCCCGTGAATCCCGTCCCGGCCCGTCTTCGACCCGAAATAGATCACCGGATTTCCGACACCGGCTGCCGTCCCGCGGAATATCTTGTCCTTGTGCGCAATCCCCAGGCAGAACGCATTGACCAGCGGATTGAGCGAGTAGATATCGTCGAACCGTACCTCGCCGCCCACGGTCGGAACACCCATGCAGTTCCCGTATCCGGCGATGCCGGCCACGACGCCCTTCATCAGATGGCGATTCTTTGCCGTATCGAGTCCGCCGAAACGGAGCGAGTCGAGCAACGCGATCGGCCGCGCACCCATCGTAAAGACGTCACGCAGAATCCCGCCGACTCCCGTCGCCGCGCCTTGATAAGGCTCGATGAACGAGGGATGGTTGTGCGACTCCATTTTGAACACGACGCAGAGCCCGTCGCCGATATCCACCGCGCCCGCGTTTTCACCGGGCCCCTGCACCACGCGCGGCCCCGTCGTCGGCAGCTTCCGCAAATGCACGCGCGAGCTCTTGTAGGAACAATGCTCCGACCACATGACCGAGAACATGCCCAGTTCGGTCAGATTCGGCTCGCGCCCCAGAATCCCGACGATCTTCTGATACTCGTCGTCCGTCAGATTATGCTGCGCGATGAGCTCTTTAGTAATTGCCGGCGTATTCGTTTTCATGAAATCCTACACATCACACTGGCAACGTTTGCTCCTCAAGATCCTGACTTGTTCCCTCGGCGTATCGACAAAGACCGCCTGGCGGGCGCCGCCGGTAGCCTGCCTCTTCGCAAGCGGGCTTCGATGTCGGTAGCCTCGCTCCGTCATCTCAGTCACGAGCGCCTCATGCCTGGCAAACAGTGCGCTCAACTTCCCTTTCCACCGCAACGTTTCAGGATGTTGCGAGTACCCTTTTTCCCTATTCACCAGCACTGACCAAAGTGCGTGCAACTCCCGATGTTCACCGAGCAAATGATTCCGGCACAACCTTTTCGGCGAGATATCCCAGATACGCATTACGCTGCATTTGTCAGATCATGCTGCGCGATAAGGTCTTCGGTAAAACCGGTGGGAATGGATTGTTTCATGATTCAACTGTACTCAGCTGCGTTTTGGTTTTCGTCAATGACTGAATCATCGACTGGAAGATGATCCGCCCGTCTTCGTTGCCCAGCATTTCCTCCGCGCAACGTTCCGGATGCGGCATCATGCCCAACACATTCCCTTCGGCGTTGCGGATGCCGGCGATGTGATCGAGCGAGCCGTTCGGGTTTACCTCCGGCGTGACCTTGCCGTCGGCATCGCAATAGCGAAACACGACCTGAGCGTTGGCCTTGAGTCCCGCCAATGTCACCGGATCGGTGTAATAGTTGCCGTCCGCATGGGCGATCGGAATCTTCAGCACCTGCCCCGGCTGACAGAGACTCGTAAAGGGCGTCGCCGCATTCTCCACCCGCACATAGATATCCTTGCAGATGAAATGCAGCGAGCGGTTCCGCAACATCGCTCCAGGCAACAACCCCGCTTCGAGCAGAATCTGGAAGCCGTTGCAGATCCCGATGACCAACCCGCCCTTGCGGGCGAACTCCTTCACCGCTCCCATCACCGGCGAGAACCGTGCGATCGCCCCCGTCCGCAGATAATCACCATAAGAGAACCCGCCCGGGATGACAATCGCTTCGAGCCCGGCCAATAAGGTTTCCTTGTGCCAGATCATCTCGACATACTGTCCGAGCACATCCCTGAACACATGCTCGCAGTCGTGATCGCAATTACTGCCCGGGAAAACGACAACGCCGATCTTCATACATCCTCTGAAGGCTAAGGTTAAGGTCAAGGTTCAGCAAACAATCTCCATTAACCTAAACCTCAGCCTCAACCTCCCAGTTCGTAGCGGTATTCCTCAATGATCGTATTCGCAAGGAGCTTCTCACACATGGATTTGACCTGAGCCTCGGCCTTCGCCTTGTCCGCTTCGTTCACGTCCAATTCCATGTACTTCCCGACCCGCACGTTCGCCGCGTTCTTGAACCCCAGCGAATCCAGCGCATGTTCGATCGCCTTGCCCTGGGGATCGAGAATCCCCTGCTTCAACGTCACATGAATCTTGGCTTTCACAACTTACTCCTCTGCTCTTCCGATGCCTTGTTCAACGCATTGACATAGCGCCTGATCCAGAAAATTCCCGCGACCGTCAGGCCACCGGCAAATACCAATCCGATGAAGGCCCAGCGCCAGGGAGAGTCTTCGAGGCGATACGCCATCATGCCGACGACCGCCGCCCAGACCACCACCGCCGCCACCAGCCCGTAATTCAAAAACCCTCGCAGCATCTCTCTCTTTTCTCTTCTCCCCTTAGGGGTTCGGGGAACTACCCAATCGGAGCCAGGCTGGCGTGAGCGGAAGTGGCCGGAAGGAGCGGGGCCCCGTCGAAACTCGGCCTGGAAGGAACGCGGAAACTGACCGAGTCCGCGAGGGAATTTCCGAAGGCTTCCGCCAGGCCGAGCCCGAAAGGGTCGCTCCGTGAGGCCCTGGAGCGAACGGCAGCCTGGCTCCGCGCTCCCCTATCCGCACACCCGCCTCAGCACTTCTTGATACGCTTCTTCGATTTTCCCAAGATCCTTTCTGAACCGGTCCTTATCCATCGACTCCTTCGTCGTCTGATCCCAGAACCGGCAGGTGTCCGGCGAAATCTCGTCCGCCAGAATCAGCTGCCCGTGATGCAGACCGAATTCCAATTTGAAATCGACGAGGATCATCTTGCGCTCGGCAAAAAACGGCTGCAGCAGGCCGTTCACTTTCAACGCGAGCCGCTTGATCTCGCCCATCTGTTCCGGCGTGGCCAGCTTGAGCAGGCGAACGTGCTCATCGGCAATGAGCGGGTCGCCGAGCGCGTCGTTCTTGTAGTACCACTCGACGATGGCCGGCTGGATCGGATCGCCTTCTTTCAACCCCAACCGTTTGGCCAGGCTCCCTGCCACCACGTTCCGGACGACCACTTCGACCGCCACGATCGTGACTTTCTTCGTGAGCATTTCACGGTCGCTCTTCCGCTCGAGAAAATGCGTCGGCACGCCGTTCTGCTCCAGGAGCTTGAACAACCGCTCCGAGACCTTGTTGTTGACGACGCCTTTCTCCACGATTGTCCCGCGCTTCTGCGCGTTGAAGGCGGTCGCGTCGTCCTTGAAATATTGCAGGACCTGATCGGGATCGCCGGTCGAAAAGATCTTCTTCGCCTTGCCCTCATAGAGCATTGTGCCTGCCGCCATGGCTCGTCCTCGCCCCCGCGCAACTACTGCGCCAACGTTTCGATGATCTCGTCCAACGACTTGGCCGTCCCGAGCAAGGTCGGATGGCCGAATCGACGCGTATATTGAAACTCTTTCACCCGCTCCAGCGAAAGGATCAGACTGTGAAAATCCTCAAGTTTCGACGTTTCAAAATAGGTGATGAAATCGATGTCGTCGAGGCCGGTTGAATGGTAGAGCTTCCGCTTGACGGTCTTCTGGTAGGGCAACGCGGCCTCCGTATGTTCCTTCATCATGCCCGCACGCTTGTCTTGATCGAGCGCCCACCAGTCGGCGCTCTTCCTGATCGGAATGACGATGGCGTAGGGCTTCTGACCCGGCTCGCTCGGCGCTTTGAGATCCGCCTTCAGCTGATCGGGAAAGCCCGGAACATAGTTCGCTTTTTTCGTCAGTCCGTTCAACGTGACGGCCGGCTTCAGATGCTTGCCGAAGAGACTGTTCTGCAGGTCCACGAGGAACTTCTGCGTGTCGTGCAGCTCGGCGGCATGCACACGAAACATCAGATCCGCGTGATCGGACAACCCGCGCATAAGATAGAGATCGATTGCGACTTTTTCCCGATGCTGTTCGACCACGCCTTTGAGTCCCGTGAGGTGCGCAATCCGCATCGCTTGATCCTCCTTGGACCATTCTTCATCCAGACTGAACAATGCGAACGTCCCGTAGACGCCCGGCTCGCTCAGGAGATTCTCACGGTCGGCCGCAGCGTAGGACAGGGATACGAGCGTGCTCAGCATCAGGCACAGGAAGGCGAACACACCGGCCTGTAGTCGTCTGCTCATCGAGTCCCTCTTCTTCGTCGGTTAGAAGCGCGTGGCTGACGATTCTGGAACACCCGTCGAAAGATCTGATCGAGATGCCGCAGATAGTATTTCGGATTGAAACAGGCCGCGATCTCATTCTTCTTGAGATACTTGCCGATAAAGGGATCCTCCCCCACCAGTTGCTGCAGTCCGCCCGCCCCTTTCCACGAGGCCATGGCATTGCGCTGGACCGCTTCGTACGATTCCTTCCGCTGCGCGCCCTTTTCAACGAGCGCCAGCAACAAGCGCTGCGAATAGACGAGTCCGCCCGTCAGTTCAAGGTTTCGCTTCATGTTTTCCGGATAGACCACGAGATGCTTGATGAGATCGGTCACCTTCGACAGCATGTAATCCACGAGGATTGTGCTGTCCGGCATGATGACACGTTCAACGGAGGAATGGCTGATGTCGCGCTCATGCCACAGCGCCACGTTTTCCATCGCTGCGAGGCTGTTGGCCCGCACCAGCCGCGCCAGCCCGCAGAGGTTCTCCGACACGATCGGGTTCCGCTTGTGCGGCATCGCAGAGGAACCTTTCTGTCCTTCCGAAAAATACTCCTCCGCCTCGAGCACCTCGGTCCGCTGGAGATGCCGGACTTCCGTCGCAATCTTTTCGATCGTGGCTGCAAGTAGCGCGAGCGCCGTCGCATAGGCCGCATGCCGGTCGCGCTGCACCACTTGATTGGAGACCGGATCGAACGTCAGGCCGAGCTTCGTGCAGACATACTCTTCGATATCCGGTCCCTGATGGGCGAACGTGCCCATGGCACCGGACAGTTTGCCGACGGCGATCTCACTCCGCACCTGGCGTAGCCGCTCCAAATGGCGGCTGACTTCCTCATACCAATTCGCCATCTTGAGCCCGAAGGAAATCGGTTCGCCATGGATGCCGTGCGAACGGCCGACCATCACCTGGTTCTTATACCGGAACGCCTGCCGCTTCAATACCGCAAGAAAGGCTTCGACTCCCTCAAGAATCAGATCCAACGCCTCGGTCATTTGCACGGCGAGCGACGTATCGACGATGTCCGACGAAGTGAGTCCCATGTGCAGAAACCGGTGCTCAGGCCCAACCGTGTCCATGAGCGATTCGAGGAACGCGATCACATCATGCTTCGTGACTTTCTCAATTTCGGCAATCCGGCCTACGTTGATTTTCGCCTTCTTGCGGATCTTCGCCGCGGTCCCGCGCGGCGCCTGGCCTGCCCGCTCGAACGCCGCGCAGGCCTGGAGTTCGACTTCCAGCCATATCTCATACTTATGTTTGAGATCCCAGATGGCCTTCATTCCGGGACGGGTGTATCGATCGATCATCGCATGCTCCGAATGCAGGCGAGGGGCCAGAGGCGAAGGGCGAGGGGTAAGAACCTGCCGCCGCCAACGGCATGAGCATATATTGAAGAACGCTTTCGCATTTGTGACTTACCTCTAGCCTCCAGCCCTTTGCCCCTTGCCTGCCGCATCTGCGCGTTTGGCCGCGAGCTGCGGTTCTGTCGCCAGGACCTTGTCGAGGATGCCGTTGACGAACTTGGCGGCTTCGTCGTCGCCGAAATCCTTCGCCAGCTCAATCGCTTCGTTCACCGTCACTTTGGCCGGCACCTCATCGAGCCAGAGCAGTTCATAGGCTCCGAGACGCAGGATGTTGCGATCGACGACCTGCATCCGGCTGACTTTCCAGTTGGTCGCATAGTGGCCGATCAGCGCGTCCAGTTCCTGTTTATGTTCCAGGACCCCCTGCACCAGCTTTTCCGCGAAGGCCTTGACGTCATCGCTCGCCTTGCACTGATTCCAGAACTCATCGAGCCACAGGCCCGCCTTGCCGTGGATGTCGTACTGAAACAGAATCTGGAGCGCCCGCTCACGGGACTGATGGCGGCTACCCACGGGAGCCTCGATGACAGGTCGACAGACCGGCAATCCAACAAGAGCGGCTCATCGTTTCTTCCTGAGCGATTTCGCGCGCGTGGACCTTCCGCCGGCCAGGCCGTCGATTGCCGGCCTGTCACCCTTGATGGCGTTCATCAGCGTCGCCATCTCGATTGCCGACTTCGCCGCCTCGCCGCCACGATTGAATTTCGCCGGTTCCGCCCGCTCAATCGCCTGAGCCACCGTATCGGTTGTGAGTACGCCGAAAATAACGGGCACATCCGCATCCAACGCCGCCTGACCGATCCCACGACTCGCCTCCGTACTGATGTAATCGAAATGGGGTGTATCCCCGCGAATCACCGCACCCAAACAAATCACCGCATCGAACCGCTTCGTCGCCGCCAGCGTCCGCGCCACGAGCGGAATCTCGAACGCCCCCGGAACCCGCGCGACCTCGATGTCCTCCGCCGCCACGCCGTGTTTCCTCAATCCTTCGATGCAGGAGCTGAGCAACTTGCTCGTGACGAACTTGTTGAACCTCGCGACGACGATTCCGAACTTCAAGCCCGTCGCATTGTGAGAACCTTTCCGAAGCTTCATGATTCAGTCGGTGAAAAGTGCAAAAGTTTCAAGTTCGAAAGTTGTTCGAGCAGACCCGGCAACTTTCCAACTTTTCCACTTTCTAACTCTCACACTTTCTTCAGGATGTGCCCCAGCTTGTTCTTCTTGGTGCGGAGATATTTCACGTTCGCCGCGCGCGGCTGAATCTCGACCGGCACACGCTCGACCACTTTCAATCCATAACCTTCGATTCCGACGATCTTGCGGGGATTGTTCGTGATGAGCTTGATCGGGTGCAGACCGAGATTCACGAGAATCTGCGCCCCGACGCCGTAATCGCGCAGGTCGGCCTTGAACCCGAGTTTCAAATTCGCCTCGACCGTGTCGCTGCCTTTGTCCTGTAACCCATAGGCCTTGATCTTATTGAGCAGACCGATACCTCGCCCTTCCTGATTCAGATAGAGCAGCACGCCACGGCCATCTTTCTGAATAATCTCCATCGCGGCATGAAGCTGGTCGCGACAATCGCACCGCAGCGATCCCAGCGCATCGGCCGTGAGGCAACCC
>DATGEA010000216.1:0-10786 GCA_035310605.1 Nitrospira sp. | reverse complement strand
GGCTGACAACCGTAGCGGAAGCGTAAAGTACAATTCAGCGCCTCCGTTCTGAATGCCGCGAGCCTCGATCATGCCTCCGTGCAATTCAACCAGGGTACGGACAATGGACAATCCAAGGCCAAGCCCCTTGGCCCCCGTTCTCGACTGCTTGACCCTGAAAAAGGGATCAAAAATCTTGTCGATGTATTCCGGAGGAATTCCCGGCCCTGTATCACGCACTGAAATCCCGGCATGCCCCAGGCCGTCCTGTCCGACGGTCACCGTGATGCGCCCTTCTTCCGGCGTAAACTTCATGGCGTTCTGCACGAGATTGATGACAATCTGAACCAGACGATCCCGATCCGCCCATACGAACAGCGGCTCGGCGGGGAACAGGGACTCGAGTTGTTGCCGTTTGGCCTGGGCGAGGGGACGAAGCTGTTCAATGACGTCGGCCACGCAGTGCCCCACGTCCAGTTCGACCGGAGTCAATTCCAGCTTGCCGGTTTGAATCCGTGTGCGATCCAGCAGTTCCTCGATCATCCGAATCAAGCGTTCGGAATTCTCCAACATCCGCGAGAGATACCGTTGCTGCTTCTCGTTGACCGCGCCCGTCAGCCCGTCCAGCATGTTTTGCAGGAATCCCTTGATCGACGTCAGCGGCGTTTTCAGTTCGTGCGACACGTGCGAGAGGAACTGGGACCGCAAGCGATCCGCCTGTTCCAGTTCCGAGGTTCGCTCCCGCACCTTGGCTTCCAGACCGACGTTCAGTTCTTCGATTTGTTGATAGGCCGACGCATTGTCGAGCGCGATGGCGACCTGATGGGCGAACGTGATCATCACCTCGAGATCGTCCTGGCTCAGGCTGTGCTCCCGCATCCGGTCGACCATCATGCTCCCGAGAATACGATCCTTGGTTTTCAACGGCACGACCATCAGCGACTTGGTTCCGGTCAGGTGGACCAGCTCCCGGTTAACGGGGTGAAGCCGGTCCCAGACCTCCCGCACATCGCCGATGAGCAGCGGCTTCCCCTGCAAGAGCACCATGCCCTCGGGGCTCAAGGGATCGGAGACCGGAACTTCTCTGGATCTCGCAAACTCCTGGATGTCCCGGGACACGCCGACCATCCGCGCATCCCTGGTGACCTGACAGGCCGGATCGTAGAACGAGATCATGGCACGGTCGTAGTGGAGATCGCGCGTCAGTGTTTCCAGGACTTTTTCGAGCAGCACCTCCCGATCGAGGGTAGAGCTGAACAGCAGCCCGGCTTGATGCAGGACGGTGAGATGATTGACGGTCCGGCGGAGTTCGACCCTCGTCTGTTCCTGTTCCAGGTAGGCCTCGCGCAACTCTTCATGCCGGGACTCCACGAAATTGATCTGTTCATGAATCAAGGCCTCGCGTTGCCGGCTTTCCCTGCGCAACCGCCAGTTCATCCAGAATCCGGCCACGAGCACCGGAATCAACCAAGCCAGCAGAACTTCCGCCGGACCCATGGCCGGAAAGGCCAGCCGCAGTGTGGCGGACGTGCCGGCACCGGCAAGGATGCCCCAGAGGTATCCTCCGAAGGCGGCCTTTACAGCTTGACCAGGCGTTCCCGGCTGCAGGCCCCTCACGCGAAGGAACTGTGCTGGTGATCGCCCATCGATCTTGAGACCACTAGAGAAAGGCGCGGTGACGTCCGGGCTCTCCGGCAGCGGCTCTGCCGAATGGAAGATCTCGTCAATTCGATCCGACAGGACGCCGGGAGGCGGTTCATCTGACGGGACCGGCACATTCCCGGCAGGCCGCGCGACCCTGTTCCGGAATCGCCGCGCCCATCCGACTGTCGGCTCGGCCTTCCACGAAATGTCCCATTGGCACCACTCGTCGTCGTCGGCAATGCAGGACGTCTCCGTGAGCGTCGCGGGAGGCAGGCCGTGGACCCGTTCGGGAACAGCGGCCATGATCCCCTGAGCGGCCTGACACATGACGTAGGTGCAACGCCGGCGGAAGGGACCGAACTGGCGCAGCGTGTGGTCAGAGAACCGCATCGCCAGCGTGGCAGAGCTGTTCGTCACCCCGACCACGCGGCACTCGATCGAGCCGGAGGCGAATTTGTTTCCGAAATAGGGAAACATGCCGTAGATCTGCGAGAGCGAGAAGGGTCTGGCCAGCACCTGCATGATCGGAGAGGCCTTTTCCATCCCGCCGCGGAAGACAAACTTGTCATCGCCTGAAATGCGTTCGCAGAACTCGTAGAGGTAGGCGGTAAACTCGTACGAATAGCTGTTCCAGGCATTCTTCAAGAACGCGGGCGTCACGTGGTACACCGGGTCCTTGATCCGCTGGTTCAGCAGCGTGCAGAGTTCATGGACCGCCTGCAAGCCGGCGGCTTCCCCGTCCCGGCGCGCCACGGACGATTCAAGATAAATGACGGTGGCTCTGATGCTCATTCCCGTCAAATCTCTGATCTTCTCGCCCTGTTCGTCCAACCCGAACGGGCGAAACTCCATGACCGCTCGTTCGAGGATGGTCCGGTCTTTCGGGAGGAGGGAGACTTCAGGATGGAGGGAACGACCGTCTTCCACGACGCCGCGGCTCATCGGTTCTACTCCGTTGCTGAAACGCCGTAGAAGCGATGTGCTGCGGCACCGGGCATCAGCACAACCGACATCAGCGGAGATGCGCTACTGCTTGATTGCTCGCTTCAACTTCTTTTCCACGCTGGCGACTTTCGTGACAAGACGGCCGGCTGGACCTTTCCGGTAGTCGACTTTGATGGTGCAGGAAATCCGGTTGCAGTCTTTCTTCATCCGCTCGTAACACTTCTTGACGACCGCGAACACCTGATCCCATTCCCCTTCCAACACCGTCCCCATCGGATTGAGACGATAGGCGACCCCGCTCTTATCGATGATATCCAGCGAGCGAGCGACATACTTGCCGACACTTTCCCCTTTTCCCAAGGGGGACATGCTGAATTCGAGCAGCACCATGATCAGTGACTCCTTGCGATCGGCGATCAGCCCTCAGTTGTCAGCCATCAGCTCTGGGGATTACCCTTCGCGTTTCGCGCCTGAAGCGGCGGTGGCCCGTTCATCGAGCCAGACTTTCGGATACTGCACCTTGCCCAACAGCCGGAAGCCGTCCAGCGCCTCGCGCAGCATCGTCCGGCGTTTCTCCACGTCCGGTTCGTTGGATCTGGCCTGTTCCCGCAAGATGCCGAGCCAGTCGACAAACGCGGCAAAGTCACGATCCAGAATCCGCTCGAGATCTTCCTTGAGGAATCCCGAGAGCGCCGGCGCCATGCCGCTCGTGCTGACGGCGACACGGACATGTCCGGTTGCCACCACCGCCGGCATGTTGACCGTCGAGGCCTCCGGGTAGTCGACGGACCACAGAAGAAACTTCTTCTCGCGGGCCTTTGCGAACAACGATTGGGCAAATTCCTTGTCGCCGCGAATCGTATTCAGAACCAGAATGGCGCTTTCCAGATCGGTTTCCCGAAAATGACGTCCCCGGTGAACGATTTTGGCCGAAGCGGCCAACTGCTTGAGCTGATCATGCAACGTGGGCGAAATCACGGTGACTTTGGCGCCCGCCTCCAACAAACGTTGCGTCTTTTCTGCGGCTTCTTCATCTCCTCCGAGAACGAGCACCGGATACCCTCTGACATCGAGCGTAAGCGGGAAACCAGGATTTGCAGCCATCGTCATTCCTCCAATTCAAAAAGAGGAGACATCATACAACAGAGCCTTTTCCAGCGTAAACCATACTCTCCCCTTTTCTATCTTGCACCGGTATAATGCAGCGCTTTTTACAACCATTTCCCAAAAAGGAACCGCTGATGGCCGGATACAAACTCGGTACGCTCGGAGTGGCAGGAAGCATCATCGGCCTTGCAGCGATTGCCGCCTGGCTGGGCCTGGCGCATACCTGCGACCCGCAAGGCGGGGAAGCCGTCATCGCAGGTCGGGTCGTGATCAGCCCCGCATTAGCCGATCAAGTTCGTCCGACGGACGTGCTGTTTGTGATCGTCAAAAGACCGGGGGGAACACCCAGACCGGTTGCCGCGAAACGGATCGAGAACCCGACGTTTCCTGTGCCCTTCGAGATTACCAATGCCGATGTGATGGTGCAGGGATCGGAGCTGCGTGGAATGGTGGACGTGATCGCCAGACTGGATCGGGACGGACAGGCCGGTCCTGCTCAGCCGGGGGACATTGAAGGGCGCTATGCGAAGAACCCGACGCTCCCGGGCGGCCGCGACTTGGAGATTGTGCTGGATAAAGTGCACTAGAGAGGGAAGAGAGAACTTCTAACTGATCCCGTATTATGGCCCTGAAGGATCGGCATCCAACTCCAAATTCCAATACAGATAGTCCCGCCAGCTTTCCGGCGTATTCCTGATTCCAATGGTGATCGTGACGATCGGACTCCAGCGCGGCTTCACCGGCCTCTTCATCAAGCGCATGCCGGCTTCGTCGGGCGTCCGGCCGCTCTTCTTATTGTTGCAGCGCCAGCAGGCCGTGACGATGTTCTCCCACGTCTTGCGTCCGCCCTTCGCGATGGGGACAACGTGATCGAACGTCAATTCCTCCGTTCGGAATTTGCTGCGGCAATACTGACAGGTGTACCCGTCTCTCGTGAAGATGTTGATCCGGGAAAACTTGACCGCTCGATGGCTGTCTTTCAAACGGACGAGCTTGAGGAGCCGCATGACGGAGGGCAGCTTGAGGGAAATCGAAACGCCGTGGACCTCGCGGTCGTACACCTCCAGGACCTCGACTTTTCCTTGCCACAGCAGAGCGATCGCTTTTTGCCAATGGACGACGCGCAGGGGTTCATACGTGGAGTTGAGCAGGAGGGTCATTTCCATCAGGAAACCTCATTTCCCAACCGAGGCTCCTTGTCTGGGAGGGCCTTCCTTCGGTCTGGGGTACGCTCACGTATTTTTATGCCATAAGACTGCTACGAAATCAAGCCACAGGCCGTTCCGCCGGATGACCGACCACCGCCGAAAGAGCAGGCCATGAGGACCTATGTCTGAATTTGTGACCGTCGCCACCACTGAGGAAATCCCCCCGGGAACCGGAAAGACCGTGGAGGTCCAGGGAATCTGGATCGCGTTGTTTAACGTCGCCGGTTCGTTCTTCGCCGTCGACAACACCTGTCCCCATGCGGGAGGGCCGCTCGGCGAGGGCTACTTGAGCGGTGAAGTCGTCGAATGTCCCTGGCACGGATGGAAGTTCAACGTGCGGACGGGCGAACGTGCGGGCAATCCCGACTTTACCGTCGCCTGTTGTCCGGTCCGCGTCGAAGGCAATCAGATCCAGGTCGCGCTGCCTCCTGGATTTATGTAGGTCCGAGGGTTTTCGGAGCCGGTGGAGCTGCCGGAGCCGGTGCCGCCGGCTCTTCAGGCTCTGGTTCTTTGGGCGTGATCCCGTCCGCCGGAAGCGATGCGGCGTTGACCTTCTTCAGCGACAGATTGGCGTGCCAGATGAATTCCCGCTCGAACCATTGCCCGGTCTTGCCCTGGTCCCGCAACTGCACACGCACTTCGTAGAGATCCCCGTCGACCTGCTTGACCCGCCATTCCCCCAGCCGCGCGTTCAGACCACGATCCTTCATGGAGCGCACATGCTCCGTCATCGCCTGCAGGATCGTCGGATAGCCCTGCGCCCGGTGCGTCTGCACCATCGCCAGGGCGTCGGCGCCCCGACGGTCGATCATCGGATTGACCGTCGGCGGCTTGGTCCAGACATAGTAGATCGTCCCGAGAACCAGCACCGCCACCACAACGTAATGGATGATTTTTACCATCAACAGGTATCGCCTGACTCGTGTGAATTCGCCGGTCGCATCTTAGGAACAGCGCGCAAGGGAAGTCAATCGGACCGCTTGCAGGGAATGCCGCCGGGGGGGCGTTTTCAACAGCCTGCTTGCGGCTTGTGCGGGCGAAACCGGTTGTGCTACAAGTACCGACCGGGTTTGAACAATCGTCCAGCGAGGCAATGAATCATCCATGAAATTCTTTCTCTACGGCGACAACCTCAACCCAACTCAATTGAAGCGCCGGGCCCCTGAACACCAGTTCCTGACGCTCGCCACCCTCCCCGAGCATACGATCCGGTTTTGCCGCTGGTCCTCGCAATGGCGATGCGGACTGGCCAGCGTCGCTCCATCACCGGGCGAAAAAGTGTGGGGCGCGGTGTTCGAGTTGACCGACGAAGACCTCAAGGAGCTGGATAAGTTCGAAGAGGACGTCCCTCAAGGAGCCTACCGGCACGTCCAGGTGACCGTGCTCAACGAGGCCGGTGAAAAGATGCTGGTTACGACCTACGCCGCCGCCCCGATCGGAAAGTTCAAACCCAAGGATCACTACCTCGACTGGGTGATCAAAGGGCTCAAACACTGGAAGTTCCCCGAAGAGTGCATCGAGCAGTGGCAGTCCTATAGACCGAAATAAATTCGCCATCAGCTTTCAGACGCCAGCCCCCTTGAGCTGATTGCTGATAACTTATAGCTTATAGCTACCAAGCGAGGAGAACTCATGCCCAAGCCGAAATATCACATCGTCGTTTGCACCAATGCCCGGCCCCCGGGGCACCCCAAGCCATCCTGCGGAAACGCGGGCTCGGCCCAGTTGCTTATGGCCTTCAACATGGGCTTGATGCAAAAAGGCGTGATGCCGGGCGAGGTGCTCGTGAGCGGATCATCCTGCCTCGGTCCCTGCGAGCAAGGCCCCACCGTGGTGGTCTATCCGGACGGCACCTGGTACTCCAAGGTCACCGAAGCCGACGTGGCCACGATCATCGACGAACATATCAAGGGCGGCAAACCGGCGCAGAAGCTCAACCCGGACGGGGTCTGGAAATAACAGCAGGCTTGAGGCGAGGGGCCAGAGGCAATAGGCATATCCCGGATCCTGTCCCCGGCCACTCGCCCCTTGCCTCTCGCCCCTAATCAACTCCATGGCCAGTCACACCGCTCACGAACACAAGCACCATGCACCGAAATCCATCGGCTGCATGGTGATTACCTGCAGCGACACCCGCACACCCGACACGGATATCAGCGGGCAACTCATCCAGAAGCTGCTCAAGGAAAACGGCCACAGCGTCGCTGCGTACCATCTCGTCAGAGACGAACCGGCTCTGATCAGGGAGCGGATCGATGAAGGGACCGCCAACGAGGCGGTGCAAGCCATCATCATCAACGGCGGAACGGGAATTTCCCGGCGGGATTCGACGTTCGAAGCGGTGGATGCCATGCTGGAAAAACGGCTGGATGGATTCGGCGAAGTGTTTCGCTACCTGACCTATCAGGAGATCGGCTCTCCGGCCATCATGAGCCGGGCCACAGCCGGGATCATCAAAGGCCGCGTCCTCTTCTCAACTCCCGGCTCAGAAAACGCTGTCCGTCTCGCGATGGAAAAGCTGATCCTTCCCGAACTCGGCCACCTGGTTAAAGAACTCACAAAGTAGACGGGGTAGAGGGGTAGTTTCCATTCTTCCTAACCCTCTACCTCATTATCCCGCTACCCCATTTGCCCCGATGATCTGCTAGTCTTGAGCGATCTTCGGTTCCGGATACAAATCCACCACCGGAATCTTCGATTGCGCGTACCGTTTGTAATGCATTAACAAATCCCTCACGGAGATCACGCCGACAATTGCGCCACCCTTCGTCACGCCAAGATGGCGCACTCCGAGATCACCCATCATATCCTGGGCATCATCGACCGATTGACTGCTTTCAATCGTGCAGATCGGCGTGGTCATAATCTTTTCCACCGTCAGCTTGCCCAGGCTCTTGTTGGTGGAAACCGCGCGCCGGACAATATCCGTATCGGTGACAATCCCGACCAGCTGCTTCCCCTTCTTCACGAACAACGATCCCACGCGCGCGGTGCGCATCGTCTTCGCCGCACTCACGACCGACGTTTTGGGCCCGATGGACTTGGGACGCTTGGTCATAATCTGCGAAACAGTAGCCATGAACTTCCTCCCCTGAGAATGATGAGCACTATGCAACCAACCTTCCGAACGCCGCGGCCATTTTAGCAAGAATGCCGGAGCGAATCAGCCTGGAAGAAGAGTCTCTTCCAAATAATTACTGCCTCCTCAGCATCAGAATCCGCCGGATAGGATACTCAAAACGTCTCCTTCTCACCCGCCCAAACCCGGCGCGCCAAGACGCGCCTTTCCTCAGGCAAGACCGCAGGGAGCGCGGCGACTGAGGCGTATCTTTCTCACCCACCCTCCCCGAGCTGCCAGAGCAGCTCGTTCCCGGTGGGGTACGTCGAGAATGTTTTCGAGGCGAGAACGCCGCTGAAGGGCGTTTTGATCAGCCTGCTAATAGCGTAGGGTCCCTTCGACGACCATGACCACCTGCCCTCCCACCTGGACCGATTGAATCACATCGTCATCCGATTCCACGCGGACAAGGATGTTCGAAGGCCGTTCCATTTCATACCCCTGCTCGATGAACAATTCGGTCATGGGACCGACATCGACCACGCCGTTTTGCACCAGGTAGGCGCCTAACGCGCCGCTGGCGCTCCCCGTCGCAGGATCCTCGAGGATCCCGATCGAGGGGGCAAACATCCTGGCATGCACGGTCGCGGACGATTCCACCGTGACCGTCGTAAACACCATCATCCCGTTGGCCCCGAAACGATCGCAGACATCCATGATCGCGGAGGCATCGGGCCGGATGGAGCGAACGGCCGTCAGCGTCCGCACGGGCACGATCATGACCGGCAAACCGGTGGACACCACTTCAATCGGCCACTTGGTGTCCGAGATCACGTGTTTCGAGAGCCCCAGGGAACTGGCGACCTTGTACAGATCCTCGGTGTCCTCAACGGTCCCGAGAAACTGGGGCTCCGGCTGCGTCATGACGACACGAAACACCTGCCCGTCCTGCACGTGCAGTTCGACAGGGAACAATCCGATATTGCATTCCTGCACGACGCGCGTCACCGGCTCCGGAGTCGCCAGCAGACCGAGGTGAGCCAGCACATAGAACGTGCCGACCACGGGATGCCCCGCGAACGGGATCTCCTGAGTCGGGGTGAAGATGCGGAGCCGGACCACGGCGGCCGGATCAGTCGGCGGAAACACGAACACGGTTTCGGAAAGATTCATCTCCCGCGCGATCTGCTGCAGCTGATCGTCGCTGAGGCCCTTCGCGTCGGGGAACACGGCGACGGGATTGCCGCCGAACGGCTGGCTGCTGAATACATCGGCCTGGTAGAACTTGAGCGTGCGGGGCTCTGTCATGATCGGTCAACCTTGCACTCACAGAACATCTCGACCCGCAGCATGGTCACGAAGGTCTTGAAGCAAGGCTGCAGCAAGTGAGGGTGCGAGGCATACTCTGTTTGGTATGTCGAGCATCCGAAAGAAGCGAGAACGAAGCTGCAAGCCTTTTTCACCATGCTGTCAAGCGGGCCGGGGGAGTGATTCAAATGATTGCGTCATCGGATTTCTCACGTAGTTCTCTACGTAATTCTGGAGCGACCCGTTGCGATACAGCTGGTTGTTCGCAAACCGCGTATCGATCTTGTGAAGCACCTTCACTTTGACGCCGGTCTTCTTCATGAACTGTTCGAGCGTCACGCCGGTGATATCAGTGTAGAGTCCCCGCCCCGATTGCATGACGCACTTGGGAATGTGCACGACCTTCTCATTCGTCAATCGCCGCGCAATGTCGTCGAACGTCAGCAACACCGTGCAATCCGAGTCGCCGCTGAGCATCGCATTCGGCACATAGAGAAACCTGGCCCGGTTTTTCCGGTAGGTGGTGAGAATTTTGTACACGCTCCAGGCCATCACCACGCTATCTTTCTTTTCCAACTCGAGCGAATCGAAGAGACTCACGATGCGCCGGCGGCTCAGGAACGCGGTGATGTAGGCCTCGGTGTGGATCGTCTGGAGATTCGGCAGGGCGGCGTCATAGATCCTGATCGCTTCCTCCGCCAGATACTTGCGCCCCTGGCGCATCAGGTTGGCCGTCTCTTCCTTCAGGCCGCGCACCGGCGTCAAGGTCCCCATCCAGAGCACGCACTGCTTATTGACAGCTGAAATCGCCACCGCATCCTTCGACATCGTATGGGTGTCGAAGGCGTAAAAGTTCGCCGAGGAGACCGCCGGTCCGTCGAGCACCTTCATCAGATGCTTCACCGACGGCGCGTGCGGCATCAGGCGCTGGCGATAATCGCTGAGCGTAATGACGGAGAGCTCGAAGTTGATCCGCCCCGGATACTGCGCGACCAGCTGGTGGATCTTCGGCACGTGCACGAACCCGACCGTGAAGAATTGAATGTTCTTGTCCGTGTATTTCAGAAAATCTTCGACCCATTCCATCGCCTTGGGATGCAGGAACAGGTCGGTCCACTCCATATACTCGTTGCCCCCCAGCACCCAGAATTGCTTGGGGTCCGTCGGCTTCCTGCTGATGTAGTCGAGAATATATTTCCAATCCTCGTCGGTGGTCTTCGGGGGATCGAGCGTCTCGCGGTAGGAGTGATCGAGTTCATAGCAGAACTCGCACTTGACCGGACAGTCGCGCCCGAGACTGAGCGGAATCTTGCCCGCATCCATCTCGCGTTTCAGGACCTCGCGATAGTCCTTCTTCTGGAAGATGGGAGTGGGCTGGAGGATCGGAAGCGGCGTTGCCATTGATTGACAGACTTACTCCGGCTTTGTCACATTAAGGCGATGGCCGATGATGTGACCCAAAAAGACGTCACCCACGCACTGGAGATACTGGGACTCACTCTCCCCGTCACCCGCCATGCCCTCGATCGGGCCAGAC
>DATGEA010000215.1:0-11173 GCA_035310605.1 Nitrospira sp. | reverse complement strand
GAAACCCAGTGGCCGGGATGTTCCGTCACCCGACTGCGTTTCGAAGGCGTGAGAGGGATTTACAATGGAGCGCCGACCTTCACCAACGTCTATGTCCCGATTGAAAACCGCTTGGGCAGCGAAGATGACGGCTTGAGGATTGCCCTCGCCACCCTCACCGTCGGTCGGCTGACGCTCCCTGCAGCTTGTCTGGGAGGCTTAAAACAGTGTCTGTCCGTGATGCGCTGGTGGGGGCGCACGCGCGTCCAGTGGAACAAGCCGATCGGTGAACACAGCTTGATTGGAGAAAAGCTCTGCCGCGCTGCGGTCTATACGCTGGCGCTCGAAGCCGTGATGGCGTTCTGTGGGGCCTGGGCGAACAAGAAGGGAGACCTCCGGTTAGAGTCGGCGGCAGCAAAGATTATTGGGAGCGAGTGGTACTGGGAGGTGGTCAACGACTTGTTTCAAGTGCGCGGGGGGCGGGGTTTCATGACCGTTGAGTCACAGCGTAAGAGCGGGGAGCAAGGCATTCCGGTCATGCGGATGCTTCGCGATGCGCGCATCAATCTGGTGTGGGAGGGGACGAGCGAGATTCTGCGTATCTGGATGGCGCGAGAGGCTCTCTCACCATATATTGAAAAGGGCATCGCTTTTCTCCAAGGGTCATCTTCACAAAGGGCGGAAGCGTCGCTGTACTATACGCGCATGGCACTCCGGTCCTGTCTCCCTCCCTTGCATTTAGGGGACGCTTCGGCGCTATTCGGAAAGGACAATGCACAGTGGGTTCGCTTTATCGAGTCGTGCTCACGGAGTTTGACTCGCGCGACGCTGGCCGCCACGCTCCGCCACCGGCAGAGCCTGCACCATAAGCAACTCCTGTTGCGGCATCTGGTCGACGACAGCCTCTTGCTCTTTCCCATGGCCGCCACGCTCTGGTATGCCTCCCAACCGGAGATGCGCCTGAAACCAGGCATCCGCGAGCTGGCCACGTATTTCTGTCAGGACATGCAGGAGAAGCTCTACCCTGCCCCATCCCCAACGACGAGAATCCGCGGGCACAAGAAGGACAAAAGCGTCTTCAATTTGGCACGGAAGATCATGCAAGGTGAGTATGCCTGGCTCGAGGAAGGAATCGTGCCGCTGCTCGACAAACGACAGGCTGATGCCTGACGTCGATCCCTTCAAGTATTCGGGCCGCGTCTCCCTAGTCATCGACCGCGCGGGCGGACCAGTTCATGACGAAGGCAAGGGGTAAGAGGCTAGAGGAAATGGGCGAGATGTGAAACACCTTTAGGCCCTCGCCTCGTGACTCTGGCCCAAGGTGGTTATGAGAGTTGAGAGCATCAAGACAACCGGGGTCGTTTGGCGTCGGCCAGCCGGATGGGCAGCACGAACTTCCTTTTGCTTCATCCGATACCGCTTCAACGGCCTGCTACAACACCTTGGTGATCTTCTTAATGGATGAGTCTTCCTGACTGGTGGCATTGGTAAAGCCAAGCGTGGCAACTAACTTGAGCATGTTGTGGTTGCTGGCCAGTACTTCGCCTTCCATGGTCTTGAGCCCCTTACTGCGGGCTGCGTCGAACAAGCTGCCCATCAGCCTGTGGCCGATCGCCTTGTGCTGCCATTGGTCACTGACCACCAGCGCGAATTCGCATGATTCTCCGTCGGGATTGATGGCATAGCGACACACGCCGATTTCCACTTCCCGGCCCTTCTCTTCGGTCACGGCGATCAGCGCCAATTCACGGTCGTAGTCGAGTTGGGTAAAGCGCACCAGCATATCTTCGGACAGCTCCTGCACGGCGTGCATAAACCGGAAGTATTTCGCTTCTTCCGACAGGTTGCGCACAAATTCCTGTTCGATCGCCGCGTCTTCCGGGCGCATCGGACGAATGGTGACGCCGGTGCCATCCGGTAATTGCCAATGAGTGACCAGGTGGGCCGGGTACGGATGGATCGCCATGTGGGCGTACCGGTCGGCTGAGGTCGGCGCATAATCCACCACGACGCGCGCATCGACTGCCAGCAGGCCATGCTCATCCACAATCAGCGGATTGATATCCATTTCTTTTAACCATGGCAGCTCGCACACCATCTCGGACACCCGGAGAAGCAGGCTTTCGAGCGCCTCCATCTGCACCGGTGGCATATGCCGAAACGCACCGAGCAGTTTGGCGATGCGCGTGCCACGGATGAGTTCTTTGACCAGGAAATTGTTCAGAGGCGGCAGGGCAATGGCGCGATCCCTCAGCACTTCTACTGCGGTGCCGCCTGCGCCGAAGCTGATCACCGGTCCGAACAGCGGATCCGAGATGACCCCGACCATCAATTCGCGCCCATTGGGCTTACGCACCATTGGCTGGATGGCGATGCCGTCGACTCGTGCATCCGGACGGTGTATTTTCACCTCCTCGATAATCTCGTGATAGGCCGCGCGAACTGCGGCGGCATTCATCAAGTTCAGCTTGACGCCGCCGGCATCGGATTTGTGGGAGATGTCCGGCGAATTGATTTTCATCGCCACCGGGAACCCGAACTCCTCTGCCATGAGCAGGGCCTCGTTGGGAGCACGGACTACCACCGTCTTGGCCACGGGAATATGGAAGGCCGACAGGAGCGCTTTCGATTCCATCTCAGACAACACCTTGCGCCGTTCCGCCAGGACAGACTCGATCAGCATGCGCGCACCCTCCACATCCGGAACATCATGGTGCGATAAGGGCGGTGGGACTTGCGCCAGCAGGTGCTGATTGCGGTAATACGCGGTGATGTAGGAATAGGCCTCGACGGCCGCTTCAGGGGTGCTGAATGAGGGAATGCCGGCCTGAGCAAACAGGCCCCGTCCTTCTATAATCTGAGAATGACCCATCCAACTGGTGAGCAGCGGCTTGCTGAATTTTTCTGCATCCTCGACCAGCAATGTGGCGACTTCCAGCGGCTGTGTCATCGCCTGGGGGGTGAGGATCACCAGCACACCATCCACGCCGGGGTCTTCCATGCAAATGGTGACCGCGTCGTGATAGCGTTGCGGCGTCGCGTCGCCGATGATGTCGACCGGGTTGTTGTGCGACCAGGTCGCAGGTAACACCTGGTTCAGCCTCTCAATGGTTTCAGCGGACAGGCTGGCAACGCTCACCCCAAGATCCACCGCGCGGTCGATGGCCATCACGCCGGGTCCGCCGCCATTTGTAATGATGGCCAGACGGTTGCCGCTGTACCGGTGGGGCGAGGCGAGTGACTTCGCGGCAGAAAACAACCCGCCGATCGATTCCACACGGACCACACCGGCGCGGCGCACCGCCGCATCAAACACATCATCCGAACCAACCAGCGTGCCCGTGTGCGACATCACCGCTCGCGATCCCGCATCATGACGGCCCACCTTAATCACAAACACCGGTTTACTACGCGCGGCCGCGCGCAACGCACTCATGAAGCCACGCGCTTTGCGGATGCCTTCGACGTAGATCAAGATACTGCTGGTCAGCACGTCGCTCGCGAGGTAGTCGAGAATTTCGCCAAAATCCACGTCGGATGCAGCGCCCATCGACACCACACTGGAAAATCCGATGTCGTGGGCCGGTGCCCAGTCAAGAATGGCTGTGCACAGCGCCCCTGACTGAGACACCAGGGCAAGGTTCCCGGATTTGACGCGGCCTTTGAAAAACGTGGCGTTGAGCCCGATCGCCGGGCGCATCATGCCCAAACAATTGGGGCCGATGATGCGCACACCATAGGTTTTGGCATTGGCCAGCATGGCATGTTGGAGCGCAGCGCCATGGGCACCCACTTCGCTGAATCCTGCAGACAGAACCACCGCAGCGCGCACACCATGTTTACCGCAGGCCTCGATAAGATCGGGCACCGTCTCGGCCTCGGTGCAGATCACAGCCAACTCGACCTGGGCTTCGATATCTTCTATCGTGGCATAGGCACGCTGGCCCTGCACTTCCTGATGCGCCGGATTGACCGGATAGAGTAAGCCCGTATACCCGCTCCCCAGCATGTTCCGGAAGACGATCTCGCCCACGGCATTGGCACGCTCGCTCGCACCGATGACGGCAATCGACTTGGGTGAGAAAAGCGTGCGTAGGTAATGCTGTCCCATGGGTCTGCGCTCGTGGCTGGTTGACGTGAATATAACACTACAGGAGGGGATGCTCCATCCGCAGCTGTAGTCAAAAACCTCTTCTTCGGTGCAACATTATGCAAACTGTCAACGGGCGGGAAAAGGTCGTTGCGAAGAACGGACCCGCCTCTGCAGAAGAGTGCAAGAAAGCGGTGAAAGAATGCGGAGCAGCGTATCCTACAACCCGCTGATAAAGCGTTCAGATCAGGCCCTTCCTGGGCCGATCCAGCAGGATCCAACCCGACAAGAAACGGAGGATTCTCAGATCAAAGCGTCCTCGTAGAGCTGGCTGGTCGGGGCTAATCCGGTCGCCGCTTGGCAGCAGAGCAGTAGCCCACGTCCAGCTCACACGCCGAGTTTCAGGGAGCCGAGACGGTTCTCTCTTCAGAACTGGTACGCGATGCCGGCGACGGCATGGAAGGCCGGTTACATCGACATTAACTCTCTTGGACAACCGGTTTCCGGCTGGACGGATGGTCTCGTCTCGTCGCGCGCAAGTTGACGCAGCGAGGCGGGGAGCCAACTCATGTTTTGGGGGAGGGCACGAGCCGCCTTGCGGGCGCGCCTCCAGCGTTTTACGATAGCGGGATGCGATTGCAGGTCGAGCTGCTTGGCGACTTTACGAAAGGCGGCCTGATCTTCGTAGTCGCCCAGGCGGCGTTGCGCTTGCTTGAGCTGCTTGATCAGCCGCTCGTACCGCGCGGTGCCACCCATGACCCACTCCAACTGGTAACGCAGTTGCTTGAGTTCCAGACGAAGTGCATGCAGGCGCCTCCTTTTCGGATTCTTGCGCAGCGCCGAAAGGAGCCGTGCGCTAAATTCGAGGTGGAGCCGCCAGGCCTTGCGTCGGCGAGCGGGATCGGCATCCCGGTCCAGGTCGTTCAGGTCGCTGACCGTCTGCCGGATCGTCGCAAAGACCCGATCCTCAGCCAGTTGCTCAACCATCTCCTGGGAGGCCCGGCGCACCTTGCGGAGATCGGATGGGGGCGCCTTGCGTCGAGCCAGCCATCCTTCAAGGACCTGCAGGGTGCGAAGGGGGCTGACGAGCGACACACATTCGCCCAGCACTTCGGCTGCCCGTTTGTCACCAATCAGCTCTAACCATGCCTGGAGCCGCCTGAGATCTACCCGCATTTTGTGCAGGACCTCGGGGCTGATGCTTCTTGCCCTGGAAAGCGTTTCCAGCGCCCGTAAGAGGGAGCGTCTGCAAGTCTCACGTTTATGCGTAGAAGCCGTCACCTGAGTCTGGTGGCCCATGGATATCTTGCTCCTGGCGACACAGCCTACGGAGGTCATGTTTCGAGTCCACTAAAGTCATATTAACATTCGATTACAGGCGAGGATCTAAGCGTTTGTGCTGGTGCACTTCAGCCGTTCGACATGTTACGTACCTTCAACAAGGCCTTAATAGCAACTTACCAGGGACAGCGTAGTATGGGACTCGCAAAGGATGCGATGCGATTCATGATCACCCCGATGGCATTGCCAGAAAATATGATCCTACTCATTGGCGGAAGCGAATCTTCTACCGGTTCTCTCCAAGAACTTCCTGCCGAGGCCGGCTACGATGTTCTCGTGGTGCCCACTGAGGCGGTCGCGCTTGATGCGCTGCAGCAGGTCTCGCCCTCGCTTGTCGTGACGATCGGAGCCTTTCGTATGAAACGTTGCGGAGCCATAAATCCATCACAGTGACCCCGATCGTGGCGTGGGGAGAGCAAACCGGCAAGTGTGAAGACGATTGCGTCGGTGACATTGAGCGCGGCGCCAACCTTGTCATGTGCAATCAGAGTTCACGCGAATTCGTCGCGAGGGTTCGGGCGATTCTCCGGTGGAAAGAATTGGAAACACGCCGATCGCTCCTTCACGTCGCCGGCGGGGTGCAAATGGACATGGACCGCCACAAGGTCCGCATCAACGGAGAGCTGGTTGAATTGACGCCGAACGAGCTTCAAATTCTCCGCCCCTTCCTGGAACCGCCCAGTCTGGTGTTTCCCGCCAGGAAATGCTCAACTGCGTCTGGGGAGAAGGCTATGCGCTCGAAGAGCATGCCCTCGATGTGCATGTTCACTCCCTGCGGCAGAGGATCGAAGGCAATTCCGCCGAGCCGAAACTGATCGTGACGGTCAGAGGCGTCGGCTACAAACTTCGAACCGATACCTAATCACAGGACCGCCCTCCTTCAACGACTGCATGCGTTCGAAACAGCTTCGGCCGTTAGGGCGCCGATCCGGCGAATTTTGGAAGAGACGGGCTGTCCGACGATCGGTCGGACAGCAGGCGAGGGGAAGGAACTAGAATTCGTCGACAGAAACCGGCTGGAGAAAATCCCGCACTGAAACGACTCCGATCAGGGCGCCGGCTTTAGTGACTCCGAGATGACGCGTCCGATGCCTGTTCATCAGATCCGCTGCCTCCGTAATGGGGCGGCGTTCTTCAATGCCGACGACAGGGCTGCTCATGATCTCTTCGACAGGAACAAAGTAAGGCACCTTCTCGGCACCCACGAATTTCTTCACCACATCGGATTCCGTGACGATGCCCACGATCCGGCCCTTCCGCGCCACGAGGACGCTGCCGACGTTGCAGGCCTTCATCAATTTCGCCGCCTCGACGACCGAAGTCCTGGCGTCCACCGTCACGAGATCCTGTTTCATTAATTGTCCGACAGTCACCATGGTGCTGTTCCTCCCTGTATTGTTTAGTATTGAGCCAATACTAAACCCGTCCGGTTTCTGCTCAGTTAGCGGTGTGTTACCGCGGAGTAAAATTAAAGGCGCGATGGCCCTCCGCCGGATGCGGCGCAGAGGTTCGGCCTGGCTGTTGCTTGGATGCCGTCCAGGTAGTACGGTCAGGAGTCTGCGCACTCCGGTGATGCCTCTGCCGTTGTCGCACGCTCGATGATGAAGAGGCTGCGGGATGTCAAAGGAGATAGAAAGGGACATACGTGGCCGGCTGAGTCTCGCCTGCGGAGTTGTAGGCGGTGACCGTGACGGCGTCCCACGCTATTCAACAGGACATCGCGGGTCAGGACGTGGCCGGGATTCCTGACTGTTTCAATTTCCCTTCGAACAGCTCGGCAACCCGAGGGCCGGAAGCCCAGGGAGAACTGGTGAGAAACCACTCTGATGATTCCACGATACCGAAAGGAAGGCTCAACGGGGATACGGTCTTGTTAAGATGGTGTTAAACGTGTCTGACAAGCGTAAGAACAGGCTATGTCGAGGTGTGGATTCTGGTGGGCCGTGTAGGGGTCGAACCTACGGCCCCCTGATTAAGAGTCCCGGCGAAGACCTACCTCAGGACGCTTAGCAAGAGGCGAGGATTGTGATTGCAAAGGTCATCATTGATTTTTCTGCGTCAGGGCGCTTGGCATCCGTACTGGCACCAAGCGCCCTGTGTTTTTACTGTGCGTTCTTGCGGGATGCATCCTGCCCGCGGAACCGTACGATCATTGAGCCTATGGCGAAGAAACCTATGCCGATACCCATGAGCAACAGAACAGGCGGCTCCGGAACTGCCTGAGGCGTTCTATTCAACGTTTGAATGTTGCCGCCGGGCGTCCCCGATTCCCCGTGGTGCTGCCCTGCTTGGCTCGGCCCCGGTTGGCTCGGCCCTATTTCCGAGTGATGAGTCCGCCTCGAAAATGCCTCCGCGGTGATGGGGGATGATATGAGGGTTAATATTACAAGAACACAGCAGTAAATTAATATTCTCATTGTGCCTCCTGATTGTCGATTGGCATTAGAAACCTTGAGCAAAAAATCCGTCTCCATTGCTGCCTCACGGCGCGCGCAGTGCATGTTTCCCTTATACAGGCTGTGTAGCCTTTGTTGAATCCACTAGAAGGGTTACGCATAGTAAACCAGAAGTACTGCGGCTTATAAGCCTCAGGAACTGACCGACGCCTAAAGAAACACGGGACCTACTGCAATTCAGCTGTTTCCTACGACTGGTTGGGCATAGGAGGAAAAGGCTCGGCACAGCTTGCGCGAGCTTGGCTAGAACGGTTCGTGGAGGGCTGACCCCGGATAGGATGCAATTCCGCTGGTTGCGCCTACGTCCGAGAAGGCTGAGTGAAAAAGCAGGATTCCGTCGATTAAGAATCCTGTCAAACCTCTAGCTCCGAACACGTGAGATCTAATGGACCTGATTCCAGACTGTGTCCAACTAGCGTAGTATCTTTCCTTGTTCCTCAGCTTCCGACCAGAATGGATGATTGGAAATTCCCCGGCTGGGCTGGTATCTGAAACAGAATCCTGACGCCATCGTCAGCCAGGACTATGTCAAGGAAAGCGTCCCCATTCAAATCGGCAATGGCCACATCAAGAGGCTGGCTAGTCCCTGGCCGATTCACAGCAGTTTGAAAAGTTCCCGGATTGCCCGGGTTCTGGAACAAGACTGACACGCTTCCGGTGTTGCCTGGGCTGCCCGCGTTCGCTACCGCTATGTCCACGTTCCTGTCGCCATTGAGATCTCCAACGGATACGGACTGAGAGCGCGTGCCCGTAGCGTAATTAGTGGCAGCCGCAAATCTTCCGGGAGAACCCAATTTGTTAAGGAGAACTGAGAGGCTGGCCGTGGCTGGATTGTCCGGAGTGCCTAAATTCGCAACGGCAAGGTCGGGCAAACCATCTGCATTAAGATCAGCGAGTGCCACGTCGATGGGTTGGAAGCCGGCCGCAACAATTTGTGCCGACAAGAAATTGCCAGGGGCTACAGGGCTCTGAAAGAGAATGCTGACGTTCCCGGAATCAGGACCAGTAGCAACCAGGTCTGCTCGACCATCCGAGTTGAGGTCGCCGATACCGACCGATGAGCAATTGACCCCCAAGCTTACTGGAGAAAAAAAATTCCCGGGGGCGCTCGGATTCTGAAAGAGGATGGAAAGCCCGGAGTCAGCCACGGCAATATCGGAGAGCCCGTCCCCGTTCAGATCTCCGATCGCAACCGCCGTGGGATGAGCGCCGACTGCAAGGTTTTGGGCTGTCAGGAACCTGCCGGGCGAGAAGGAATTTTGGAAAAGGATTGAGATGGTAGAAGAGGTGTCGTTTGCAGTAACCAAATCAATGAGGGTGTCGCCGTTGAGATCCCCTATGGCGACTGTTTGAGGATCGCTGCCAACGTCAAGGTCTGTGCTACTGCCGAACACACCAGGCGAGGACTGATTTTGGAAAATGACCGAAACTTGATCAGGGTTCGATCCAGTGCTCAAAATATTTGTTGAGATAAGGTCTGGACGACGATCGCCATTCAAATCGCCCGCCGCGACGGAGCTGGTCAGCTTGGAAGGAGGGACCACCGCTGAATGATCATTGTGACAGGCGCCGAGCGCCAAGACAGCGTACGTGGCGATATGCAGACACGTCGATGACGAAGGACGTAGTTTCTCCACCATCCACACCACGTGCACGTAATGTCAAATCTGTTAGCTATCCTGAAGCATAAGCCGATGAGCCATCAATCCATCTATTGGGGGGGTATGTTCGGGAGGTAAGGAGAACCGGGGAAGTCTGCTGATTAAGAGTCCCGCCAAAGACCTGCTCAGGACACTCAGCAATAGGAATCACCAACATAAGGGGAGGACTCGTGATGACTCACCCCATCATCGGGTCAGGGTTTGTCAGGGGGCTTTGGCACCAGCTTGCCACCAAGCCCCCATCCTTTTCACATATCTTTGGCGGGACTAGCAACTTGCCCACGGAGCCGCTTTTTCATTGCGTATATGCCTAATAGGCCGATGCCGATACCCAATAGTAAGAGTGGCGACGGCTCCGGAACTGACTGAGGCTTTGCATTCAACGTTTGAGTGTTGCCGCCGTGTGTCCCCGATTCCCCGTGGTTCTGCCCCGCTTGGCTCGGCCCCGGTTGGCTCGGCCCGATTTCCGAGTGATGAGTCCGCCTCGAAAACGCCTCAGCTGTGATGGGGAATGAGGCGACTGTTAAGAGCGCAAAAACACAGCAGTAAACGAATACTTTCATGGTATCCCCCCTGGAGAGCCGAGAGCACAGATCCCTCTCCCATTGCGGTTTAGCTTATTGGACCATACGGTACCGGCTGTACTCTACATATGCGGTGCAGCGAGGTCAATTACCTCAGAAGGGCTATGTACTAATTTCTAGGGAATCTGCTGACATAAGCCTCGCATAAAGAGAAATGCGACTGAAACTCACAGGTGCTGCCAAACATATATTGCGACTCCGGAAAGGCGAAACCGCAATCACCTAACCCCCCTGATTAAGAGGGGCAAACTGAGCTAGCCCCACTTTCGTGGACACCTCAAAAAGGGGACAATGAGCCCCGTGACGTTGGCCCCATTCCGAGGCAGTTTTTAACCAGAGCAGACGGCGTCTTCAACGGTCTTGAGACCTCCCCGGAAACTAGACCGCTGGGAGCTGGAAATTCGCGCCTTCTTGCAGCCCGGTTGTGGCCCCCTGTTCGGCAAACTCCCGGGGCGTTAAATTCCCCAGCGAGCCATGCGGCCGGTGCTCATTGTAATCGATCCGCCACGCTTCAATCTTCTGTCGGGCGTCATGCAACGAGACGAACACCTGTGCGTTCAAACACTCATCACGAAAGCGCCCGTTGACACTCTCAATCGCGGCATTCTCTATGGGTTTTCCGGGCCGAATGAAGTCGAGCTTGACCCCCTGCGCGTAGGCCCAGGCATCCAACATCTTCGACGCAAATTCGCTGCCGTTGTCGACGGTGATCATTTTGGGGTACCCACTGTGTTTGGCCACGCGCTCCAGGGCTGTCACGACCTTGGTTCCCGTGAGTGTGAAATCGACCTCATTTAATTGACTATGGCGACTCCAGGTATCCACGACCGTGAGCGTCCGAACGCGACGCCCATCCAGTAACGTGTCGGCCACAAAATCCATACTCCAGCGCTCATTCAGCTGCTTTGGCTGAGGCGGCACCCCCCCCGCAGGTGGCTGGCCCGTTTCCGACGACGCGTGAGCCGCACCGTGAGCCCTTCTTCCCGATACAGGCGATGCACGCGCTTGCGGTTGATGATCCAGCCCTCCCGCCGCAGCAGGACATGCAGACGAAGATACCCA
>DATGEA010000214.1:0-3158 GCA_035310605.1 Nitrospira sp. | reverse complement strand
ATGCCGTTCCATGGGGCGGCTGAGGTTCTGAACCACGTTGCCGTCCTTCGTCCACGTCAGGCCGGCTACCGCTTCCGGATGATCGAAGTTCGCCAGCAGATCGAGCAGAAGCTGCTCGCCGTCGCCGCGGCAGACGAAATCTACTTCGGGACACTGTAATTTGACCAAGGACGCATTCAGAGTGGCAAAGACCCCACCGAAGGCGAGCTTCACTTTCTGATTAGTCGCCCGGATCTGCCTCGCGAGAATCTTGGCGTAGGGATAGCTGGTGGTACTGAGGAAGCTCAGGCCGACAAGATCCGGCTGTTCTCGATCGATCTGATCGATAATGACGTGGTTCGGGGTATCAGGATTCGCCTGATCGAACATGACGCATTCGTGGCCCGCTTGCTTCAAGACGGACGAGAGAGACATGATCCCGATGGGCGGGAAGCCCATCACGCGGATATTGCCGTTTTTAGCACGAGTTTTCGCAGGAAGCGCGTAGAACTGTGGATCGCGAACGTGGATGAGGAATACTCGCAAATATGCTCCTTGGTTCGGCCCCGACTACAACAAGCCGGGAAAGTAGTCGAAGAGCTGACCTGTGGGGATCGATCGCGCCGTGAATAGACGTATTGTCCACCAACAGACTAACACGATCTTACGGCCTATGGAAAGCGAATAGATGTTGGTCTCATCCCGGGCGATGGCTGAATGAGGAGCCGACTGCAGAAGTCCTGCCTTTCCTATTCACAAGACATCGCCAACCGGTCTCATGCTCTCTGAGGAGAGGTTCGGCAGTGAAGATGAAATGCACCACGGGGGCGCCGGGCCTTGCCCAACGCCCCCGTGTAAAGACTGGAGCGATCTCGTTACCGGCCGAGCGCCTGTTTCACCGCATTGCCGATCTCGGCTGGATTCTTGACCACCTTCACACCGGCCGCTTCAAGGGCCTTCATTTTCTCAGTCGCGGTACCTTTGCCGCCGGATATGATCGCACCGGCATGGCCCATGCGCCTTCCGGGAGGAGCCGTGATCCCGGCGATAAAGCTGATTACCGGTTTCTTGACGTGCTTCTTGATGAACTCGGCGGCTTTTTCCTCCGCGTCGCCTCCGATCTCGCCGATCATGACGATGGCGTGCGTCTCGGGGTCCTTCTCGAACAGCGGCAACACATCCACAAACCCCGTCCCGTTCACCGGATCGCCGCCGATGCCGACGCACGTCGTTTCACCGAGTCCGAGCGTCGAGAGTTGGTGGACCGCTTCGTACGTGAGGGTGCCGCTGCGGGAGACAACGCCGACGACGCCTTTTTTATGGATGAAGCCCGGCATGATCCCGATCTTGGCCTCGTCGACCGTGATGACGCCGGGACAATTCGGACCGATCAATCGCACATCACGGCCACGCAGGGCCCGCTTCACTTTCACCATGTCGTTCACGGGGATGCCTTCGGTGATGCAGATGATCAGCCTCACCCCGGCATCGGCCGCTTCCAGAATGGCATCCGCACAGAACGGCGGCGGCACGAAGATGAGCGAGGTGTCGCAATCGGTCTTCTTGACCGCATCGACCACCGTATTGAAGACAGGAATGCCTTCGACATCCTGCCCGGCCTTGCCCGGCGTCACGCCTGCCACGACCTTGGTTCCATAGGCCTTGCACTGAGTCGCATGGAACGAGCCTTCCTTGCCCGTAATTCCCTGCACCACCACCCGCGTATTCTTATTGACGAGAATGCTCACAATTAACCTCTCTACTTTTCGACTTAACTAGCCATATAGGTAAATGGCTAACAACATTCCAATGACCAGTACGAAAGTGCCAATTACTGCAGCCAAAACATGCTTTCCTTCAGTGGTTGAGAGACCAGTAGCAAAGCTCTCGAAGACATGCGCCAGGAAGTTGAGAATGAAATCGCCCATGGCGACAAATCTTTCCTTGCCTTAGATTGCCCCTGCGTCGCGATTTACAGAAAGGCTGAATAATAGGATTTCTCTTTTCCCTTCTCCTCCCTGACGGGAAGATTTCTCCCGCGGGTGGGGTCGAGCGGGCGCCCAAGCGCGCGCAGCGGGGGTCCCTACACCGGGCGGGGGTGCGAGCACGCTTGGGCTGCTCGGCGACAGGACCCGCTCTTTACGCCGCTTTCCCCGTCAGCTTCACAATTTTTTGAGCGGCCTCCCACAAATCGTTGGCGACTTCAAGCTTGAGCCCTGACTCAGCCAGCAACTTGCGGCCTTCTTCCGCGTTCGTCCCTTGAAGCCGGACGACCAACGGCACCGTAATCCTGACTTCCTTGGCCGCTTCGATCACGCCGTGCGCGATCCGCTCGCAGCGGACGATACCGCCGAAGATATTGATAAAGATGCCTTTGACGTTGGGATCTTTCAGGAGAATCCGGAAGCCGGCTGCAACCGTATCTTTCGTCGCACCACCGCCCACGTCCAGAAAGTTCGCCGGTTCGCTGCCGGCCAGCTTGATGACGTCCATCGTCGCCATCGCGAGGCCGGCGCCGTTCACCATGCAGCCGATGTTCCCGTCCAGTTTCACATAATTCAGATTGTTCGCCGTGGCTTCGATCTCGAGCGGGTCTTCCTCGTTCAAGTCCCGCATCTTTTGGACATCTTCGTGCTTGAAGAGCCCGTTGTCGTCGAAAGAGACCTTGCCGTCCAGGGCGACCAGCGTCTTTTCCTTGGTGATGATGAGCGGATTGATTTCCACGAGGGCGGCGTGCTTCTCCATGAACAGCCGATAGAGATTGCCGAGCATCTGAACGAAGGGATTGATGACGGCCGGCTCGAGATTCTGCAGCCCCAGCGCAAAGGCCACATTGCGCCCGTTGTGACTCTGGAATCCGACGGCGGGATCGATCGCTTCCTTGATGATTTTCTCCGGAGTCTTTTCCGCCACTTCTTCGATTTCCATCCCGCCTTCGGTACTGGCGATGAACGTCGGCCAGCCCGTGTCGCGGTCTACCAGGATGGACAGATACAGTTCTTTGCTGATATTGGCGCCCTCTTCGATCAACAGGCGATGCACGGTCCGGCCCTTCGGCCCGGTCTGATGCGTGATGAGAGTCTTGCCGATGAGTTCTTTCGCGAGACCGGAGACGGCACCCTTGTCCTTTGTGATTTTCACGCCGCCGGCTTTTCCACGACCGCCGGCGTGGATCTGCG
>DATGEA010000213.1:0-5936 GCA_035310605.1 Nitrospira sp. | reverse complement strand
GTTGCTGAAGAAGAAGTTGGGTGGGTGACCGAATGGGGATTTGACTGCAGGGGGAGGGTTCACAGGCCGGCGCCACCTGCGAGTAACGATACTGAGAGGATGAGACAGATACCATAGAGGTACGAACGGGACAAACGGGAGTGGATGCATGAGCGCGATTCGAGAAATTACCGGCAGACAGATCATAGATTCACGCGGCAATCCCACGGTCGAGGCGGAAGTGACGCTTGAAAGCGGAGCCAAGGGGCGGGCGGCGGTGCCGTCGGGAGCGTCGACCGGCGAAAAGGAAGCGATCGAGTTGCGCGACGGCGACAAGAAGCGCTGGATGGGCAAGGGCGTCTCAAAGGCCGTGGCCAATATCAGCAAGGCCATTGCGCCGGAGTTGTTGGGGAAAGACGCGTTCGATCAGGCCGGCATCGATCAGGCCATGATCGAGCTGGACGGTACGAAGACGAAGGGCAAGCTGGGCGCGAATGCGATTCTGGGCGTGTCCTTGGCGGTGGCGAAGGCCGCGGCGAATGAGACGGGCCAGCCGCTCTATCGCTATCTCGGCGGAACCAATGCCCGGGTGTTGCCGGTGCCGCTGATGAACATCATCAACGGTGGGGCCCACGCCGACAACCGGTTGGATCTGCAGGAATTCATGATCGTGCCGGTGGGAGCGACCCAGTTCAGTGAAGCGGTGCGAATGGCGACGGAGGTCTTCCATTCATTAAAAGCGCTCTTGAAGAAGAAGGGGCTGAGCACGGCAGTCGGCGATGAGGGCGGATTTGCACCGGATCTCCAATCGAACGAAGAGGCGCTCACGCTGATCATGCAGGCGGTCGAAGAAGCCGGCTATCAGCCGGGGCAGGATATCGCGTTGGCGTTAGACTGCGCCGCGAGCGAATTGTACGACAAGAACCGCTACGTGCTGGAAGCGGAGAAGAACCGGGAGCGGTCGTCCGAAGAGATGGTGAGTTATTACGGCAAGCTGTTGGACCGGTATCCCATTCTCTCGATCGAAGACGGGTTGAGCGAGGTGGACTGGAAGGGCTGGAAGATGCTTACGGAGAAGCTGGGGAAGCGAGTCCAGCTCGTCGGCGACGATATCTTCGTGACCAACGTGGAGATCTTCTCCAAGGGCATCCGTGAGGGGATCGGCAATTCGATTCTCATCAAGCTGAATCAGATCGGTACGCTCACGGAAACGCTGGATGCGATCGAGATGGCCAAGCGGTCCGGCTATACGGCGATTATTTCGCATCGATCCGGTGAAACCGAAGATACGACGATCGCGGACGTGGCCGTGGCAACGAACAGCGGCTTGATCAAGACGGGGTCTCTGTCCCGGACGGACCGGGTGGCCAAGTACAATCAATTGCTTCGGATCGAAGAAGAGTTGGGCGCCGCGGCGGTGTATCGGGGGCGTGAGGCGATGCCGGGCCGGTCTTAAAGGCTACGGAGTTGATAGCGAGCCAATGATCATCAAGCAAAATCGCGGACGGCAGTGGTTGGATTGGCAGCGGCGCATGATCACGGGCGCGCAGTACGTCGGTGCCGGCGCCTGCCTGTTGCTGCTGCTGGCCTTGTGTTTCGGAGAAATGGGCCTGCCGCGCTATTTTTCGATGCGCGACCATGCCCGACAGCTTGAGCTGGACATCCAGAACCTCCAGCGGATGGCGAAGGCGCTGCGCGGCGACATCGATCGACTGGAGCACGATCCGTCCACGATCGAGCAACTGGCTCGCGAACGGCTCGGCTATGTCCGCAAAGGAGAAACCGTGTACCAACTGATTCCGGATTCCTCGCAGGAGCGACCGAGGCCGTGACACCATGAAATTCGGAACCGTAGCCATTGTCGGGCGATCCAACGTGGGGAAGTCCACGTTGCTCAATCGCCTGCTGAACGAGAAGATCGCGATTGTCTCTGAGAAACCGCAGACGACGAGGACGAGGATCCTCGGCGTCGTCCATGCGCCCGGCGCTCAGATTGCCCTCCTGGATACTCCGGGCCTCCATAAGCCGGAGCACCTCTTAAACCGGCGGATGGTCCGGACGGCCGTCGAAACGCTGGAAGAGGCGGACCTGCTGTTCGTCCTCATGGAGGCGACGAGTTTGCCGGGACCCGGCGATCTGCTGGTGGTGAGTCATGTGAAGGCGGCGATTCAAAAGCACGCCAGACCCGTGATTCTCGTGCTGAACAAGATCGATCTCGTGAACAAGATGAAGCTCCTGCCCGTGATCGAGACCTATGCCAGGCTGTACCCATGGACCGAGGTGGTGCCGGTGTCCGCGCAGACGGGAGATAACGTCGACCGATTGCTGGACCTGGCGGTGTCGCATCTGCCGGAGGGGGAAGCGGCGTACGATGACGAAACGATTACCGATCAGTCCATGCGGACCCTTGCGGCGGAGATCATCCGGGAGAAACTCCTGCGTCAGACGCACGAGGAAGTCCCCTATTCGATTGCCGTGGAGATCGATCAATTCGTCGAGGAAGGCAAACTGGCCCGGATCAGCGCCTCGATTCTCGTTGAGCGGGAAACGCATAAAGCCATTGTGATCGGCAAACACGGAGAACGGTTGAAAGCGGTCGGGACCGAAGCGCGGCTTGATATGGAGCGCGTGTTCGGCATGAAGGTGTTTCTGCAGTTGTGGGTGAAAGTGCGGGAGGCCTGGCGTGAAGACGAGCATGCGCTCAGCGAGCTCGGCTATTAACAGATAGGTTATGCAACCGGTGGAAAAAGTCACAGAAACGCGTCCGGTGGAACCGAAGCCCCGTCCCGGGGACAAGGATCTGCTGCGCGATTCGTTGCGTGACCAGGCGGATCGGGGCCAGACCAAGTCGGACATTGTGCTTCTGTCCGTGCAACGCCTGCTGCGGCGCGGCGCCATCACCAATTTGGCCAAGATGCTGGGCCGCATGCACCCGGCCGACGTGGCCAAAGTCGTGACCCATCTCTCTTCTCCCAAGGAAAAGCGCGAAGTCTTCGAACTGGTTCGCGGTGAATCGAAACGCGGCCAGGTTCTGAGCGAACTCGACACCGACAGCATCACACAGGTGCTGGCGGATCTCCTGCAGTCGGATATCGCCTGGCTGATCAAGGATCTGGCCCCAGACGACGTGGCCTATATTCTCGGAGTTCTCCCCGAAGAGCGCGCCAAGGAAATCCTCTCGCTGATGCGGACCGAGGACTCCACGGAAGTCGCCGACCTGTTGAAGTATCCAAAAGATACGGCGGGCGGCATCATGACGACGGAGTTCTTTGCAATGTCGGAGGATGCGACGGCGCAGGATGCCATCCGTCGTCTGCAGCAGGCGACGGACGCCGAAATGGTGTTCTACATCTATGTGACGGATAAGCACGAACACTTGGTCGGGGTCCTTTCGCTGCGCCAGTTGTTGACGGTTCCGCCGGCGACGCCGCTGAAGAACATCGCCACGCGCGATGTCATCAGTGTGTCGGTCGACATGGACCAGGAAGAAGTGGCCCGTCAGGTGGCCAGTTACAACCTGCTGGCCATTCCGGTGGTCGACAAAGAGGGCGTGTTGGTTGGAATCATCACCGTGGACGACGTGGTGGACGTCATCCGCGAAGAAGCGACCGAAGACATGTTGAAAATGGCCGGCGCCGTTGAAGAAGAGGCGGTGTCGAAATCGTCGAGCATGGGAGCAGCCAAGGTGCGGTTGCCGTGGCTTTTTACCAATCTCGTCGGCAGCTTGCTCTCCGGCGCGATTCTCTGGGAGTTTCGCTATACGATTCAGGAAGTCGTGGCCATCGTCAGCTTTATTCCGGTCATTGCGGCCATGGGGGGGAACGTGGGGCTTCAGTCGTCCACCCTCATCATTCGCGGACTGGCCACGGGCGTCGTCGAATTGACCGACGTGCGAAATGTCTTTTTCCGGGAAATAAAGATCGGGCTTCTGATGGGCATCGCCTGCGGCCTGATCCTGTCGCTGGTCGGCTGGATTTGGCACCAGGGCTTCCTCGGGGTGGTCGTCGGGGTCTCCCTCATTACGGCCTTCCTCGTGTCCACCAGCATGGCCACGTTCATGCCGATTTTTCTGAAACGGATGGGAGTCGATCCGGCCGTGGCGGCCGGCCCGTTTGTCACAACGGCCAACGACATCACAGGTATTACTATCTATCTCACGTTGGCCACCATCTTCATGGACTATCTTCGATAGTGAACAGGATCGGGTGCATCTTCGTCTCGGCCGCTTCTCCGCAGAGGAATCGCCTGCATGCCGCTTATTAAAACCGTTGCCGTGACGCTAAAGAGCCGGAAGTGGGGCGACGCGGATCGCATCGTCACCTTCTATACCAGACATTTGGGGAAAATCCGCGCAGTGGCGAGGGGAGCGCGCCGGCTCAAAAGCCGGATGGGAGCCGCGCTTGAGCCGTTGACGATATGCGATCTGAACCTGTTTGAAAAATCCGGTGATTCGCTCTATCGGGTGTCGCAGGTGGATTTGGTCGAACCGTTCGTCCGGTTCCGTGAGGATTTAACCCTGATGGCTGCGGCAGCCAGGATGGTCAACGTGGTGGGAGCCGTCACGCCGGACGGAGACCCGGATCCGCAGCTCTTCGACACGCTTGAACAGGGACTTCGCTCGTTAGTGGAGAGCAACGATCCGGCGCTCACCGCGCTGTTGTTTCAGATTCGTTTGCTGGGTCTGACCGGTTTTCGTCCGCAAACCGATCATTGTGCAGCCTGCGGCATGACGAGAGTGATTCAAGAGCCGCAGTTTTCCCCTGTTTCCGGCGGGCTCGTCTGTACGGTCTGTGCCGCACGTCAGCGGTTCCCTTGCTTGCCGCTGTCCCGGGGAAGTCTGGCGTTTCTTCAGCAGGCGTTGCGGCTGTCTCCTGCGATGCTGACAAGATTGAAGGCGGCCGGTCAGGTCCGATGGGAAGTCGAGGGTGCGATCGAGGGGTATGTCACGGTCGTGGCGGGGAAGCGAATTCCTCCCGTGGATTTCCTGGCGCAGCCGTTGTAATGAGCGAGGCTCAATTGGGGCGGGGGTCGTCGTTGAACATGTCGGAAACTTTACTTGAACCGAAAGACATGTCCTGGATCGAGAAGGGCGTGTTGGGGATTGAATGGAGCGACGGACATCACGGGGTGTACCCTGTCCGCCACCTCCGTTTGCATTGCCCCTGTGCCGCCTGCGTCGACGAGTGGACCGGGGAAAAACGGTTGAAGGCCGACGATGTGCCGATGATGATTATGCTTCAGGATGTCGAGCCGGTGGGCCGGTATGCCCTGCAGTTCAAATGGAGCGACGGCCACGATACGGGCATCTACTCCTATAGCCTCCTCCGGCGACTCTGTCTGTGCGATATCTGCCAGCCCGTCAAGCCGAGTGAGCCAAAAAGCCGGAGACTGCTATGATTGCTGAGACCCAGCCTGGTGACGTGACCGGATACGGTCCGGTTGTCCGACGAACCCTGTCGACTGTCTTGGCCGTCTGCTTCTTCGGGGGGATGGCCCTGGTTTTGCTGCCGGGATGCAGCGGGCTGCCCTCACTGGCGGAACAAGAGCAGCACATTCGCAATAATGATCTGGTGCTTCGTAAGCTGGAACCGAGGGCATTCGTTCGTGCCTGGGGCGAGCCGACGTACAAGCGCGTAGAGTTCATGCCGTTCTTCGGAGTGAAGGACGGATCGCTCGTTCCCCGTTCCCGTTTGCCGCTTGGAGAGGCGCCTCCCGATTGGCAGGCCGGAATTGATGCCGGCGATGCGCTGTTTCTCGCATATCCGGATCAAGGATGGCTGGTCGTCTTCCTCGACGGAGTCTTTGTCTACCGGGAGGGCCTTCCTGCCGAGAAGCTTCACGAGCTTGGACGTACCTGGGAACATGAGGATAAGTTTCGAACAAGACTCGACAACCAGCCCGCTCCCTAACGCACGAATACTCGCAGGCCTTTCGTGATTCATTCTCATCCGCTGCAT
>DATGEA010000212.1:0-4165 GCA_035310605.1 Nitrospira sp. | reverse complement strand
AAGGCATGGTGCAGAAGATTCGCACATTTGTGGTAGAAAATTATCTATTCGGCGAGGAAAGCAAACTCGAGAACGATGATTCATTCATGGAGTCTGGAATCATTGATTCAACCGGCATCCTCGAGTTGGTGCGATTTCTCGAAGCGACATTCGGCATCAAAGTCGCCGACGAAGAACTCATCCCGGACAACCTGGACTCCATCAACAAGATCGTCGAATTTCTCCGGAAGAAACAACCTTCCTCGACCGCAGTGGGAGGAGCTCCATCCCTCCAATCCGCGAAAAAATAACAGAGATGAAGACTCATTCGACCACCTCAGCTGATATCTTGCGTCTTGATCCCGAAGCCGAAACGGAACGGATCACCGCCTGGATCCGGGAAACCGTATCCCAACAATTACGACGCAGAGGCGCCGTCATCGGGGTGTCCGGAGGCATCGACAGCAGCGTCGTGGCTTTCCTCTGCGCCCGGGCCCTGGGCAGCGATCGTATTCAAATTCTCTTCACGCCCGAGGCGGATTCTTCACCGGACAGTCTTCGGCTCGGACGGATGGTGGCCACGGCGCTGAACGCGAAATCGGCATTGGAGGACATCAGCGCAATACTTAAGGGCGCCCGATGTTACGAACGGCGGGACGACTCGGTACGGCTTGTGGTTCCCGAATACGGCGAAGGATATAAGTGCAAAATCGTCTTGCCGGGCCTCCTTGATGCCAGCCGTTATGCGATCTTCTCCGTCGTCGTCCAGGCCCCGGACGGACAGACCAAGAAAGTCCGGTTGACGCCGGAGGCCTACCTCGGCATCGTTGCCGCCACGAATTTCAAGCAGCGGGCGCGCAAGATGATGGAATATTATTATGCGGACCGGTTGCAGTACGCCGTAGCCGGCACACCGAATCGCCTGGAGTACGACCAGGGGTTTTTCGTCAAGAACGGCGATGGCGCCGCAGACTTCAAACCCATCGCCCACCTGTACAAATCGCAGGTCTACCAGCTCGCCGCGTACCTCGGCGTGCCGGAAGAAATCCAGCGTCGCCCTCCCACCACCGACACGTATTCATTGGAGCAGTCGCAGGAAGAGTTCTATTTCACGCTTCCGCTTGAAAAGATGGACCTCTGTCTTTACGGTAAAGACCACGGAATTCCTCCTGCGGATCTCGTCGCCGCGGCCGGAATGGAGGCGGATCTTGTGGAGCGCGTCTATCAGATGATCGACTCCAAGCGGAAGGTCGCCAAATATCTGCACGCGCACTCGTTGGTGATCGATTAAGATCAGGGCCCTCTCACAAAGCCATACAGCCGAGACCCTATCGTGACCAGCCCGGGGATGAACGTCGCGGACTATCTGCTCGCCGGCAAAAACCCTCAACAGGTCGCGCTCAGATTTCCGCAATCGTGGCATTCCTACGCCGCGCTCGCCGAACAGGCGGGCCGCGTCTCGGCATACCTTCTCGCGATCGGTGCCCGAAAAGGCGACCGGGTCCTCCTGATCGGCGACAATTCGTTCTTTTGGGTAGCCTGCTATGCGGGCATCATGCAGGCAGGCCTCGTCTGCGTTCCCATCGCGACAAACAGTCGATCCAAAGACCTGGACTATGTCTTGGACACGACCAACGCGCAGATCGTCTGCGCCCAGGGTTCCGTCGTGATGGCCCAAGGCAGCAGATTTGCAGGACGGCATCTTCTCACGGACAAGGACCTGCCTCATCTCCCGCAGGCTCTTTCGCAACGTTGCTTTGAAAACCTAGCGAAGGGCACAGCAGTTACCTACGCGTATTCGGCCGTCGGACCGCACGATTTGGCGGCCTTGGTCTTCACCTCCGGATCCACCGGCAAGCCGCGCGGGGTCATGGTCTCCCACGCCAACATCATAGCGAACACCGATTCCATCATCTCATACCTTTCGTTGACCCGACGGGATCGCATCATGGCCGTTCTGCCGTTTCACTATTGCTACGGCGCCTCTCTCCTCCATACCCACCTCCGGGTGGGAGGCGAGGTGGTGATTGAGAACAGATTCATGTACCCCGAGATTGTGCTCCAACGGATGATCGAAACGAAGTGTACCGGATTTGCTGGAGTCCCAAGCCATTTTCAAATTCTGCTGCGGAACTCGAGCCTCCGGAAAAAGCAGTTCCCTGATTTGCGTTATGTGCAGCAAGCAGGCGGGTACCTGGCACCGGCATTCATTCGAGAGTTGAGGGACGCACTCCCCGACACGCAGATTTTCATCATGTATGGGCAAACCGAGGCTACCGCAAGGCTGTCGTATCTGCCTCCGGACCGTCTCGATGCAAAGCTCGGCTCAATCGGGAAAGGTATGCCCGGCGTGAAACTACGGGTGTTGAACGAACAGGGACGAGAGGTGAGCCCCGGAGAGGTTGGAGAAATCGTGGCGGAAGGCGCGAACGTGACCTTGGGTTACTGGCAGGCGCCGCAAGAATCGGAAGAAGTGTTTCGCAATGGGGCGCTCTATACGGGCGACCTGGCGAGAGTCGACGAAGACGGGTTTATCTATATCGTCGACCGGGCGAAGGACTTTTTGAAGTGTCGTGGCGAGAAAGTCAGCTGCCGGCAGATCGAGGAGGTGCTGCTGGAGTTCGATGAGCTGGTGGAGGCCGCCGTAATCGGAATTCCCGACGAGGTGCTTGGTGAGGCCGTCAAGGTCTTCGTCGTGCCCCGAAGCAGAGACTCCGAAGGGCTCGCTGAACGCGTCGCCGCCTTCTGCAAGAGCCGCCTGGCTCCGCATCACCTGCCGAAACAGATTGTTGTCTTATCGGCGCTTCCCAAGAGCAGCGCGGGAAAAGTCCTGAAGGGCGCCCTTCGAGACATATAAAGATTCAGCACTCCTTCTTCCTGCCCATTAAAGCATATCCCACATACCTCGCCACTAGCCTAGCTTTCGCTCGAAAGGTCACATTTGTTTGTAGTGCTCCCCTGGAATCAAGCCACCTGGGTTGACTGTTGCGCGCGGAATTGGACGGGACTCCGGTACCCGAGCGCTTGATGCGGCCGCTCCTGGTTGTACCACTGGAGCCAGTCGCGAATGATCCGCCGCGCCTCCTCAAATGTCTGGAACGTGTGCTGCCAGACACACTCTTCTTTCAGACTCCGAAAGAACCGCTCGATGATCCCATTCTGCTCCGGCGTGTACGGTGTAATGAACTCCTGCTGCAACCGATAATCCCGGCACGCTTGCCGAAAGCGTCGACTCTGGAAGATCAGGCCGTTGTCGCTGCGGAGGACCGGAGCCCCCACGGGGCGCAGCGTGCCAAACCGCGCGAGACACGCCGCTTCCACCGCCCGTTCGGCCTCCTTCGCCCGGCTGCGCAACGCCAACTCATAGCCGATGACCTCCCGATCATGACAATCGATCACGGCCGCGAGATGCGCCCAGCCGTCTTGGCCACAGGGAATATGCGTCACATCCATCGCCCACCGTTCGTTGCTCCGACTCGCCCGACTCACCCAGCCCCGCACGCGAGGGCGCGGGGTTGATGCCCGTTGATGCACGAACCACCCCTTCTGCTTCAGGACCCGATAGACCGCCTTCCGATTCACGACGAGCCCGTCCTGGAATCGCAACAGCACCCAGAGCCGTCGATAGCCGAACGTGGGATGCTGCTGGATCAGTTGCCGCAGCCGCTCCGTCCACGGCGGGTCGGCCACCGGGCGTCGTCCCGTCGTGGTGCCCGTCCGATGCAGGCGGGCTCGGCTCACGCCGAGCACCTGGCAACTCCGCCGCTCCGAGACACCCGACCGTGTGGCTCTCACGCGTCGGATGTCTTCCGGTCCAAAGGGTAGGGCTTCAACGCCTCCCGTAAAATATCGTTGTCCAGGACGAGATCCCCAATCTTCTGTTTCAACTTCTTGATCTGCTCGTCCTTCACCGCCTCTTCGTCCTTGGGCCGGCTGCGCAAGGCATTCTCGGCCCCCAAGAGAAACTTCTCGCGCCAGTCTTCCACCTCCGCCACCGTCAACCCGTGCGTCCGGGCTGCCTCGGCTACGGAGGTCTCGCCTTTCAGAATGCTGACCACGAGCGCCACGCGGCGCTTGGCCGTCCACCGTTCAATCGGATCGTTCGATGCTCCTGCCATCTCCACCTCCTCGGTCCACTCAGGACCATGTCGTAGAGGTGGTCTCAATTTCAAGGGGAGCAGGATAC
>DATGEA010000211.1:0-2521 GCA_035310605.1 Nitrospira sp. | reverse complement strand
TCCTTTGTAGGTTCGATAGGCCGACAGCGAAAGATCCCATCCTTTCACACCGAGCAACGCGCACTTCTTTGATTGAGCCAGCTTTGGGAAAAAGACATTGGTTCCGGCATCGTAACCCCTCATCCGGTCAAAGAGAGCGGGATCCTTGGCCGCGAATCTCTTCAGGAACTCGGCGGTGTATTCCGTAGCTCTCTTCCGGTTGTCGTTATTGTGGTCGCAATCAACACCGCTTGTTCCCGGGTTCATGTACGACTCGTAGGAGTGCTGGGCATTGGTCACGCCCTGGTGGGCTGCCAGGTCCTGAATTCCATGCAGGGCATAGCCGAGAAAGAACAGGCCATGATCCGGAGAGTCCGCTACCGCCGGATAAATACGATTGATCAGATCTCTCAGCCAGTTCAGGTAATTACCGATGGCTTTATCCTGGGTCTCGTTCGTAGTGCCGTCGTTGTCGTTGCTTCCGGTCTGGGCATGGGCGTAAGGGTGACCCCACTCGTAGAAATCCGGGTCCTGCGCGGCATCGCAGGCGACCGATATCGCATCGGATGAAAAATTGAATGACTTCAATACCTCGGTAGTCAGTTCGACGTGGCCGGGCGAGGTGTCTCCCGTCAGTGTCGACAGCCAGCCGCCGGAGGCAAACGCCGGATCGCGCAAGTCATGCATCTTCTGGCGGGCGGCGATGAACGACTCGAAATCAAGCGTCTTGTCGGCCTTGTCATGGTAAACAGCCCAGAGGTGGTAATTGTTGAAAACGTAATAGGGGAGGTAGGTGACTTCTCCGCTATCGGTGAAACGGTCGGCAGCGGGCATGCTCCATGGCGCCCTGTCAAAGGTGCTTTCCAGCAGGCACCATGTGCCCGCTTCATTCTTGTACATCACCCAGCAGTGCCCGCCCAAAGAGTTGCCGTTCTTGTCCAGCAGCTCGCCAAGTGCAACCCTGACGTTGAAGGGACTTATCCCGCTCCCGATCAGCAGGCTGGCAAGAAGGAAGGAACTGTCCTCGCAATCACCTTCTTTCAAGGTGAGCACCTCGGAAGGAAACAGCCAGAAGTCAGCCTTGCCCTGCGACTTTCTGTCGAACACATATTCCACGTTCCTGGCTACATAGTCCCAGACGACCATTGCCCGTTTGTCGAAGTCCCCCGAATTTGTCGTCTTCGGAAGTTTGTGCTTTGTTGCCAGCTTCTTGAGGGTGTCCTTGATGATCACATCATCGACAGGGGAAACGAACTCCCGGATATCGGTGGTTATCGCTTTCCTGGAGCCAATGACAAAGCGCTTCTTTTCTATGGCGCAGCCGTGGACTATGCAGTCGCCATCCCAGTTATAGATCATGATTTGCCTTCCGCTTATTGATGTGTAAGGATTCGATAAAAATTACAACCAATCTCTGATAAGACTACCCGTTGCGTGAGCTTCACCAGGCAGCTGAAAAAGCAATGCGTTGCTGACCCCGTCAGCTTTGGCCCCGAAGCATTCTAGCCGTGATCAAGACCTTTCCCAACATGAGATTAGGAATCGACCTGGGTGGTACGAAGATAGAAATCATTGCGCTCGACGACAGCGGCAATGAGCTGCTGCGCCGCCGCGTGCCCACTCCACGCGGAAGCTACTACGACACCTTGCAGACGATTGCCGGGCTGGTACGGGACGCCGAAGCGGAACTGGGCCGGCAGGGCTCGCTCGGCATCGGCACGCCCGGCGCGCTCTCCCGCGCCACCGGCCGGCTCAAGAATTCCAACTCGGTCGTGCTCAACGACCAACCCATCCTGCAGGACCTCGAAGCGCTGCTGCAGCGCAAGATCAAGATCAGCAACGACGCCAACTGCTTCGCGCTTTCCGAAGCGACGGACGGCGCTGCGGCAGGCGCGTCGGTCGTGTTCGGCGTCATTCTCGGCACCGGCGTCGGCGCGGGCATCGTGGTCAACGGCCACGTCCTCACCGGCCCCAACGGCATCGCCGGCGAATGGGGCCACAACCCGCTGCCCTGGCCGCAGCCGCACGAACTCCCCGGCCCACAGTGCTACTGCGGCAAGCAAGGCTGCATCGAGACCTTCCTCTCCGGGCCGGGCATGGCGAAGCTGCATGAGATCGGCAACAAGAAAACCGTTCGGCCTGAACTTGTCGAAGGCTTGGCCCTGAGCGCCGAACAGATCGTGCAGCGCGCAGAGCAGGGCGACGCCGCTTGCGAGCGTAGTCTGCAAACCTGGGAGCATCGTCTTGCGCGTTCCCTCGCGCACGTCATCAACATCCTCGACCCAGACGTGATCGTGCTGGGCGGCGGCATGTCCAACATCGCGCGGTTGTATGCGAATGTGCCCAAGCTGTGGGGCGAGTGGGTGTTCTCGGACCGGGTGGATACGAGACTGGCGCAGCACCGCTACGGCGATTCGAGCGGCGTGCGCGGGGCGGCATGGCTATGGCGGTGAATGCGGCCCTGCTTCTGCCCATGGGTGCCGATTTGAAAGAGGAAACGAGAAATGCGCGAGCGTGATGCGAAGCATATTCCCCTGGCGCT
>DATGEA010000210.1:0-6344 GCA_035310605.1 Nitrospira sp. | reverse complement strand
GGTCGCCCAAATCCTCACCCTCTTGATCGATCAGCTTCACGGCTTGGCGTTCCTCCATGATCTTAAAGAACACATGCGCGGAGGAGGGAGCGCAGGCGAGATAACGATCGACAGGGAGATTCAGCTTCGCCGCGGCAGTCTTCGTCCGTTCGAGCGTGTCGAGCACAAAGCTGCCGTGCAAAGTCGCGGCTTCGTCTGCAGTGAGGGGGGGGCAGAGACGCGTTTTGACCTCCCCCGGAATCGGGGCCTTGGCGAAGATGACGAGAGCGGTCCTGAATGAGCTCAGCGGGATGGAGTCAATGGCCGGTTGTTTCATCGGATAACTGTGTAAAATCTTGTCAGACGGTGCGGACTGACACCGATCCAATACAGCAATCGCAATGTCCACATCAAGAGGACGGTTCGCAGGGGGCCCTGCTGCTCCCAGCGGCGGAAGGATGTGGTGACGGTGTCGTGCAGCGCCCGTGTCGGCCCGGTGCGCTTGAGTCTGGTGCTAAATTCGATGTCTTCCATCAGCGGGATGTCGGAGAAGCCGCCGAGCTGTTCGAAGATGTGGCGGCGGACGAACATCGCCTGGTCTCCGGTGGAGATGCGCGTCAATCGGGAGCGGAGATTCATAAAGGTGCTGATAATGCGACTCCAGGCGGAATGGCTGTCAAACCGGACGTCGAAGCGTCCGCCGACCACGGCTGGATCGGCGAGAGCCGATTCAATGGACTGTCTGGCGCGATCCGGCAGGCGGGTGTCCGCGTGAAGAAACAGGAGGATCTCGCTGCGGGAGGCTTTGGCCCCGGCATTGAGTTGCCGCGCCCGTCCCGGTTGACTCGTGAGGACCCTGGCGAGTCCACGCGCTTCGGCTTCAGCTCTCGTCTGATCGGTGCTTCCGCCGTCCACCACGACGATCTCATTCACGTCCAGACTTGCGGTGTGGCGAAGGGTTGCGACGATCGTCTGCTCTTCATTGAGAACGGGAATGACGACAGTAATCGTCATTGACGGTGAAGGATCACTCGGGCTTCTTGGGTTCGTTGAACATGAAGTACATGACGATGACGATTGTAGCCCAGAAGACCACCTGCTTGTGCCAGAACAATACTTCGCCGTAGTGGAAAAACCCCAGCGCCAAGGCGATGGCTGCAGTCATGACCCCGTAGCGGAGGGCTGGAGTTTCGATGGCTGCATTGGCCCATACCGCAAGGCCTCCGAAGTAGATCAGGAACGGCACGACATTGATTTCGAACCCTCCGCTGATGGACAGAAAGACGTTCAGGAAGCCGATAAACATCAGCGCTGTCCCGACCATCAGCCCGACAACATGCATCTGCTGATCGCTTCCGCTATCCTGCCCCCCCGATCTGTTCGATTCGGTTTGAGGGCGTTGCGCCGGGTCGTGAGGGGGAGGGAGATCGGTTGGAGCCATTGGATTAAACCTTGAAATGCTTGCTCAGTGTGAGGGCCTGTTGTTGATAGGAAGAGCCGAGGCCTACGCCGTAGAGTTGGTCCGGCACGTCGAGCATCCTATCATAGACAACCTTGAAAAAGGTTTGTCCATCGTGGATGAGGAAGGGGACGTCATGGGGGCGCACTTCGAGAACGACCTGCGTGCCTTTGATCTCGCCGTCTGCCCCGTATCCGAACCCCGGATCGAAGAACCCTGCATAGTGGGTTCGGAGCTCGCCGCAGGCTGCTTCGTAGGCAACCATTTCTGCGGCGTAATCCGGAGGGACTCGAATCCGCTCCTTGGAGGCGAGGATGTAGAACTCTTCTGGTTCCAAGAGCAGGCTGTCCTGCCGGTGCCGGTAGAGCGGCTCCCAAAAGTCCGCCGCCGCATAGTAACCGATTTTCGAAAGATCGATGACGTGGCTGTTCTTCTTGGCCCGATAGCCGATGACGGTGGAATTCGCCCGTTCTTCGCCTTTGAGGTCGATCCGCAGGAACAGGCCGCGGTCCGTCCGAAACTCTCTTGCGCCCAAAGGCTTCCGGTTCGGGACGTTGTGGTATAGGAGCGGCTCGTCGCGATGCAGGCTCTTCAGCGTGGCATCCGACGCGGCCGCTTCGCCGCGGACAAACCGGATCTGATTCAGCGATTGGCCCGTTTTCACTTTGATGGCAAACGAACGCGGGACGACTTCGAGAAACAGGGGACCATGGTATCCGGCGCGGATTTCATCGAAACCCGCATTCAGGTCGGTCACGATTCGTGTGAAGACATCGAGTCGGCCGGTGGTGCTTTTCGGGTTCGCTCTGGCCCGGATGGTCCCGGGGAGTTTCAGGGATTCCAGCAACGGCACGAGATAGACGTGGCCCTTTTCGAGGATCGCTCCCCCGCTCAAGTCCATCTCGTACATCACGAGGTCGGACTGATAGAAATCCATGACGTCGAGGCGACTGGAAATGGGTGAGAGTTCGGGAAGAAAACTGCTGATCAATCGATACGCCTTCTTCCCTAAACGGAGATCCAGGCTCGCCGGCTGAATTTGGCGGTCTTCGATTCCGCCGGAGGCCGCGATCGCGCCTCCGGCGATGAGCCGTTTGATCTGCTGGTAGGGAAGAATGCCCTGAGACGGCGTCTTGCTCACAGGTCGTCCGAATCTCCGCCGCAGCTGTTGCCCCAGACGGAATAGCCGTCGCGGTCCGGATAGCTATCGCCGCAGGGTGCGAAGGCCTCGTGTGAATCCTGGTAGGACGCCCGTGCTCCGACCATCGGAAGCTCCCGGCCGCTTCCGGCTTTTGGTTGCGGGTAGTGGAAGGTCTTGTTCTCGTAATTACGAAGCACGGCTCCGTCATCATCCATGTGCACCAGATACTCGCCGGGGAGGAGAGGGATCTTTCCGCCGCCACCGGGCGCATCGATGACGAAGTGTGGCACGGCCATGCCGCTCGTATGACCCTGCAGCGCCTTGATGATGTTCAGACCGGTTTCGACGGTCGTCCGGAAATGATTCGTCCCCTTCGTCAAGTCGGCCTGATAGAGATAGTACGGCTTGACTCGCGCCAGCAACAGCTGGTGGACCAACCGTTTCATGATCTCCGGATCGTCGTTGACACCCTTGAGCAGCACGGTTTGCGCTCCGAGCGGCACTCCGGCGTTGGCCAGCATCCCGCAGGCCGCTTTGACCGCCGGGGTCAATTCGTCCGGATGGTTGAAGTGCAGGTTCATATAGATGGGGTGGTACTTCTTGACGATCTCGCACAGCTTCGGCGTGATGCGCTCCGGCAGGGTGCCGGGTACGCGTGAGCCGAGACGAATCAGTTCCAGATGCGGAATGGTCCGCAGGGCTTTCAGAATGCGTTCCAGCAGGTGATCCGGCAGAAGGAGGGGATCGCCGCCTGAGAGGATGACGTCCCGCACTTCGCGGTGCTCGCGAAGGTAGGCGATGGCCCGGTCGAGTTCGCCTTTCTTGAGGAAGCCCGGCTTGCCCACAAGCCGTTTGCGCGTGCAGAAGCGGCAATAGATGGGGCATTGATTGGTGACCATGAGCAGCACTCGGTCCGGATAGCGGTGGACCAGGTGCGGGACCGGGCTCATGAGATCTTCTTCGAGCGGATCGTCTTCGGCGTCGAGGTCGGCCAGTTCGGCGGTGTCGGGCACGACCTGTTTCCAGATCGCATCGCCTTTTTCTTTGATCGTGCCCAGGACCGCCGGCGTGATTCGCATGGGATAAGGGCCGACGATCGCTTCGACTTCTTTTTCGTCAAGCCCGAAACGATCGGCGAGATCCTTCGGTTTCACGATGCTCTCAGCGAGGATACGTCTCCATTCCTCCATACTGTTCTCCCGGGTGTCGATGGATCCCTCGGCCCGCAGGTTCAGGCTCCGTCGCCAACCTGTTTCTTCCTATACGTACGATTCAGATGGTCGAGGATGTCGTGCGTTTCGGTCAACACAAGGTCACCGTCTTTGAGAACCGGCACATAGTATTGGCCGGATACCTCGTAGACCTGCTTGCGCAGAGGACGAACATCGGGGACGATGACATCATCGTAGGCGAGGTGAAGCTCCTCGAGCCTCTCGCGTACGACCGCGCAATCAGGGCACCAATTCACGTGGTAGAGAGTCATGGCCATACAGAACGAACGCTGAATCATCAATGCCGGGGATGAAGTGTCCCGGGCGATTTCCTCTTCGTCACTCAACATGGCCTTGCGCGACCGCGCAAGGCACCATGATCGCGTCTTTCATCCCGTGGATCACTTTCTTGTCCGCCGGGCAGATCGTGGCCAGGATACCAGCCAGTTCGACCTTTTCGCCAGTGACGAAATAATAGGGAGAGAGTCTTGCGCGTCCCGACATGGCTTTCATCTCGCCGGTCACGGGATCGAAATAGTCGAGCTGATACTGCCGGCCTTTGTGAAATTCCTGCAGGACGTAAGGCGTATGCGGGAACGCGGCGAGCGCCGAATCGATCGCGGCGGCCCATTCAGTCTGCGGCAGGTCATGGCCGATGGAGACGCCGCGGCTGCCCCAGGCCAACTCCGAAAATCCTGACGGCTTGATGACGAAATGCCGTTCCTTCTGCGAGGCGCCGGCGAGGTCGGTCCAATTCATGACGGCGCGGCCTCCGATGGACAGGGCTGGAATCACGGCCGATGGCGGGACGGGGGCCGGATCCAGAATCCAGGTGCGAGGCATGATGGTCGCGAGATGGAGAAAAAGGTCATCTCCTAGCTCCGCCCGCCAGTAGGGGTGCAACATGGGGTGGTGGAGGAGTCCGAACGCGGATTTTTCCTCCAATGCCGGTTTGTAGGGCGGAGTCACCGAGGTCCACCCCTTCTTCACGGCATACTGGACGAGTTCGGATTTCGGAATATTCGGGAGATCGAACAATTCGTAGAAGCGATAGACCAGTCCGACGGGAAGACTTCGTCCTTCCGTCGTGAGCAGCAGTCCTTCCTCCGTGAAGCGAATCTGGCGCGGCTCGGCGCAATGGGTTTCGAGTCCTCGGGAGGACAGCTCCGCAGCCATCCACCGCATCTCCGGCCGGTAGTCCTTCGCCTCCTCGGAGACGAGGATGGCGATTGCCCCGTCATGCTGTCCACGCTGGCTCTCCAACATGGCCGCGAATCCCTGAATCATCCCGTCCCGCCCGCCGACGATGTAGTTCTGGTGAGGGGGGACGGAGGAGGGGGGAGCAGACACGTCCGTATAGATCCGGCTGAGCGCGGCAGTCAGTCCAATACCGCCCGGGACCGAATCCAGTTCGGTAATCACCATGCCGTCCTGCGTCGGGATCACATCCGGCCGGATGACGGCGGGAAGATGGTCCCGGAACCGTTTCATCCGGCTGTACGTGATCAATCCCTCCGGTTTTCCCTGGTCGAGGTAGGCGGCAACCCATGCCGGCTGGTGTCCGCGTGTGCTCTCAGCATAGAGACGGTTCAACGCACGATAGAAGAGGAGGAGTTGGGGCCCCAGGGCCCGAAAGAAAACCAGCTGGTCCGGTGTGATCGGCAGGCATTCGACGCCGATACGCCAGGAAGTTTGAACGGATTCCTGGCCGGGCAACGGGGGGGGATGGGTCCCCGGCCGAGACGCAAACAGCCCCGCTTCAATCAGAGCATCGCGAATGGTGGAGCAGCGGTGGAGAAGGTCGGAGGTAGCCAAATCAGACAGGGAATGGTTTCATGCCAACCGTCATGCCTTTGATGCAGGCATGAGGGATCGTAACACGGGCTTTAGGATCGTACAAGAGGAGCAGCAAGCGACGGAGGAGGGTTTGCAGGTGTCGCCATGCGCACGCAATTCTTGCCGGCTTTCTTCGCCACATATACCGCGGCGTCGGCTGCGACGATAAGATCCGAGGGAATTGAAGCGTGAATCGGGAACGACGCGACGCCGATGCTGCAGGTCAGCGAAAACGGCTTGCTGTTGAGGGCCGTCAGTTCCGGCAGCATGGTCAAGGTGGTGACGCGTCGGCGGAGTCGTTCGGCGGCACTGAGCGCGCCTTCCATCGATGTGTCCGGGAGGATGAGGGCAAATTCCTCCCCGCCATACCGTGCGGAAAAGTCGCTGGTTCGTGCGATGCCCCGGCCCGGCCCCTGTTGGCTGTCCAGCAACCAGCCCAGTTCACGCAGGACTTGGTCGCCCATCGTATGGCCGTAGATATCGTTGATCTGCTTGAAGTTGTCGAGGTCGACGAACAGGAGCGAGAGGGGACGCATGGAACGAAGAGAGCGTACGCAGAGATGGACCAGCGTTTCCTGGAAATGGGAATGATTATAGAGTCCGGTCAGGCTGTCGCGAATCGATTGATCGTGCAGCAACTGGTTGGCCTGGAGGAGATCGCGGTTCGTGCTGGACAGTTTCTTGACGAGCCCTTCAGCTTCCGTCTGATGACGCTTAA
>DATGEA010000209.1:0-2434 GCA_035310605.1 Nitrospira sp. | reverse complement strand
CCTCCCGGATAAGAATGGATGAAACCATCGGGGGGACACAGAATTCCCCGCCGCGCGGCGCAGGATGGCACCCAGGCATCGATTCGACAGTATGATGGGAAAGAGCCCGTCTGGTGAGGAGGCTACACCCGGCAGGTCCATGCCGTTGGATGCGTGTTCCACGGAGGACCATGATCACCACCTAGAGAAAAAGGCGGCTATATCAAGATGCTTTCAGCCTACGCCTCGACCACGGGCAGGTCAAGAGGTGGGAGTGCCAAGATGGACGCCGGCCAGAGGCCACGTTGCGCGGGCCACGGCATGGGGCGATCCAGACCCAACCGCGTCCGCCGCGCCCCTTCGAAAGACAATCGGCAGCCCGATACTGCGCCGGGGAGATCGAACGACCCGTCCGCCCGACAACCCCGCTGCAAAGCGCCGCAAATCAAGGTATACTCGCGCCACTCCGACAGGTACAGTCGCTTGCTCCGTGGGCGGATGACCGCCTCAGGAACCACGTACGAATGCCGGACGAATCCCCGTCAGAGCCGCTGCATCTGTCTCCTGACGAGATCAAGACTCGCCTGACCTTTCTGTCGTTTTCGACCGAGGACCACGCCAATCTTCGCGACATCGCCGCCGTCATTCGCCTCCGTGTGAATGACCTTATCGACGACTTCTACCGGCACCTGAACCAATTCGAAGAGCTGCGTGCTATCCTGTCCGACCCTGCACTGCTGGCACGATTGAAACAGTCCCAACGGGACTATCTTCTGAGCTTCGAGACCGCTTCATTCGACGGAGCCTATGTTGACCGGCGCTTTCGAATCGGCCTCGCCCATGAACGGGTGGGATTGGCCCAGAAATGGTACCTGGGAGCCTATCGCCTTCTGGCGGAACTCATCATCCGACGACTCGCGGAGCTCTATGGCGACGATGCGCATCGGCTGGTCTCGCTGATTTTCACACTCAACAAGGTATTACGGCTGGATGAAACCCTCGTCGTTGAAGCCTATTACCACACGACGACCCGTCGGCTGGAGCACAGCTTCCGGGAGTTGACGGAGGCCCATCGCCAGCTGGAACAGCTCTCTCGCCTCGATCCTCTCACCCAAATTGCCAATCGCCGCGCCTTGCTCGAAACCCTGGAAAAGGAACTGCGGCGAAGCCGCCGGTACCATCGCCGCCTCGCGCTCCTCTTTCTGGACGTGGATCACTTCAAAACGATCAACGACGAGCACGGCCATGCCTTCGGCGACCGCGTGTTGCAACGCCTCACCGCAATCACCGGAACCCTGATCCGGCTGGCCGATATTTTTGGACGGTACGGAGGCGAAGAGTTCGCCATAGGGCTGGTGGAATGCGATGAAGCCATGGCGCAGGAAGTCGCGGAGCGGATTCGTCAGACTATCGCCCGCACGACCTTTGAATGGGACAAGCACACAGCTCAGCTCACCGTCAGCATCGGCGTGACACTCACCACGCCGGAAGTAGAGACCGTTGACATCCTCATCGAACAGGCTGACCGCGCCCTCTACCGGGCCAAGGCACGAGGCCGCAACTGCGTGGAGCTGTACCGAGAACCAACCTCGGCCTGATGCCAGGTGTCGGTTGGATCACCCGTACTTCCGGCACTCCCGAGTCTATCAAGCGCTATGCTCCTCCGGCTCGCATTGTCCTCACGCGGGACTGTCTCCCCTGTAGGCTTTGGATCCTCTCCTACATACAGGTCTCAATACGATGCTGCCAGACGACCCGGATAACGGATACTGCCCAGCGTGATTTACTCCGTTACATTAGAAGGCACGACTGTTGCTGGATCAGACACAATCTCCCGCAGTCCCTCAGGGACATGGTCAGGAACTACCACCAAGTGCAAGGACTCTCGTCATGTGGGACACAAAGAAGCGAAAGGTCCACCAGGCCGACAACGACAATTTTACCGTCCTGGGCAAAGACGTCAGATTCAAAGGAATCGTCCATTTCGAAGGCACCGTGCAACTCGACAGTTGCTTTGAAGGCGAGATCCACAGCAAGGGGGTGCTGGTCGTCGGCGAACATGCGGAGATCCGGGGAACCATCACGGTTGGCACATTGATCAGCAGCGGGAAGATCCAGGGCACTGTCGCCGCTTCCGACAAGGTTCAGCTGCTCAAAACGGCCGTTCAGATCGGAGACGTGCATGCACCGACGTTCCTGATCGAAGAAGGAGCTTATTTCAAAGGGTTCGCAGACATGGGCGCCGGTCCTGTGGCCGATGAATCCTCGCAGAACATCGACCAGGTGCCCGACCGGACCATTCGGGATGACGCGTCAGACTTCCGACATCGGGAAAGCGAATAATCCAACAGGGAATTATCGCGCAACCATAGGCAGAAACAAATCGTTCACCGACCTGGACTCAATGACTGGGTCACCACGCCACGAAGCGCAGGCGTGAACATGCTAGATATTC
>DATGEA010000208.1:0-3101 GCA_035310605.1 Nitrospira sp. | reverse complement strand
GGGGATGGCCATCGCCTTACGGTTCACGCCTTGCGTCTCCATTTAGTGATGTTTCAGCGCGATCCGTTCGAGGATGTTCGCCACGTCTTCGCAGCGGTCGGTTCCGGCTTCGAAATTTTCATAGATCTCTTTCCACTTGATGACGGCCATCGGATCGGTTTCCTTCTCGAACAGAGCGGAGATCGCATCGCGGGAGACACGGTCGGCTTCATTCTCCAGACTGTTCACCTGAACGCTGCATTCCTTAATATCGGGATGGGCGAGCCCCAGACGGTCCACCCCGCAGCCGACCGCTACCGCAGCCTGATGCAGAATATCCGCCAGCTTCACCGCCATCTCGGTCGGCTTGGTGACCTTGTAGAGCACGAAGCGATCGGCGACCGCCTCAATGACGTCCAAGATGTCGTCCAACGCGCTGGCCAGGTCGTGAATGTCTTCTCGGTCGATCGGCGTGATGAACGTTTGATTGAGGCGGCGGGCGATGTCATGCGTGATGCCGTCTCCTACGTGCTCGACTTCTTTGATCTGCTTGGCTTGATCGACCGGAGCATGGAAATTCTCCATCATGTCCTTCAAAAGACGGCTGCCTTCGATCATGTTATGAGCCGCCTTCTTGAACAGCTCAAAAAAGGCTTCTTCTCTGGGGATCAACCCGAACATCATCGCCATGCTCCTCTACGCGTGAACTGCTCATTCATGCCCATAGTAAATAGGTAGTGCGTACGGAATGATGAAGAACTCGTTACAGATCTGCACAGCAACCTTTCACCATCGAATCAATCCGGTCGCCCAGGTCAATCCTCCACCGAAACTACCCAATAACAGGACCTCGTGTGGCCGGACCCTGCCGGTCCGCACGGCGTGGTCCAGCGCGATCGGCAGAGAGGCCGACGAGGTATTGCCGAACCGTTCGATGACCGAGCAGACCAGTTGCGGCGAAACACCCAAGCGTTTCGTCAATTGAGCCAGAATGCGTCCATTCGCCTGGTGCAACACTAATTGCGCCACGTCCCGTAACTCCACGCCGAACTCCTTGAGAATCTCGCGAATCGCCTGCTCCAACCGCCTGATGGCCAGGCGAAAGAGCGGCGCCCCCTGCATCCGCAACGCATGATCTTTCGCGTCCACGGTCTTCAGACTGGAGGGATTACGCGATCCCCCGGCTGCCACACGAATCAGATGATGCTGTGCGCCGTCGGAATGAAGACGAATACCCAGCACTCCCCGGCCCGGCTGACCGGACTCCGGTTCCCCTCGCACGACCACGGCACCGGCACCATCACCAAAGAGCAGCGCCGTATCGCCATCCGCCGGATCCAGCGACCGGGACTTCACTTCAGCCGCGACCACGAGACAGGTGCTGACCTGGCCACTCCGGATCATCACATCGGCCATTGAAAGACCATACAGAAACCCCGAGCAGGAAGCGGCTACATCGAATGCCGGCACATTTGAACAAGCCAACTTACGCTGAAGATGGCAGGCCGTCGAAGGAAAGGCCATGTCGGGAGAAGTCGTCGAAAGCAGTATTGCCCCGACAGCAGAGGGCGAGAGCCCGGCTGCCTGAAGGGCTTGTTGAGCGGCTCCGACAGCCAGATCGGAAGAAGCCTGCGAAGGATCGGCCCAACGCCGCTCCTGAATCCCCGTGAGGCGTGAAACCGCCTGCGGGTCAATCCCTAGGGTGAAAGCCACCTCCAGATTGGATACTACCCGGTCCGGGAGATAGGAGCCCGTCCCGATAATTCTCGTTCGCATCATCGCTGAAATGCCAAAGGGTTAGACTATGCGGGCGGGATTATAGGTCCCAGTGGCACAGGGGTCAACTCAACGAGCTGAAATATTGCATTTAAGCCGGTCTCCTGTTACAAAAGGGCAGTGTATCCAACGACGACCGGGCTGACAATCGTGAGGCCATCGCGGCTGCGGGCGAGCTTTGCCTGGACCCTGAGCGCGGTAATACTGTGCGTGCTGACGGCCTGTTCGAGCACCCCCAAGAACGCTGACCCCACGGCCAAGAAAGCCCTGAGTGGGACCGACGAATCGATATTCCTCGGGGACACGATTGAAAAGAACTACGATCCTAACGTCATCATGAAACGGGGCGAGGCGTTCTTCGAAAAAGAGGAGTACGCCGAGGCGATCGTCGAGTACAACCATTTCCTCGACCTTCATCGCAACCACGTACTCGCCCCCTATGCCGCATTCCGTATCGGCGAAAGTCAGATGAAGAGAGCCAAGGGAATCGATCGCGATCCGGAGCCTGTCCAAAAAGCCATCGAGTCGTTCGAACGGTTACGGAGAGATTTTCCGGGAAGCCGGTATGATGCCCAGGCGGTGGAGAAAACTCAGGAATGCCACGACCTCATCGCGCAGATGCATCTGTTTGTCGGACAGTTCTACTACCGGAGAGAATCCTATCTGGCCGCGGCGCATCGCTTCGAGCAGATCATGAAAGTGTATCCGGACAAGTCCGTCGCACCGGACGCCCTCTACTTCCTGGCCCTCAGCTACCACGACCTCGGGGCGGACGATTGGGCCAGCGAGAAGTTGATCCTGCTGGCGGAGAAATACCCCAACAGCACCCATTCAAAGGAAGGAGCCAGGCTCCTCGCCAAGATAGGCGGCTCACAGCCTATGACATTGCTGGCCAAGCAGCTATCGGCTCCTCCGCCATCGGAGAGTTCGCCCACTTCCCCCCCGCAGGACCAGTCCGGTTTTGGTAACGGTCTGGCTCCCGCACTTTCCGGAGGATCGATCCGAATTCCATCCGCTTCCGCCCTCGGTCAGGGGTTTGTCAGCTGCCATCTCGGCGCCTGGTGCTGATTTTTTCGCCCTGAAGCCATCAGCTTTCAGCGATCAGCAAACCCCGATTCTTGTCTAGCTTTTGAACGCCGACGGCTTGGTCCAGATCAGTGAACAGAATTCACTTTATGGAAGAGTTTACGACATTCGGCAGAGATGTTCGACTCTATGGCTGAAGGCTGGCCGCTGATTGCTGAAGGCTACTCACTGACCGAGATACCACCCGATACCATACCGCTCCAGAAAGCTCGTGATCATCGTCAACGAATTCGCATAGATCATCACGCCGACGATCACCA
>DATGEA010000207.1:0-7825 GCA_035310605.1 Nitrospira sp. | reverse complement strand
GACCGAATAGAGACCGGAACGGCGACAACAGAAAGAGATCCCGGCGACCTGATCCACTTTCACCAAGGAGGGCACCATCGGACGCGCAGGAAAAACAACACTGGCAAAACGTGATCGAGAAAAAGCGCTGCAGATGAACCGGAAGGAGAAAGAAGCGAAACGCGCACTCCGGAAGGCAGTGAAAGGCCCGCGCAGCGAGAATCCGGAAGGAGAAGATCCCGATTTGGCCGGCCTCCAGTGGGGGCCGCAAGCTCCGCTGTACTGAGGGACGGCCTCAGTACAGGAAAGCCTTTCACAGTCGATGTAATGAGCTAAGTAGACGGAACGAAGCAATCCGCCGGAAGCGTCCCACGCAGCCGATCCGTCACGAGGCGGCGGTAGTCCGGCTTCTGTTTGAGCATCAGCACCAACCCGTCCGAATCGGTCAGGACCAACAACGCGGTCTCCGTCACAAGCATCCGGTCCTGATCGCCGACGTTGATCCGATATTGAGTCTTGCCGTCAGGGTTGCGTGCAGGCCCGACCACCAACTCCGTCAATCCGTCGATCACACCTTCCTGGCCGCCTTCGCGCAGGCGGACTTTCGTTCCATCCGGAATCCTCACCCAGGTAGTCACCTTACCGACCGCCGAGACATGATCCTGTGCCATGATCGTTCCTTTCCCTCGCAACAATATTACATTATCAGATGGCGCTGCCCGACATTTTGTCCTGGATCCTGCACACCCATCACGAGTTCGCCGGCAGGCTTCCCTGCAAGGAAACCTGACCAGCATGACGCCGATCCCTTGACCGGGAGGCTGACCCGAGCGAGGCTCGCTGACTCCCCTGCGGCCGATTCGCCCGTTGAACAAAGGCCGGGCGTTCGCCTCCAGGCGCCACAGGAACTGCCTGTCCCAGCAGCTGTTCGATCGCCTTGAGCTGCTGGGGATCTTCCGCCGTCACAAAGCTCGTGGCTCGGCCGGTCGTCTTCATCCGGGCCGTCCGCCCGATACGATGAACGTAATCCTCAGGACACATGGGCAGATCGTAGTTGATGACATGGCCGATATTGGCCACATCGATGCCTCTTGCGGCAATATCCGTTGCCACAAGCACACGAAATGTCCCGCGCTTAAATCCCTCCAGCGCCGCCCGCCGTTGCGGCAGGGTCCGGTCTCCATGAAGGATGGCCACCTTATGCCCCGCGCGCCCCAACACCTGGCCGACTTGGTCCGCCCGGTGTTTCGTGCGGGTAAATACCAATACCGTCTCCCGCTCGTCCCGCAGAAGCGAGAGGAGCAGATCCCCCTTGGCGTAATGCGTCGTGTAGTGGAGTGCTTGGGTCACGCCATCCGCCGTCGTCGCTGACGGCGTCACCATGACACGCACCGGATCGTTGACGCTCGCCTGAACAAGACGCGTCAGATCGGAAGGCAGCGTGGCCGAGAAGAGTAACGTCTGGCGTTCTTCCGGCAACGCATCGAATATTTGATTGATCTGCGGGGCAAATCCCATGTCCAACATGCGATCGGCCTCGTCAAGGACCAGAATCTTAATGGGGAGTAAATTGACGGTGCCGTTCCACATATGATCGAGCAACCGGCCGGGCGTGGCCACAAGAATGTCCGGCTGCTGCCGGAGTCCCCTCACCTGGGCCACCATATCGGCTCCCCCGACAAGCAGTGTCGCGGTGATGCTGCAGCCGCGTCCGAGTTTGTCGATGGTCGTAAGGATCTGCAGCGCAAGCTCGCGCGTCGGAGCCAGGATCAACGCTTTGGGCTCCCCTTTGGGCAACGATGCCAACCGTTGAATGATCGGAATGACGAAGGCCGCCGTCTTGCCCGTCCCGGTCTGCGCGCAGCCGATAACGTCGCGGCCAGCTAGGGCGGCCGGAATCGCTTGCGCTTGAATAGGGGTGGGGGCAAGTAAGCCCGCCTTGGTCAGGTCCTGCACAAGGGGCTCAGACACACCTAGCTGGTGAAAATTGGTACAAACAGACGTATCCACTACTCGATCCTTTCAGTGTGATCGCATGATGACGGGATCAGAGAACCGAGGGGAGAGACAACCGAGAAGGGTGCAACTCCAAACTGGACCTGGTCGCGATGCGATCGCGAAGTCCGATATGCTATGCACATCCCCTGGCCGGACTACTACGAGGGGACATGTAGGTACACCTTACAGGACCCCGCCCCCGCCGTCAATGCTTTCCTCGCCCAACTCCATTATCAGGGCCACGAGAGGGAGTTCAGGACCGTGCGGTTCGCTATTAGGCCGCTGTTTGTGTTACTCTTGTGTGTATCTGAACCCCGGTTACTATCCTATCCCTCGCGCCTCCCTTTCCCTGTGCCTGCGCGATCGATTCCCTAGTTTCCGCCGTTCCTCAGCGCATTCGCTTCTCCAGGAACCACAGACTCAGGACCGTCAGGTCATATACACTCGATCGTCCGGGCGCACGATGAGTGTCTCCCCTCACCGCCCATCACGGGAAGGATACGTCATGAACCGCTATTCGCCTCTCTATCACGCGTTGGTCATTGGAACGTTTTGCCTCTTGTCTGGCGTCATGACAGGACCGGCGCAATCAGCCGGCAATACCACGGGCAAGGCCGCGATCCCGGCCGCCACGGCCCCGAGCAATGCCCTCGCCGCAGGCTCGGTCGAAGATTCGCTTCAGGCGTGCATGGCCCGCATTCCCAAAGATGCAACAGCCGGCCAGCGCATGATCGCCGAACAGAGCTGCCAGCGAGACGAAGGCGACCGTAAGCCGTTCCAAGCCTCCGGTAGCCGCTAGAGTTCCGTGTCGCTTGCGGCCGACCGCGCTCCTTACGTGGTCGGCCGCAACGAATTCCCAGCGTCGTTTCGTCGAGCGATCGGCGTGATAGAAAATGATCGGAAAAGGGGAAGGCTGTTCGTGACATGCTGACGATTCACAATTTCATTCGCTGGTTGACCCAGAATCCGCTTGGTGCGGCTACCATGATCTATGCGGCAGGAATCTGTGCGGTCCTGTTGTATGCCTACTTCGAGCCCAGGGACGAGCGCTAGATGCGGCGGTGCAACCTCGCCGCAGTTGCCGAAAGGAGCAGTCATGGGAAAACGAGTGATCTATGTCGGCGGCCTCTCCGATAGCATGTCGGATTCCCAGTTGCGCGAGCTTCTGGGGACCTATGGAGTGATCGCTAGCGCGTATGTCGTCAGACATAAGCACAGCGGAAAATCGGCCGGCTACGGGTTCGTGGAAATGGGATCCGGCGAGCAGGCCCTCGAAGCCGTGGTGGCCCTGGAGGGCACGGAGTACGACGGCCACTGCCTGCGACTCTATGTCACTCCCTACATATCATCACGCAGTTCCTAGCCGACGCGATCGGCAACCAAGGAGTCTTACATGAGCCGCATCAATCTCGACCCGCTGATGACCTTTCCGGACGGTTCGCTTCTGGTGATCAGCACGCAGTGTTCGAAACAAGGGGACTTCTCCTGCGCACTCTATACGGCGATCGTCGCGGCCGATGATGGTGCCAATTTCAAGATGATCTCCAACCATCTCGAAGCATCCACCTGTCTGGGCGCTCAGGAACACGCCTACAACTATGCCGTTCGGCATTACCCCCGCGTCGCCGAGGCCATGAAGAAGCCACCGTACTTGATCTGGCACGGCCCCCACTCATTCATGTCCCAATGATCTCTCTCGCGGTGAATCAAACGTCCCGATTTCGCTGCTCCAAGCACGCGTCGACCCATCCAACTATGCAACGATGGAACGTGCTTGGACAGCAGTCAGGCAGGGTTAGGAGAGAGCGTCGGCCGATTTGAGCAGCTTGAGGATAGATAATAGTGACCGTCGCCAACCGAAGTTGAATACAACTCGCCCCCCGGCTCTGCCGGTCAACCTCGCGAAAGGTCTGATTCCACGTAAACTCCGAGCAATTAGCAGTTGGTCAAATCCACAGATCAGATGGTGTTGGAGGGCTTCTAATACGTGGCTCGTAACGGTCTTCGTGTTAGATCAGGACTCCTCTTCATATTTCTTGATCTTCATCATTGACCCGACCTTATATAATAAAAGAGCGAAGCGTCGATCCATCGAGATTGCTCCGGTTAAGTGCGGCGATGACTTTGTGATTGTTATCCGGGGATTCCATCTCGATGATTCCGAACCCTTGCCTCTGTCCGGTCATCTGATCAAGCAACATCACCACACGGGCTGACTTAACCTTTCCATGTTGTCCGCACAACCCGTCCAATTGTTCGGCGGTTGCAGTATGGGGCAAACCATTGACGTACACCTTGCTGCTCGTTGTCATCCAGCTGCGGCTCCTTTCCCATAAAACGATCCTGGCTCAAAATGACCTCGGGCGAGACATCTCGCTCGACGATGACAATACGCGGCCTGTCTCCTGCTTTCCACGTCGAGTACCTCGGTCGGCGGGACACCGTGTTCGGACGGCGGCCATTACACGCCGCTTCTCCGCATCGCTCTCTCCTACCATACAGAAAGCGAGCACCCACACCAACGCACCCATCGTGACAATTCCGATCATCATAACCATATGACACCTCCCACCAAGCAGACCACGACCCGCGCGGTCTGCAACTTCTACCCCACCCTCGGATACAGCAACGCGGCAGCCCCGAATTCCCCCGACTCCACCTCTTTGGCCATCGGCAAAGCAGGCGCGGCGAGCAGGCCCGCCATGAAGAGCCCCATGAGCAGCACTGACGCCACCACGAGCGTAATGGTCGGAATCTCCGGCCAGGCACGCTGCGCAGCCACTGTCACAGCCTGCACCTGACGTGTCTCCCCCCGATCAGACAGTCCTGCTTGTATTGCCGCTTGCAGCGCGACCACGATGGCACCACCAAGTTGCTCCTGATTCGCCGAGCGGATTCCCTCATACGTGGTTTGGATAGTAGCCAGCTGCACAATCGAAGCGCCCAACCGCTCCTGCATCCGCGCCAACGCCTTCGCTCCATCCTGGGTGGCGACGACAATCGCGCGCCCCACGTTGCTTTGCCAACTGGCAAGGAATTGGATGTCCATCCGCCGACCCAGGGTTTCCGTACCAGCGATCATCCGGGAGTTGTAGGGCGAGTCGTTCTCCCCAGGCGACAGCACTCCGCTCAAGACTCCGCGTTGTGTGAACTGCAGAATCGCGCGGCCCAGGACCGCCTGCACTCTCGTCGCATGATCGGCTTCCGCCCGAGCCGCGAACATCTTGATCGAATCAAGATATCCGAAGGGTGAGTTTTGCCACCGCACGTGCTCACCCGTCACCTCATTCAATTGCGTGACGGCTGCCGGCGTGACTTTCCGATAGTGGCGATTGAGCAGGTCATGATCCAGGATCGCCTGGCCAAGAACCGGCTGTAGCCACTGCATGCCATTCGACGGGCCAACCGGCTGTTCCCTTTCACTCTGCCGAGAGGACGACAAGGACAACGTCCCGTTGGCGGCCAAGAATATCAGTCCACCCGCCACAATCGTGGCAAACAACCCAACCGCGACAATTAAATCGACGAACTCATATCTCCGCTGCATGGTCACCTCTTCATTGTCCAGATCCGACCGATCGCTTGGCATGGAGTCCCGACACTCCCGTGCCAAGCGATCACGTTTGGCTCCTCGCTTGAAACCACCTTACCGATTCTGTTTGTATGCTTACTTCTTTCCGGCCGCCTTCTCCTCGGTGGTGACCACCGATCCTGACTCCGCATCAACATGGACAACCTTAATGACCTGTTCGGCGGTCAGAACTTCGACTTCCCATACGGTCTTATCGTGCTTCTGCTCTAATTCCGCCTCGATGACCTTTCCTGGAAAGTTCTCCAAGGCCGTTTTGATCGCCTGATCGATCGTGATCTTGGCGGCCGTCGCCATGGCAACCACCTGTTTTGTGTCCTCTCCCTTGTACTTGTCCTTTTCAGCACTCCAGACCATCCCACCGACGACAACCATCGCACCGATCACCACAGATCCAATGACCATACTTTTCTTATCCATAATAATCATGCTCTCCTTGTTCGGGGCCTCGAGTGTAGAAACGCAATCGCAGGGCCCCAGACGATCACGCGTACAGCATTCATGGCCTAACGGTCGGCGACTGTCTCTCATGGCCTTCACACATCGCCAGACAGCGATGAGTCGCCTCTATTCTTCAGGACAACTCAGGGAACCGCCGCATAGTCAAACGATTTCACAATCACGGTCTTCTGTTTCATCCGGCTCATGAGCCGGCGCACGAGACATCACGGATAATTCGGGCAAACTGTGCCCGGTAGTTCTCGACAATGCTCGCCCGTCGATTACCGCGTCATACATAAGCCGGTTGCCTGCCTGCTTGGCCAGGCGTACATTGAACGAAGTGTCAACCTTAAGTCCGATCCAGATCACACGCACTTCCGCAACATTCCCCTCGCGCTGCTCGGAGAGATAGACAAGCTGCTTACTGGAATAGTCGTTGATTCGGCCGGCAAGCATGTCGCGCAGGGACTCCACAAACAAAACGACGAATTCCTTCCGCTCGAGAGCATTGATTTCCATCCACGGAGCCCCGAGAGCACGCCTGGCCATTTCGTCATCATTCACGTGATGCCTCACCACCACTTCAATGGCCCATCGACGCTCGGCGTACCGCGCCGGCGGTTTAAGCGGCAGGATCACCGAGGACGTGCATTACCCCGGCGATGACACGTTTCACTGATTCCGTGGCAGTCTCCTCGCGGGAACGACGGCAGCCCCGGCCAACAGGAACAGCATGCTCAAGCCGGAGATTCTGATCCAGACCCGGCGCGAGGTCATGAACGGTCTCGTCTAGCTCATGGCGACTCCTTCCATGGATGGACGCCGCCACGTTCACTCAACGTGGCCGAGCGACCACTTGATTTGTGCCGAACGTCTGCCACCATACGATTACCCTACGATCAACCTTCTTTAGCGGGATCATGAGCCTCAGCTGGTTCTGCTGAGGGGAGATCTGGCGCCTTCCAGGAAGGCGCGCGAGTTACAAAACAGGCTGGACGGGAGGCGTTCAACCACGCCCCCCGCCTGTGAGAATACTGCTCTACTTGTTCGGCATGCGCGTGCCTTCTTTCACCGGCGGCTCAATCTTGATGTTCGGCCCTTGGACCACAGGCAACTGGCCAGCCCCTTGATGCTCTAGCAGCCTGGCATTATTGGGGTCCATGAGCGTCGAAACCATGTTCGTATCACCGGACTTTGCGGATTCCAGAATGGATTGGCTGTGGGTCAAATTTGGCTGGCCCTTATCGTTGGCAAACTCTCCACCTGACGGATACCCGGGATGCTTCGGTAGCATCGACGGATTCGCCAGAGCAAGGGCGGTCATTCCGACGAACACAAGTCCTGTCATCCCAATCGTAAAGAGTTTCATGATGAGAACCCCCTTCGTTAAACACACCACCATCTCCTCGACAGCAGCCGATCCCGATCCGTGACCGAGAGGTCGCCTCTGTCAGCACAGCGACAGACTAAAGTCTTCAAGACCGGTCTACGAAGGTACCGCCTCGTGGCTGTCGGACTTCGCAGACACTCTGGCGTTGAAGCCGCGGAGACTGGGGAATCGATCGCGCGAGGAAAGAATCGGGAGGCGCAAGGGATGGGACAGTCAGCGTAACCGGAACGTCAGGTCGAGAAACAGCAAGCCACTCACTTTGGCCCCCTTTACCGTAAATAGTCAAGTTATATCTTCACTAGCCTCAATTGATGTCATTCATTAACCTTTCTAAGTTAACCCATCAGGCAAAGCATCCCGCATATATAGCCCTGATCGACGAGACGCATCGAGAGAAGACACCGGCCTGTCACCACCGAATCAGGAAT
>DATGEA010000206.1:0-12842 GCA_035310605.1 Nitrospira sp. | reverse complement strand
AAGACAACGTTATAGCCGACCGTGTACGCCAGCGCACTCACCGCACGCGCTGAATCCGCCGCCTTTATATCCGTATGCACCCGCACCCGGCTGAAGTCGTGGCCGAAACGCGGTTCCATGAAGGCGCGCGTGGTGGCATCGAGCGGGTGGCCGGGGGAGCGCAGGACTTCGTGGACGATGGGCGGCACCTCTGATTGTTCGAAATCGCCGCTTCCCTTGCGCTGGAGCAACCCTTTCTTTGTTGCACACGACTCGCATTCGCCGTGCGCGCCGCCGTCGCCGCCGCACGCACACTTGCGCTGAAGCAACCCCGCGCTAGGATTCAGCAGCTGCGACCACGATGTCCCTGCTTGTTTTGTGTGTTTCATTGAAGCCGTTGCGTGTTGCATCGCCGTCGGGTATCTAGTCGTTCTCAAACGCGCGGAGGGTCCAGAAGTCATCCGCGAGGTTGTCGTTTGCGATGTAGTCATATGGCATCGTGAAATAACCCTTCATGCCCCAGTCCGCACCCCAGGAGTTGCGGACAAGAACACGCTTCGCCGGGTCGTCATAGCCCACGGCCACCACGGCATGGCCGCCAAGCTGCTTTTCACCCGGCTTGGGCAGTTTCAACTTACCGGTCCTGGCCACTTGCTCTGACTCAAAGGCATCATAGACGGAAAAACCGAAAACGAACGGGTATCCTTCCGCGAGGCATTGTTTCATCTGTTGCAGTCCGATAATGCGGTGATAGGACGTGACCTGATGATCGGCAGCCTGTTTGTAGCAGGCTGGCGACGGCTTCCTGGTGAATTTCCCGATGTTGTAAGGCCAGAGTGTCTCGGTGCAAACGCCCCGTTTGACGAGCGATTTGACGCCGTCGCGGATCATCGCGCCGGCATCTTCGCCGATGGTGCCTTCCATCGCGCGTTCGTTGTAATAAATGAAAAGCCGACTCAGATTGGTGGGGTTGTGGCCGGCCTTTCTTTCGAGGAACTCCAGGTTGCCGACCAGCGCGTTGGCGGTACAACTGCCGAGTTGTCCCTGGTTTTCCACAGGCGAGCAGTCCTTTCGCAGATCCACCTTTGACGGCAATTTCTTCGGCGGCGCGGCGATGGCAGCGTAAAGTTTGTCCCGATAATCGGGCCGGTCGGGCTCCCATCCGTACCAGGCATTCACTTTTGGTGTCGGCATGCTATTCTCCTCTGCAGTTGGTATGTGTTGAAGAACTGCCGTGAACTTGCTCTTGGTTCACGCCCGCGAACCGGTTTGGTGAAATTGGCTCTTTGGATGCGTCGGAAGACGAAATCACCGCTCGCCCTGCGTTGCATCAACCCTCTCCTTTGCGCGCACTCTGCGCCCTCACTGCCGCTGCGTGATTGCCGCAGGCGCACTGGCGCTGCAAAACGAGGCTCGAAGTCGGTTTGAACGCAAGCGATGCGGTTCTCGTCTGCTGTGTGTTCGCGTGCTTGTTCATCTTGACGACTCGTACGCCTGCGTATATTCCTTCCGATCACCGCCCGGCTGTTTGAAAAAATGATTTCACTCTGACCCCGTGTTCTTTATTTATTCCCTTGTCATTTGCCTTTGGCTTTGATGGTAAGACCCGGAAATACCTCGGCTCCCTCAGGCAAAGCCACACAATTCACGAACCAGGCATAGTTATCGGCGTTGTTAACAGGATCGCCGCCGACCGGGGTATGTAGGAGGCATTGCGTCGTACTCAGGCCACCATAAATTCTGCTTTGATAAACCTCTTTTTTCTCCACCGCCCCGGCTAGATGGGCGCATTCATGAATGAGGGAATAACCTCCGTAATTGATGCCGAACGAGGCAAACTCGTCAAACCAGGCGGGGCAGAGAGCTATCCGATTTGGTGCTTTCAGCGCTTCGGCTACATGTATCTTGCACGCCGGATCCTTGGCGTCCCGGCAAGAAAAAGTCAGTCCACTTCTTTGCGCACTTTCCAGGTACGCCGATACTTGTGCCAATCGGCTATGGACCGCCTTACGCGTCTCCGCGGAATCGGACCCAAAATTGGCTCTCAGGTGGCTGTTGAGAATGAGTTCGTCTTCGGGAACGGAAGAGAGGAACCAGTCCAGGGCTGCCCGCACCATCCGCGCGCCCTGTACGGCTGCAATTGCGATAGATTTCGGCGCCTTGCACTCGCCCTCCACCAGTATGCTGACGTCCGGTTGTTTTCTCTGTACCGCGGGGACGCTCGGGATTCCGGAACTTTGCTGGACTACATGTGTCAGCTCGTGGGCGAGCAAGCGACGCCCTGAAGTCGCTCCCGGGTTGTATTGTCCAGCTCCGAAAACGATATTGGCGCCTACCGTATAGGCCAGCGCATCAACTGCGGCGGCTGATCGCGCCGCCTTCAAGTCCGTATGGACGCGGATGCGACTTAAGTCCACGCCGAGTGGCTTCCCCTTCGTGGTCTGACCGTCGCCCGGTTGTCGAAGAAGATGGTCGGCCACCTGATCTGCTTCCTGTTCCAGTGGCGTCCCGGGCGATGCAACGATCAGCGGCGACGTTGCGTGCTCCGCCTCGCGCGTGAAATCAAGCCCGAAGCGCGGTTCGAAAAACGCGCGTGTCGCCGGATCAAGCGGCTCGCCAGGGGAGCGCAGCACATCGTGGACAATGGGCGGGACTTCGGTTCTTTCGAAATCGCTGCTGGCCTTTCGTTGGAGCAACCCTTTCTTTTTCGCGCACTCCGCGCACTCGCCGCTTAATCCAGGCGATCTGCCGCAGGCGCATTTGCGCTGCAATAGCCCAGTATGATCGGGCGTGAAAGATGAGAGCGGCGTTGATGGTTTCGTCTGGATTGGCGATCGGGCGCTCATCGGATCAGGCCTCCATACACCGCATGGGCGATCTGCGACCCGATCGCATCGGCTCTGGCGCCGGGCGCTACCTTAAATGCCCCTCCGTCCAGCCGCGCTATCTCGCCTCCCCTTGCCAGCAATGGCGGCACCCCCTCCATCGCAATCAACCGTGCCAATTCCCGTTGCATTGCTTCGCCGATACGGTAGCGGTCACCCGACTCAAAGCCGTGCAACACCAGTTTCCCTATGTGCAGTGAAACGGAAGGATGTAAGTTTGGAATCGAACGTTGCGCCCTCATCCCCCGCCTCCGATCTCGGCTTCCGTGAGCGGTTTCTCCAGCTTGGCGTACTCGCTCCGGGTCGCGCGGATCACATGGGACATCCGGACAGGCCCGCCGGCCTCGGCGGCGAGAAACGCGGCGTGTAGTGCGATGTTACGAATGTTGCCGCCAGCCACATTCATGCGCGCCAGACGCATCGGATCGAGGCCCTCGGTCGGCGTCGGGGAAGGGAAAATGCGCCGCCAGATCTCGGCGCGCTGAACGGCGTCGGGGAAGGGAAACTGGACCACGAAACGGATCCTCCGCAAGAAGGCGGTATCGAGCGCCTGCTTCATGTTGGTCGTTAGAATCGCCAGGCCGCGGTAAGCCTCCATGCGCTGCAGGAGATAACTGACTTCGATGTTGGCGTAGCGGTCATGGCTGTCCTTGACCTCGCTGCGTTTCCCAAACAGGGCGTCGGCCTCGTCGAACAGAAGCACCACCCCACCGTCCTCCGCCGCATCGAACACCCGTCGCAGGTTCTTCTCGGTCTCGCCGATGTACTTGCTCACCACCTGGCTCAGGTCGATGCGGTAGAGATCCAGCCGCAGTTCATTGGCCAACACCTCTGCAGCCATGGTTTTTCCGGTGCCGCTGGCGCCGGTAAAGAGCGCACTGATGCCCAAACCGCGGGCGCACTTGCCCGCGAAACCCCAACACCCATACACCCGGCCCCGCTGACGCACGTGCACCGCGATTTCGTGCAATGTCTGAAGTTGTGCCTCCGGCAACACCAGATCATTCCAGCCGGCGACCGGTTCGATCCGTTGCGCCAGATCGTCAAGCCGCGGCCGTGCCTGCCTGCGGCAGGCATCCCACAACGACTCGACGTCGTCGCATCCGATGGCTTCCGCACACGCCGACTGAATGGCCTGTGCGCCGAGATCGAACTGCGCCACCAGCGAATCCAACCGGCCATCCAGTCTGGTGGCCGCTTCGCCCAATGCGCTTTGCCAGAGCAAGCGCTGTTCGCCGGCCGTCGGTTTCCGCACATCGAAACTGACGGCACGCCTCGGCAACCCGTGACGCCGTTCCCGCGCGGTCACGATGAGCGGACCGGCAAGCTGCTCGATCAATCGCCTCACGGTATTCGCGCGTGCCGAGTCGGCTGGGTCAAGGTCGTCGCACTCCAGCAACAGCGCGCTCCCTGTCAGCGCCGCTTCCCGCTGCCACAACCGCCGCATGGTCTCCAACTCAGCCGGGGCGGCGGGGACCACAGTGGCGGACAGGCGATGCAGCCGTAGCCCTAATGCGCCACAAGCGGCCGCCGCGAGGATCCGCTTGCCGACCGGATCTTCGCCGCACAACTGCACGATGGGCAAGGCTGACGTTCCGCTCTCGCTCGACCAACAGGACGCTATTGTTTCAGCCAGCGCCCGGTGCGACGGAACCAGATCGCCGGCCGCGCGCAACGGCTCGACGAGGCCGGCCAATCGTTCATCCAAATGCGAGACGCCAGTCAGATAGTGCAGAACGCGTTCGTCGATCCGCAACGGACTGTCGGTAAGGGTCTTGCCTGTCCCGACTTCAATGAGCCGCCAGAGACGCAACGGCGCCGCCGGGCCGAGTGCGCTCCAATGCGGATCGGGCAGCACGGCCATCGCCACGCCCCATGTGGGCCAGGACCGCGTCGCATCGTTCTTGACCGCCGCGCATAACGGACCGAATTGGGCATCGAGCTCGATCCCCGCACACAGCAAGAGTGTGTCGCGCTCGAAGGGCGAAAGTCCGAATGCCGCACACAGCGTTTCGAGCGCAGGGGGTGGAGAGATTGATTCGACGTCCGGCGGCCGGGTTGGAGGGCGTCCTTGCGCTTGGGGCGCATGACGTTCCAGTGCCGCGCGCACCCGGGCCAGCTCTGCCAGCAGATGACGCTGGTTGACTTCGGTCCAGATATCTGCGGACGCCACAGTCATGGGATTGTCACCTTGGGTCCAAACTTCAGGCTGTTCGGATCCAGATCCACCGGGCTTTCGGCGCCATCCACTTGCAGCCGCACAAAATATTCGGCGGGTTTCACGCCGCTGATGGAAATCTGAACGGTGCTGCCGGTGGCAGGTTGCTTACTGGTAAACGAGTAGGCCTTCGGCGCCGTTGTGGCCCGCTCATTCAACAGCAGGACCAGCGGCTGGCCCTGGACCACCGGTGGATTCACGGTCAACGTGACTAGGGAACTGGTAACCGGGCCCGGCGTGATCGTCGGGTGCAACACGAAGGCGGCGACGTTGGATTCCGCGCCGCCATGGTGTGGTTCCGGCGGCCTGCCCATCATCATCGGCTGCGCCACCTGCACTGCGACCACACCGGCCTGGACGCCGCCGGGTAATGGAATGCTGATTCTTGTGTTGCTGATGTCTCCTGGCTGAGGCGTGACCGGCACGCCGCCCACCAGGACCGTGACCGCATCGGCGCGCAGCCGTTTCCCTGAGATAATCAACGTGTCTGTGGCCACAATCGGCGCTCCCGGCCCGGCATCTGACGCGATCCCCTCGATCACTGGCTGACTGACCGGAAGGACATATACGTCACGGTCAAGCACCGGCAACGTAGGCTGTGGCCGGTCGTCTGGTTCAATGAAGACGACACTGCCCTGATACGCCACTGACAAGTGATACGGCGTCTGGAAAAAGACGGACCACAACTTCGATAACTCCTCCAAGTTCAGGGGGCTTGGCGTAAATTTCACCAACTCGACCTCGTCGGCGAGATCGGATGCGGCCAGCACAGCGAACATGGGATCGGCGAGCGCCGTCTGGATCAGCTTGTGTGTCAGCAGCGCCTGGGTGTGAAGCGTTCGTACGACGACACCGAGCACGCGTTGCGGCTCAAACTGCGCCTCGTCACCGTAACAGCTCAGCAGATAGTGCAGATCAAAGGCCGCCCGCGGGCGCTGGACCAGCGCACCACTAGAGTTCCGCGTGGGCAGATCAGCGTTGCGCCACGAAGGATTGGGCGTCATCTGATAGAGATAGACGTTGACGCCAAAGGATGGCATGCCCGACGAGGTGCCATCAGGTCTGGCGTTCGTTACCTTGGCGCTGGCCGTGGCTGGGTCCGCATCCAATGCGTTCTGCAGTTGGTAGCGCAGGGTTGCCGTAACGGCACCGATCGCGAGGTAATTGCTCACGGCCGTCCCCCGCTGCGCTTTCCCAGGTATTCGTCCAGGCTCATTGTCTTGGGCACCGGCCGATGCTTTTGTGATGAAGCAGCAGGCGTTGTCGCCCGCACCTCGACGAGACCGATCGACACCTGAATGGTGGGGCCCGGTGATGTCTGGACAGGAATCGACTCTGCCGTTCGAAAAGAGGTGGTCATGCTTCGCTGGGAGACGGGAACTCTAGGCTGATCAGGTGTGATGTGCTCGATGGACGGCTGGACCCGGTGCCGATGTGGTTCCCCGGTAAGCAGCGGATTCGTGGTTAGAAGATGTTGCTGCTCAGATTGGTTTTGCTGGCTCGTCGCTTGAGACGGACTCCGAATGGATTCTCGATCTCTAACCGTCTCAGAAAACTCGATAGGAGACTGCGGGACCCGATTTGCTTCATGCCGAGGATTCGGAGCCTCCGGTTTCATGGATTTCGGCGCTTTCATCGGCCCAGAGTGATCCGTAAGTGTATCTGCCTGTGGCCGATACACCTGTGTCTGCAAACTCACGGCGGCGATCGATCGCATCTCGCCGGTCTCGCCTTGATCGGACACGGACAATCCGTCGATATGCCCTCCCGAGGACCGACACCCGGCACCGAGCATCCCCTCTACATGGACCGGCTCAAACAACGACACCGGCCTCGGTTGGACGACCTGGGCTATGTTGAGACTCTTAGCCGCGATGTTGCCGAGATAGTCGCTCATGTTCCTGTTGTCCCAATGCGCCGATCATATCCAGGTAGAATTGGCGGCGCCGCGCACTCATGCTGAGTATCTCTGCCTCACGCCAACCATAAGCGGAGGCCAAGCTGTGAATATCGCGCAGGATACGCTGCGCCCACGAATCGATCTCTTGCCAGAGGTATGAGACGATATCAAACGCTGCTGACCAAGTATGCGAGCACGCCGGACATGTGAGCTCCAGTTGCACGTCCCCCTGGGGATCGGCCTGGGCCATCTGTTCCGAGGCGGCTTCCAAAACCTTTTCGGGTACCCGATCGACCGACTGTTCTTCTTCGTTATGCCTCACCTTCAAAAGGCAGCGCGTCAACAGCAGCCTTCGGCCATACGCAACATTCTCGCACTCTGCGATCGCGGCCTGATCGTTGCTGTCGGGCAATCGAAAACACACTTCGTAGTTATCCAGAAGCACAGTGAGTGATTCCGCCGTGGTTTCTCCCGTCTCTGTACGAATATCCGAAACATTGAAGGTGAGTTGCAGCCGCTCTCCACAAGACGGACAGTGAGCTGCGCTCTCCAGGCGGGGGCCGAACAACTGCTCGCGGAGATCTAAAAGGAGCCGGTCCCGTCGGCCAATGCTCACATTGGCCAGATCGTCCTGCGAGGCTTCCGAGCAGGCTGCAGTCAGCAGCAGGAGCGCCCGCCTGATGGGCTTCTGCGTCCTGCCCTGTTCCCACCGCGTTAGTAATTCGGCAGCCGACAGCGCGGTCATAGCCTCAACCTCCTACCCTGTTGGCACAGTAAAGCTCGGCTCACTCGGCTCCGCCACTTCAACGTCCCGTTCCCAGCCTTCATTCTCCAGTTTGATGTGCTGGATCGCCACGGCATTGGCGTTGGCATCAAGATCAGGCTGTGCCTGGAACTCCGAGACCCAGCAGCGATAAACCTTATAGGCGATCGCCAACTGCCCAGCCTCATTATAAAGCTCGATAATAATGTCCTTGCGGAAGTCCTTGAGTGAAACCTCCGCTCCAAGCCCCGCGCCGTAATTCCAGACTTTGTTGGCCCACTGCTCAAACTCCTTGTCGTAGGTTACGCCGCGCTCAAGCGTAATCGGGTCGTATTCCGTGCGTCCCGGTGATTTGCGGCTGCTTGAGGGATCGCCGCCCTCGCGGTGTTTGACGACCTCGGTGGTGCGCTTCAGGATACCGACCTTACTGACACCCGCAACGTAGCGCCCATCCCACTTGACGCGGAATTTGAAATTCTTTAAAGGATCTACCCGCTGCGGATTGACGCTAAATTGAGCCATAATGCCTCCTGAAGCTGAAAGGCGGAAGGATTAAATTGTGATACGGCGTTGCGTCCGCTTCCCGTTTTATTCCTCATCCTTTATGTTTGGATCTGTCCCGCGATCTGTTGAATCTGGATAATGACGAACTCGGCCGGCTTCAGTGGGGCAAAACCGACAACGATGTTCACAACACCGTTGTTGATGTCTGTTTGCGTTGTCGTCTCTTTGTCACATTTCACGAAGTAGGCTTCCTGCGGCGTCTTGCCCTGGAAAGCGCCCTGCCGGAACAATCCGTGCATGAACGCACCGACATTCAGGCGAATCTGCGCCCACAACGGTTCGTCATTCGGCTCAAAGACCACCCACTGCGTGCCGCGATACAAACTCTCCTCGAGGTAAAGCGCGAGGCGCCGGACGGGAATATACTTCCATTCTGAAGCGAGTCGGTCGTCGCCCTGCAGCGTGCGCGATCCCCAGACCACGCGGCCTGCAGCCGGAAGGTTACGCAGGCAATTGATGCCGTGGGGATTGAGTTGACCGTTCTCGAGGTCGGTCATGCCGAGAGCCAGTTCGGGGACGCCGACCAGAGTGGCATCCAACCCCGCTGGCGCCTTCCAGACTCCGCGTTGCGCGTCTGTGCGCGCGAAAATGCCCGCCACTGCGCCGCACGGGACGAACGTCTGCAGGCTGCCGTTCAGCAGCAGATCTGGTTCCTTGATGCGAGGGAAGAACACAGCCGCGTTCCTGCTGTTGGTGCCGACCGTGCTGACTCCAGACTGGGCGAGAGCAACCGTGGTCCAGGAGCTGGGAGGATCCACCACTAGCATCGCGCGACGTGCTTCACACAAGGTAGCTGCGTTGCCGACAAGTCCCGTATCCACGTCGTCACCGACTTTATACGGAGGGATGCACAGGATGTTGAAGATGTCAGTGTTCAGCAGGGCATAAATTCCCTGCTTGGCGGCTTCCTTTCCTGCGCCGTCGAAGTCGTTTTCGTCCAGTGTGCTGCCGTCATGACCGGAACTGGCCGTCGCGGCCGTGTTGGCATTCGGGTCGGTCCAGATCGTTTTCCCTGCAGCGGGTGGATTGTTCGGTGTCGGGACCGACGTTAGAGTACCGGTGGAGCGCACTAACGAAGACTCCAATTCCAGCACGCGGTCAATGCGGCGCGGGCTGTCCTTGACCGTGAGGTTCCGAAATGTTTCTGTGACTTCGGTGTTGAAGTCACGCACGGTAAGGTTGAAGAGGTCTGCGGTGGCGAGTCCGAATTGGTTCGCCACATCCGCTGATACATTGTTGTCCACCACCGCATGCAGTGCGTTGCCCCAGTCGCCCTCGTTGGCTGCCGCAAGCGTGGGCGGGCCTCCGGACAGCGGGATGGCCGCGGCAGCGGCGTCCGGGTGCACGAGACGCACGATAATGGCGATCGTTCCGCCGTTCTGATAAAAGTCTCGGACCGCATAACCCAGCCGGCTCTTGGCCCACAGCCCGCCGAAAATCCGTTCGAAGTCGCCGAAACTGGTGATGGTGACCGGCTCGTTCACTGGTCCCCGGGCGGCGCATCCGACGAAAGCCGCGATCGAAGTGGCGACACCCGTGATGGTGCGGACCCCGCTTGGAATCTCTTCGATGTACACGCCCGGATAGGTCGGTGTTATAGGCATCGCGCTCCTCCGCTGCTGAGATTAGGTGACAGCCCATCGTTCTTCTCTTTAAGCCCTCCAGTCTGGCAGTGCTCACAACTCTCGTTCACGAAACTTTAGTTCTCCCTCTGGCTCCATGAATCACGTACCGCTGATCGCAGCGTTTGTGCAATGCCTTGCTGCTGCGAGCTGACTGCTTCTCTTCGGCGAGAACACAGCTGCTGCGTATAGACAGATGTCATATCCAGGGTCACGCTCAAGATGGTAAGGTCTGGATAAACCCCTAGCAGCTGACTGCACAGGCCAGGCTCCTCTATCCCCTCCTGAGCGAGAACGACGGCATCTGCCTTGGTTCTGCCCGTCTCTTGAAGAATCTTCATCGGCCCTCGGCAATCACCCACCACCTCCATGTCCTCCTGTTCTGCCAACACTTGCCGAATGGTTTCGGGGATCATTGCTGGGTAATTCGCCAAGAGGACTCGGATTTTGTGCACCAGAACTCCTCACAACTCTATTGCCGCCCAACTTAGATGGGATACCAAACGAGGCCAATAGATCTGGAGGTCTAAATAGGATCTACGGTGATCGAGAAAGAAGATCTATTTCCGGTTAGATCTTGATCAGGAGACAAGGAGGCAATCATTTAGCGGGGAAGATTGCTCAACTAGAGTCTGACTGAACAACACAACGAACGCGATACGGTAAGGCGCAGCGCAATCTCAGATTCGGCTGGTGGACAATCCCTGCTTCTTGGCATATTCTGCAGCCGCTCTTCGATCCTGTAGCTGGAGCTTATCGAGAATATTATGGATGTGGTTCTTAACGGTCGATATTTCAATATGGAATCGAACCGCAATTTCCTTGTTGCTCAGACCTTCTTCGATCGACCCTACAATTTCCACCTCGCGGCGCGTGAGCGGTGGCGAATTCCCCGACCACGCTTCATTGATTTGTCGGGCTCCGCTGGCAACACGAGAAAAAGCCAGGCTCGCGATTCTGGGTGAGCAGAGCGTTTCCCCCGCTGCAATCGCGCGAACGTTACCAATCAAGTTGTCAATCGATGCATCTTGAAGTAGATAGCCTGCGGCACCGCGCTCAATGCACTCCAGAATATCGACTTCGGAGTCTGGAACACCGATCATCAGAATCTTGTATTTCGTTGAAACCGCTCGAATCCGCCCGGCATCTTCCAGACCGGTACGACAGGCCCCCCCGAAATCGAGCAGACAAATGCTCGGCTGGAGCGCACACAAATCACCGTCAGACTCATCGACCCTCGCCACCGTACGGACCACAGAAATAGAATTCTGCTGGGCCAGAATAAGGGCCAGGCACTCACGAAAGAGGCGATTGGCGTGGAGGATTACTACGCGGATTTCCGACTCACTCATTCCACTCTCCGAATCCATAACGTCATGGCACTGACTTTTATGTAGTGTACTGGGAAGAACTCACTTCGTTACTCGTCTATTCTCTGCGTGAGGAAGACAACCTTGGCTGCCAACATTTTGCGGAGACATATGCTTCTCCTCAGACGCGGACCGCGCTCCATTCCTCCATTTGGTGAATCGCAATAATTGTTCCGCACCCAGAGCCTGGTCCGAGTAGCAGTTGAAAGGAGTTTCATTAGAACAAGGGCCTTCCGCACCCGACATTCTGCACCCGTCTTTGTTTGTGAACCTCTTATTCCTTTCAACGCCTGGCGCAAGGCCTCTTCCACTAGAAGTCAACGCATCGGGAGCTGAAGTTGCGGGCCGCTCCATTTAAGACCATGACTGACGGAGCGCATTTGACACTATGACGTTTATTCGATTCGCGCTGTATCCATATGTACTCAAACTGCCAATTCAACGTGAGTGAAGGATGGAATAACTGGGGAGTTGTGCACCAGAAAAACTAGTGAAGCGTGTGGGGAATTGCCCCACTGATGAACTGCAAGACTTCTGTGGAAGGACAGGAAGCAGCAAGCTTAAGAATATCAATAGCTTGATCGCATACGCGCCCCTTACTCTTCTTAGAGATCCACCATGAAGGAAGCCGCGTATCATCTTCTCGCTGACAGCGCCAGTAAGTGTATGAACTTCTGGACGTAGATTATTGCGCCACGACTAGGCGACGTATGAGGCTCCATCGCCATGTCGGGCGCATCGCATCGATTCGCTCACGACGTTTTTCTCGCTGATAAAGCACAGGGCACATTTGTTGCGTGATGAATCAGCATCCTGAAATATCAAAATGACGTAGGCATCCTGAGCTAGCCCCACTTTCGTGGACACCTCAAAAAGGGGCCAACGTCACTTGACGGGGGAGCTTACACAATCCTCGTCAGGTGATAGTGCAGACCCCAATGCTGGATGCGAAAGTAGCCCAAATGCTGGCACAACAAGAGTGTGGGAAGCATCAAGGCTACAGCAAGTTGACGATCAAAGGCGATTACACTGAAAGAATTTACACCTTTGATTGCGTGGATTAACAACCGTTCTCACCCATTTGGATCACGCAAGCCAGGATGCAACCAACGCTTGGCAGACAGTGTTTATACTGGGGATCTGCACCCAACATCGTTGCACACAGTAAAGAAAACTCGGGAATGGATTTGGTTTCAACTCGGTGTCACAACACCATGACAGACAATCATCCATGATGACTTGTGCCGTCACGAATCCTCCATCTTCGATTCTCTCTCTTCGCTGGTGAGTCCTCTTGCTATGTGTCCTAAGATAGAGCCTCGGCGGGGCTGTTAATCAGCGGGTCGTAGGCTCGATTCTACGCGGCTCATCAGCCTGTTACTCTCATCTGGGCTTCCTCATAGGATGAATGTCTCACCACCTCCAGAAATACCGTGTGCGGATTCTGCTAGCCATCTTGTTTGTCTCACTCCCACCAGTGCCCACATTTAATAGCTCGGCGCCCCCCAGACAACTCAGAGAACCGCTCTGAGCAGTCCCTC
>DATGEA010000205.1:0-3104 GCA_035310605.1 Nitrospira sp. | reverse complement strand
GCCGCCAAACCCACGATACGACGCATAGCCGCCTCCTTCATTATGTGATGGTCGCGGACTATCCTTCAACCCCAACTTTATTCAAGACGAACCTGCCGTTTTCCCGGGAGAGGCAGATTGCCCGACAACAAAGCAGAACGCGATCGCTCTTTCCCGATACTCAGAATCGGGCCCATGGGGATGAGAGACGTCCCACTTGCCCCCATGTTGCCTCAGGAGCCGGAACCTGTAAGATTCTATGTCGGGTGATGACATCTGCCTACTGTCAGAATTGACAGTGTGGAGAAGAGGAAATGAGCCTCGTAGCCCATGAAAGTCCAATCTGCCCCCCTGCTGACCGGCCTAAACCCGGCTCCCTTGGGCTGTCGTGTTACGGTTTATTGAAGAACGTCGTCACTTCGGTAATTTCCTTGTGCAATTTATTGATATGTCTGCAGTTGAGTTTCATTCGATTAGAATCACGATCCGGGATGCATGGCCATCGCTGACCAGATCTTCACGACCATCCAGAGCACGAGTGCGATAGCTGCGATCAGGATCAATACCGTCCCCCCGATGATGCCTACCACGTAGAGCCAGTCCCGATCTCTCGCCCGACAGGGTTTCGTCGCAGCCTCTCGCAAGAGGACGGCATTTCTGGCGTGGCTTCGAAACCAGACCGAAAAGAGATCACCAAAGATGGGGATGGCTCCGACTGCCCCGTTGATGAGCAAATTCAGGCTCATGCGGGTCAGGACGATTTGCGGAACCTGCAGCCGCACGGCCAATCCCAGTATCACCGTTCCCAACAGATTGGCCAGGAGATCGCCGATACCGGGAATCAGGCCCAGCAGCGGATCAAGTCCGAGATACAACCGCGTGCCGGGTATCTTGACGGTCGTATCCAGAATATTGGCCAGGAGATCAGCCGTCGCCAGCATGGCCTGGCGTTCGGGATCGACGGAAGGAGCTTCCTGAGGTGAGCCGGACGATTGGTCAGCCACGATCCGCCCAGGCCTCATGTGTTTTGAGCCAGCAACGGTTCATGACTACCAGCAAGCCGGCCTGTTCGGCGCGGGCTGCAGCGGGCTCGTTGACCACGCCCTCCTGCATCCACACGGCCTTCGCTCCTCTGGCGATGGCCTCTTCGACGATCGGCAGTACCTCTTCGGACTTCCGGAAGATGTCCACGAGGTCGATGGAATCGGGCACTACCGTGAGCGAGGGATACGCCTTCTCCCCGAGCACGGTCTGCTCGTTCGGATTGACGGGAACGAGTCGGTAGCCCTGGGCCTTCATGTAGCCGGCGACTCTATTGGATGGGCGAGCCGGATTGGATGAAACGCCAACCACAGCGATCGTGCGGCACGTGCGAAATATCCTCTCGATGGTTTCGTCGGTACGTTCAGGCATCACTATCCTTTCCTTTCACTTGTCGGAAGCTAACATGAGCCGCCAAACCGGCACAATTCCAGGTTGATCTTGCAGGAGGTTCAAAAAGACTACTGTTCTCACCCCCCCAACCCCGGCGCGCCGAGACGCGCCGTTCCGCGTAAGGCCGCAGCGAGCGAAGGGCCGAAGCGTACCCTCCGGGGTACGTTGAGGGTCTGAGCGATGCGAGAACGCTGCTGGCGGGCTTTTTCAGCCTCCTGCTCGGGCTCCCTTGACGGCGTGGGAGGGATCAGGCATATCACCTGAGGCAAGACCTGTACGTGCGATTTATCTTCGTTATCCCACATCGTAGAGGAGCAGGCACATGGTCAGTCGGATTCGCGCAGGCTTTGTCGGCGTCGGTCGAATGGGCGCCAACATGGCCCGGCGCTTGAAAGACCAAGGGTACCGCATCACATCCGTCTATGATCGGCAAGGTGACGCTGCCGCGGCACTCGGCACTGAACTCGGTTGTGAGGCAGCCCCTACTTCGGCGCGGGTAGCTGAACTGTCTGATATCGTCTTGACCGTCGTGTCAGACGATGCGGCGATGCGGGAGATCTATGCGGAAGGGTCCTTAAGCAGTCTTCTTGCCCATGCGAAAGACCGCCTCTTCCTCAACTGCGCAACCGTGACACCGGGGGTCCATGTCGAAGTCGAATCGTTGGTCGAGCGCCATGGCGGGACCAGCCTCGAAGCCTGCATGGCCAGCAGCATCACGCAGGCCCGCCAGGGTACGCTCTATCTCATGTGTGGAGGAAGGCGAGAGGTTTTCGACCGGGCCAAGCCCTTGCTCGAATCGCTGAGCGCCAGTCTGCGCTACGTCGGCAAGGCCGGCGAGGCGGCCAAAGTCAAAGCCCTGGTGAACATGGTGATGAATTGCAACACGGCGGCCCTGGCAGAGGGACTGGGCCTCGGCGGAGCCCTCGGCCTGGATCTCACGATGTTGCGTGAAATCTTCAGCCAGACAGGAGCCGCCTCGCGAGTACTGGAAACCGACGGCGAGGATATGCAGCTACGGGCACATGACTGTTATTTCTCGGCTGCCCATGCCGCCAAGGATTCCGGCATTGCACTCGCCCTGGCCGATTCAGCCGGGCTACAGTTGCCTCTCGCTCAAGCCACATTCGATCAATACCGTCGCCTCGTCGCTGCCGGCAAAGGGGACCTGGACAAGTCCGGCATCGCTGAGCTGATCTTTGAGGGTCGGATGGGATAGGGCCCAGACTGTTGTCTTTCGTTCCATGGAGGTCCTCATGCCGTTACGATTGTTCGACCGGAAGCTCGGGATTCACACCCTGCTCGTTGCCGCACTCTTCCTGGTCCTCCCCTCCTTCGCAGCGGCGGAAGATCCTCCGGCGCTTTCCCTTTCGACCATCGTGCTGTATTCCAGCGGCGTCGGCTACTTCCAGCATGACGGGACCCTCACAGGCCGAGCGCAGTTCGATCTTCGCTTCAACGTCGGCCAGATCAACGACATTCTAAAAAGTCTGGTCGTCCAGGATTTTGGCGGCGGCAAAGTCTCGACTGTCACCTACGGCTCGCGGGATCCCGTGACAAGGACGCTCGGCAGCTTCGCCGTGAACCTGAACGGGAATCCCACATTGGGGCAAATCCTCACTCAGGTTCGCGGGGAGCCGGTCGAGGTCACAGCGCCGAATTCAATCGCCGGCACGCTGCTCGGGGTGGAAAAG
>DATGEA010000204.1:0-2845 GCA_035310605.1 Nitrospira sp. | reverse complement strand
CCCTGTTTAAAGAAGGAACTGGCACCTTGATGATCGGCTTGTCCGGTCATCACAATCACCGGCACGGAGGGAAACTGCTGACGGAAATACGCAATGGCTTGCGCTCCGTGGATTTTAGGCATGTGAACGTCACAAACAATGACATCCACCATCAGGGGATTGTCACCGGACTTTATGGCGTGAATACCCTTCTCTCCGTCTTCGGCCATGACGACGTCGTAGCCGGCCTTGCTCAATACGGCGCCCACCGTCTTTCTGACGTGTTCTTCGTCATCGACTACTAACACGCGACCTAATCCCATGATTCCCCTCCTTGAGGTTAAGGTGACCTGCTCCGCAATCCTCTGGCGGACTCTCCAGGCTTTACCGGCTCTGAACATCGACCGGTTTCGTCTTAGAGACTTTCTGAGACTGACTGGTTGTGTTCCTCGCACCGTTGATAGGACCGCTTTCCTGAGACGATCTGAAACGCCGGAGGGCGTTGTCCAGATCATGAAGGCTCATCGGTTTCGAGATGTACTCATCCATGCCGCTTTTGAGACATTGTTCACGGGCGCCGGCCGTCGCCTTTCCGGACATACCGATGATGGCGACATCACGGTGCATGCTTTCACTTCGTTGAATGTTGGCCGTGAGTTGGAAACCGTCCATACCAGGCATCCGCAGGTCCATCAACACCGCGGCATAAGGGACACGGCCTTGCGCCAGCACTTCGAGCGCCTCTCGTCCCGTGGCCGCAATGTCGGCTTGGTACCCCAACTTCTCCAGCATTTGGGCGGCAATCTTTTGATCGACGACACTGTCATCGACAATCAACACACGTGACCGCCTTCTGGCTTCCGCTTCCTTCAAGGTATATTTCGTGACTAACGGCCGTTTTATTGATGAAGTGTTACGATGCAAGTTGTGGTCATGTGCGATTCCCGCACTTTCTCCCATGACGGTGACGAGACATCGATAAAGCTGGGCGTCCCGGACCGGCTTGGTGAGGTAAGCGGCAAAGCCGGCTTCTTCTGCTTCCTTCGCCTGGCCGCGGTGACCAAGCGATGTCAGCATGACCAATGGGATATGAGCGATCAGCGGGTCGGCTTTGACGACTCTGGCCAGATCGAACGCGTTCATATTCGGAGTCGACACATCGAACAGGGCCAAGTCGCATGCTTCGCCGCGGGCGATGGCGGCTTTTAAGAAATCCCACGTCGTCGACCCGTCGTCCGCGCTGACGACCTTCATGCCCCATTGGGTGAGATGATGTTCGAGGACGCGGTGCATCGTGGCATTGCGCGCCACCACAAGAGCACGAAGACCCTGCAGATCCACGCGTGGAGGCAATTCTCTCGACGTCTCCACCGGCGGTCTCGCCAGCCGCATCGTAAACCAGAACGTGCTCCCGCGGCCGACTTCGCTTTCAATCCCGATTTGTCCGCCCATCAGTTCGACCAAACGTTTGCAGATGGCTAATCCCAGGCCTGTTCCCCCGTACTTACGCGAGATGGAGCAATCTGCCTGAGAGAAAGGCTGGAAGAGCTCGGCTCGATCTTCGGGCGAGATACCGATACCGGTGTCGATGATTTCCAAACGCAGAAGAATCGAATCGGGAGTTTCCTCTCCGACGGTGACTCGAACCAGGACGTCTCCCTGCGGTGTGAATTTGATGGCATTGTCGATCAGGTTAATGAGGATCTGCCGCAACCGTCCCGGATCGCCGCGCAATGTTAACGGCAGGTCTGCCGGCATGAGAGAGGCGAGTTCGAGGTCTTTCTTATGCGCCTTCGCAGCGAGTAATTTCACGACTTCTTCCACGGTGGTCCGGAGATCAAAATCGATCGGATCGAGCTCCAGTTTGCCCGCCTCCATCTTCGAGAAATCGAGTACGTCGTTGATGATCAGGAGTAAGGCCTGCCCCGCGCCGCGAATCGTTTCCACATAGTCGCGCTGCTCTTCAGTCAATTCCGTGTCGACTAGGAGATCTGCCATGCCCAGGACACCCGTTAACGGGGAGCGGATTTCATGGCTCATCAAAGAGAGGAATTCGCCTTTGGCATTCACCGAGGCTATAGAATGTTGAAGGGCATCCTGTAATGACGCTTCACTCTTGATCAAGGACTCTACGGTGTCGCTGCCGCGCAGCAGAAACCGGACACGATGACTCAAGACTGCCGCGCTGAACGGCTTGGCCATGAAATCCGTGGCTCGCTCTTCATACGCTCGGGTATTCGACTCCTCTTCTTCGCGCTCCGTCACGACCAGAATAGGGACACGGCAGCCCCCCGCGGCCCCGCGCAATGCCGCACAGGTGGCAATCCCATCGAGACCCGGCATCGTGGCATCCAGGATCACGATGTCCGGTCGATGTGCCGCGAACCGCTCAAGCGCCTGCGTCCCATTCGCGGCCTCACAGACGTCGAGACCACATTGCTCGAGCGCCTCGCGCATGGTCAGTCGCGTCCTGGCCTCGTCAGCGACGACTAAGGCCAAGCGCGCCGTCCTATTCACCTGCTTATCCATAGAGAAAGCCCGGGACATAGAGCACGCACATCTCCCTTGCAAGAGCACAAACCCTGCACCGGGAAGGGCGAATACAATCTGAGGCCACGGGATATGGCCGCAAAGAAGACTCTGTTCGATTTCGCCGAGGAAATGCGAAATCAGCCAAGTACAGTAGGACTGAATCCTAAGTGCACTCGCGGCCCGACAATCAAGATGAGACCGGATAAGTAAACGGCTAAGGTTGGGAGCTCAGATGAAGATATGGGTTGAGAAGTATTGGCCATTCGAATCGAATGAAAACCAATTATGAAGGTCAAGATGGATACTATTAAATAATCGCAATTATGCAAGGATT
>DATGEA010000203.1:0-21146 GCA_035310605.1 Nitrospira sp. | reverse complement strand
GGCCGTGGCTAATTCCTCCGGGGCGCGTTCTTTCGTGAGATAGGCCGCGGCCCCCGCTTTCAACGCGCGTAGAGCATACTGTTCTTCAGGATGAAGGCTCAGCATCAAGACGGGTAATGCGGCGTGGCGAGACTTCATGGTCTTGAGCAGCTCGACCCCGTTCTGGTCTGGCAGGTTAACGTCCAGGATGACCAGGTCCCAGCGCACGCGATCCAGCAGACCCAGCGCGTCCTTGCCTGTGCTGGCGCCTTCCACCTTCGCATAGGGATATGCCTCTTCCACGAGTTGCTTCAGGCCGATCCGAACGACGGCATGATCGTCGACAATAAGAATGTTCATGACGGCTCCTTTGTGACCTCTTCCACTCCTAGATGAATGGGAAGCAACAGGGTGACCTCCGTCCCGACTCCGGCTGTCCCGGTGACCGTAACGGTCCCGCCGACCGATGCGACCCGTTCATACAAGCCTCGCAAACCCAGCGAACCGGAGCGCTTCCACTCCTGTTCGTGAATGCCCCGTCCGTCATCGCTGACTTTCAGGCTCAACCGATCACCCTCGATCGACAACTCCACCGACAGGCTCGAGGCCTGCGCATGTCGCATCACGTTCGTCAGCAGTTCCTGCGCCCCTCGAAAGAGCGTTGTCGCCACCTGCGACTCGATGGGCAGCCCCTGGACGCAGGGATCAATCGTGAGCTGGCAGGGGAGGCCCGTGCGATCTCGAAACGACGAGACCAGCCACTCGACGGCCGCCACGAGACCCAAATCATCCAATATGCTCGGCCGCAGCGCCGCAGCCGTTTCTCTGACCGTCTGAATCAGGCCATCGACGACCCGGGACATCGCAGCCGTCTTGGACGTCAGGACCGCCCGTTGATCACCCTGCGCGACGGAAGCCAACTGCCTTGTCAGCCAGGCCACATCGAACTTCAACCCGGTCAACGCTTGGCCGAACTCATCATGTAACTCACACGCAATGCGACGCCGTTCTCCTTCCTCGGCTTCCGCCAACTGGCTCGTCACTTTGCGCAGGCGATCATAGGCATCCTGAAGTTCTCGTTCCGCCAGCTTGCGCGCAATGGCCGTGGCCAGACCGTTACAGACGGATTCGATCGTTTGACACAACGCCTCGGACATCGCCTCCCGTCCGAATACTGCCATGACGCCGAAGATGCGGCCATCGACGATCAAGGGAAATCCGGCGAACGACTGCAGGCCATTCTCGTGCATCCATGACTTGTTCGGCAAGCGATCATCGTGGACGACATCATTCGTACAGAGGGGCCCCTCACCCTGGGCGATACGGCCGATCTTCAACGCGCCCATGGGAATTCGGCGGTATTCCCCGTTAAGGTTCGTGGACAGACCGGAACTCGCATGCAGGTGAAGGCATTCGGTGTGGTCCGTACACCAGGCCACCTTGTGACACTCCGCACAGAGGTCTCCGGGCTCCCGCAGCCAGATCCGCGTAAATGCCGCGCCGAGATGCGTCACCGCCGCATCCGTGCAACGCTGGAGCTGACGGTCGAGCGGCTCGTCGCGATTGAGCAGCAGACTGACTTCCGCGGCAAACGCCGCGCACTTGGCCCGTTCCTCCAAGACACGCTCCGCCTGCTTCCGCGCCGTGATGTCGCGGGTGATCGCTTCAATGCCGACGATGTGTCCGTTGACCAGCCGTAACTGCACGTGTTGGCCGAACCAGACCTCGTGATCGTGCTTGGTCACGGCGGGAAACTCAAAATACGTGCTCGGGGTCCGCTCGGTTAGCTGTTGCCTGTAAAAACGTTGAGCCGCCTCCCGATAATCCGGCCGGATCAACTCGAGATAGTGTTTCCCCAACAACTCCTGTTCCTGATACTCCATAATTGCGCAGGCGGCGGCATTGACGAAGGTAAAGCGCCCGTCTATTCCGGCGGTATAAATGATGTCCGTCGCCTGCGACACCAGGGAACTGTATCGTTCTTCGCTGGCGCGCAATGCCTCTTCCACCGAGATACGCTCCGTGATGTCTTCTGAGATGCCTAGGAGATAACGTGGCCGCCCTGTCTCATCAAACAGCGGAATCTTCTTCGTATGGAGAATCCGGACCCCTTGCCGCCTGGTTTGAATCGGTTCGCTCGGGATATCCACCATGCGTCCCGATGCGAGCACTTCGCGATCTTTTTGAGTGAAGGAATCGGCTTCGTCAGGCGGGAAAAAGTCATGATCATTCTTCCCGAGCAGCTCCTCTCGGCCGATCCCGAGCAGATCCTCGCCCGCTTTATTGAACTGAACGAATCGCAGATCCTTGGCATCCTTGACGAAAATCATGTTGGGAAGATTCTCCACCACGGACATGATGAACGCCTGAGCATGGCGGAGTGCTTGTTCGCTTCGTTTTCGCTCGGTAATGTCGATCTCGATCCCCGCCATCCGTTTTGGGGCTCCCTGCTCGTTGCATTCGATGACCCGCCCGCGATCGAGAATCCACGTCCATTCGCCGGCGCTTGTCCTGACCCGCATCTCAGCTTCGTATTCCTCGGTCAATCCTGCCAGGCACGCATTCAGCTTCTGCTCGACGAGTGGCCAATCATCAGGATGGACTCCCTCTTTCCATGAAGAGATATGCGGCACGACTTCATCAGGAGAAAGCCCTCTGATCTCGGCCCAGCGTGCGTTGAACGCGGCAGCACCGGTTTCGATATTCCAGTCCCAGGAGGCCAGACTGGCGCCGGCCACGGCGACTTCCAACCGCTGTTGGCTGTCGGCGAGAGCCGCTGTTCGTTCCTCCACGCGACGCTCCAAGTGATCGTTCGCCTGTTGCAGCGCCAGCTCCGCTTGTTTCTGCGCCGTGATATCGGTAGCCACTCCGGCCACGCGGAAAATCTCTCCTTGCTCGTTCCGGACAGGGAAGGCTCGGTCTCGAATCCAACGAACCGATCCATCCGGTCTCATGATCCGATATTCTTCGTCATAAGTTCCGGCGGCTTGCTTGGTGACCGCTGCTTGGAGAATTCGATCTCGATCCTCCGGATGAATGGCCTCGAGCCACGAGCGAGGCGCCGTATAGAGGCTCTCGCACGAGCGTCCCCAGATCGCTTCGTACCCGGGGCTGATATAGAGCACGGCATTCTTGGCCGTATCGCTGAGCCAAAACACCTCCTGAATATGCTCGGTCACCTGCCGGAACTGCTCTTCCCTCTCCCGCAGGGCTGTCTCGACCTGCTTACGCTCGGTGACGTCCACGGCGACTCCACCGATCAGCGTCAGAGTCCCTTCATCATCTACGATGGGAAATTTGCTGACCACACTCTCATGAAGTCCGTCTCGATGGGGAGCCGTCTCAGCCGTGAGGATGGGACGTTTCGTCGCGATGACCTGCGCATCATTGGCTTGAAATTGCATGGCGACGGCACCAGGCAGGACGTCCCGGTCCGTCTTGCCTCGCCAGTCATCCAGCCGTACATCAAAGGCCTTTTGGAATGCCTCATTCAGATAGACGTATCGCCCCCTGACATCCTTGATCCAGGCAAGAGCCGGGAGATGGCTCATGAATGACGCAAACAGCCGGTCGCTCTGTCGTCGCGCCTGATCAGCCTCATTGATAGATCGGGCGGTCCAGAACACCACGCTCCACAGGAGCAGGACGTTGATGGCGACAGCAACGGCCGTCCCTATCGTGGGATCGAAGAGTCCCGCCTGTTCGCTGGTGAGCATGACCCACCCCACGACAGGAGGAATCATCATCGCGGCAGGCAACAGGCGCCTCGCCATGCGGCTCCCGAGATGAGAGCCCGCGAACACCGCCACAGGACCGCCGCCCGGATTCAGGAGCAGGATTCCAAGACCCACCACGAGCAATCCCAACGAGGCATGCAACGACATCTGCGCGTAGCGGGGGGGACCGGAGAACAGCTTGAACTGGTATGCATACCCCAGCAGGGCCATGAACGCGATGAATAGTCCGGCCAGCGTGAGCCATTGCTCAATAGGCTTCCCCCCGTGGGAAGAGACGCTTGCACACCAAAGAGCCGAGCCGAACAGCACGAAGCACATGGCGGTGTTCATGCCCATACGACCGGGGAACGGCGTGTCCATGCCCTCTGCCGGCCCCGCGATCAACCACCGGTCGATGCCGAAGTCCATTCCTGAGAGATACTCCCCCCCCGTCGTCGCTCCGATGAACATGACGCCCAGGGCACAGACCCGCGCGGCCCACCTGCGGTATATCGGCTGCGACCGAACCTGTAAGCAGAGAAGCGCTACACCGCAGAGCAGAAACGCCATCGCGGTATTGGGCACCATCGAGGTGGAACCGGGGATGAGACTTTTCAGGGCGGTATTGTCGACGGCCCAACCAAAGAGCACACATGCGCCCATCGCAAGGGTCAAGACACCGGCCAGAGAAGTGGGGTGGACAAAACGCGATCGAAGTGCCGCTAAAGGAATCACGTCAACTCGCGTATAAGGGATAGTGCGAGCAGGATGAAAGGAAACGGGAGGTTTGTCAAGATCGGGCCGGGCCTACCGGACATCCCCGTTCGGCTCGTCGCAGGAGGGCGGACCGACAGGGGCCGCGAGGCATTCAAACCGACCAGGGCGCACATGCTGCTCTGCCGGGCTCCTGGCGTTCCACCGGTTGGTCAGTCGATGATCTCAACCTTCTTACCCAATGTCTTGGCGCGCTTCAGGCAGTCCGCATCTGTCGACGAACAGCGGAGTGTATCGAGGTCCGCCTCATCAACGATCTCGACTTTCTTGCCTTCGGCCTTGGCCTGTTTCAGACAAGCGGCATCTGTCACCGTGCATTTGGCGGAATCAGCGGCAGCCGGGGTATTGACGACCGATACTTGCTTGCCCTGATCCTTCGCTCGCTTGATGCATTCTTGGTCCGTGGCGACGCACTGAACGGCTTCTTCGCTCTTGTTGATCGCCTTGTCGATGGATTGATCGATACGCTGATTCGCCCGGTCGCGGGCCTTCCGCTCCGCACTGTCTTTCGCGCGATCCATCAGCCCGTCGAATATACCCTCGGCTTGAGCGACGGGGCTCGTGAACAAGAACGCCACAACAAGGAGTCTACCCAGCAGTTGCCTGGACATGATCCGCCTCCTTTACTTCGACCATAGCGGTCTGAGAACTCTGTCAATAATCGACTTTAGCACAGAAGGGGGGCGGGACAACAACGGCGGCTCAGCCGAACGATTCCTCCCGGACCGATCCCCGATAGGGTGAGCGGGGAACGGATGTTTCGACGATTGACGATGAGGGGGCGAGGCAGGCGAGAAGAAGAGGATGACGGCCGGAATTTTATTATTGACCGATCATTCCAATATGTAGTACAAGGCTCCTTGTATTGGAGCCACCGCATGCCGCGACCGAAAGCGTTCGATCCGGACCAGGCACTCGACAAGGCCATGCACGCCTTCTGGCACAAGGGCTACGAGGCGACATCCGTGGACGACCTGCTCACCGCAATGAACATCAATCGCGGAAGCCTCTACGGCACCTTCGGCGACAAACGCGAGCTGTTCATGAAAGCGATGGATCGTTATTGCACCGGTGGCGGCATCGGCGGCCGGCTCTCCCTTTTGAATCAACCAGGCCCGGCCCTTTCGCTCCTTCGCCGGTTCCTCGAACACATGTTGGAATTCGGACTGTCGGATCCTCAGCGACGGGGCTGCCTCATTACCAATACCGTGATGGAATTGGCTCCGCATGAGAAAGATATCGCAGGGAAAGTGGCGGAGCGGCTGCAGACGATGGAAGAGGCGTTCTTCACGCTGCTCACACGTGCGAAGGAAGAGGGCGAGCTGAGTCAGCGGAAGGACCCGCGTGCGCTGGCGCGATTCCTGGTGACGATGATGCAAGGCACCATCGTGATGATCAAGGCCGGCACTCCGGCCGATGTCGTAAAGGAAACTGCCAAGACGGCCCTGGCGATTTTGGATTGAACGACGCCTCGTGCCTCTGACCTGCTCGAGAACGCCGGTTCAACACCGAGGCCTGGAGGGGCTTCCATGAAGCTGGATGATCACCCAACGGTCCTGCTGTTGCGGGAGAAACTCTCGCAACAGCCCTTCCCGGTTTCGGCACGTGCGCTGGATGCCAAGTGGCTTCGGGCACTCTGTCTCGATGCGGGGGCCGACGACGTGGGCTTCGTCGAGACGGAACGGCCGGCATTGGCCGATCAACGGGAAGATCTTCTCCGGATTTTCCCCTGGGCCAAGTCGCTCATCAGTTTCGTCGTCCGGATGAACCGCGAACCGATTCGCAGCCCTGCCAGATCCATCGCCAACTTGGAGTTTCATCACGCCGGAGACCGCCTGAACGACATCGCCCGCACGATCGTTGAGACACTTGAAGCACAGGGCATACGAGCGCTCAACCCGTCGATGGGATTCCCCATGGAAATGGAGCGCTTCCCCGGGAAGATTTGGGTGATCTCGCACAAACCAGTCGCGGTACAAGCCGGACTCGGCCGCATGGGCATTCACCGGAACGTGATTCATCCCCGGTTCGGCAATTTCATTCTGCTGGGCACGGTCGTGGTGGGCAGCGAGATCACCGTCTACGACGCTCCGATTGCATACAACCCCTGTCTGGAATGCAAGCTTTGCGTTGCGGCCTGTCCGACCGGCGCCATCAGTGCCGATGGTCATTTTGATTTCTCTGCCTGCTATACGCACAACTACCGCGAATTCATGGGGGGCTTCACCAATTGGATCGAGCAGATCGCGGACAGTCCGAATGCGAAGGCATACCGGCGAAGAGTGAGCGATGCGGAAACCACTTCCATGTGGCAAAGCCTGTCCTTCGGCGCCAACTACAAGGCAGCCTATTGCCTCGCGGTCTGTCCGGCCGGAGAAGAGGTCATCGCGCCGTTCCTGACGGATAGAAAATCCTTCACCGCTGACGTGGTCAGGCCGCTCACGGACAAGATCGAGACGGTCTATGTCGTTCCGGGATCCGATGCCGAATCGTACGTGGCCGGACGCTTCCCGCACAAAATTCCCAAGCGGATCGGCAACGGGCTTCGCCCCTCCTCGATCGGGCAATTCGTGAGCAGTCTCCCGATCGCCTTTCAACGCGGGCGGGCAGCGGGCCTCGCCGCAACCTATCATTTCACCTTCACGGGCGCCGAAACGAGCCAGGCCACCGTCACGATTCGAAACCAAACTATCGATGTGCGGGACGGCCTGATCGGCCGGCCGCAACTCCACATCACCGCCGACAGTCTCACGTGGCTCCGGTTCGTTCGCAAAGAAAGCAGCCTGATCTGGGCCCTGCTGACCCGCAGGATCCGCCTGGCAGGCCAGCCGGGACTGCTGGCAGCGTTTGGAAAATGTTTTCCCGCGTGAATCGGGAACCGCGACGCTGATGATTTGCCGCATCTGGCATGGCTGGACCACAGAGGCGCACGCTGATGCGTACGAGCGCCTCCTGCGCAACGAGATCTTTGTCGGCATTGTCCGACGGGAGATCCCCGGCTTCCGGGCCATCGATCTCCTCAAACGTTCCGTGCCCGAAGGGGTCGAGTTCGTGACGATGATGTGGTTCGACTCCATCGAGGCGGTCCGCAGTTTCGCGGGCCCCGACTACGAGATGGCGGTCGTTCCGCCGGAAGCACGGCAACTCTTGGCGCGTTTCGACAGCCGGTCGGCACACTACACCGTGGAAGAACGGCGGTCTGCAAAGGGGACCGGCCGATGAGAACGCCGAGTTGGACTATGGGCCCGTCGTTCAGTAGAGTGAGGGTGCGCTTCAGATGCCTGCGGACACAGAAGAGCATCTCTTGCGGCTCGTCCCAAGCCGCATCAACCACATAATGACACCATGTTGAGACAACACCCATCTATCCACGTCAGGAGGTCTCCCATGCAACGCACCATCGGTGTTCTGGCTTTAGCTTTGATATTGACCGGGCTCACGGGCTGCAGCTACTTGTTTTATCCCCGTGCGGGCGACTACGCGACGCAGGCCAAAGGCGCCAGTGGTGTCGAAACCATGATCAACCTGACGAACATGATGGAAGCGACCGCAGGGAAGGCCAAGGGCGGCAAAGGCAAGGACAATGCGTTCGATGACCTTCACAACCAGCTCCATGCACTCCTGGATGCGTTCTGCGGGGTGACGGACGCGCAGGCCAAGACGCCGGCCTATGATCTGGCCGTCACGCACAAGAAGGAAATGAAGGCGATCTTCAAGCGCCTCTGGAAATTCAAAGATGATCAGCCGCAGCGTGATCAGCATCTCGATCTCTTCATCTCGGAGTTGAAAGAACTCCGGGAGACGTTGCAGACGATCAAGTAACGAGGAAAGGAACGCGCGCGGCACGGAGCACGCGTTCCTGCCGGTCGCATGCGCTGACTGCGCGATCGACTGCGTCTTTGCCGGCCTGATCTTTGCTTAACTTGCGACGGCCCATCATTTGTGAGGACCTGATATGGCACAACTGACATCGCATGAAGTCATCGAAGCTCAGCGCCAGGATTGGAACCGCGTAGCCTCCGGCTGGGAAAAATGGGATCGGCTCTTCGATCAACAGATGGCGTATCTCAACCACCGGCTCGTCGCCGATGCTCATTTGTGCCAGGGGCAGCGGGTGCTCGACCTGGGCTCCGGTACGGGATACCCAGCGCTGCTTGCCGCGCAGACCGTCGGACCGACGGGAAGCGTGGTCGGCATCGATCTGGCAGAGCAGATGCTCGTCGCAGCCGAACGGAAAGCGAAGCGGCTGGGGCTTACAAACATTGTGTTCCGTACCGGCGACGTCAGTACGCTTCCGTTCGACCAGCACACCTTCGACGCCGCGACGAGTCGCTTCTGTCTCATGTTCCTCCCGGAGATTCCCATGGCCCTGGCAGAAATCGCACGGGTCATTAAACCGGGCGGCTACTTCGCCGCAGCGGTGTGGTCGACGCCCGATAAGAATCCTTATCTCAATATTCCGATAAACGTCATCAAGCAGTTCATTGAGTTGCCCCCTCCCGACCCTACGGCACCGGGGATTTTCCGGTTGGCCAGACCCGGGGACCTTGCCGGCATGCTCCGTCAGGCCGGTTTTGCCGACATCTGCGAGCAGGAAATCCTGGCCGATGTGCGGTTTCCGGCAGCCCAGGATTATGTCGAAAGCCTGATGGAGATCGCCGCACCGGTTCAAAACCTTTTTGCGAAACTCACTGCTGGCCAGCAGGAGGCGGCACGAGATGGGATCCTCCAAAACGCGCATCGCTTTCAGAGGAATACGGCGATCGTCCTCCCGATCGCCGTGCGTTTTGTTTCGGCCCAAACACCGGTCTGAAACCGCGATGCCCAAGAACGACGACGGCTTCAGAGGCTTCGTGCTGGATCAACTGACGGATTTACGCGGCCTCACCTGCCGCGCCATGTTCGGCGGTTATGGCCTGTATCAAGGCCACACATTCTTCGGGATCGTCCATCAGGGCCGCCTCTACTTCAAGACCAATCAGACCACGGCCGGCTTGTACCGCGACCGCGGAATGAAGCCGTTTCAACCCAGTTCGACTCAGCGGCTCAAGGATTATTACGAGGTGCCGGTGGAGGTATTGGAGACGGCCGAAGAACTCCTTGCCTGGGCCTCACAGGCGACTGATCTGTGAGTCTTTCAAAGCGACCCGCAAGGTTGCGTTGCGACATGTACATTTTCACGTTGAAGCCGCGATCACCATGTATACTGAACGATGTCAACGAAGGACGTCGCAATCGGAGCGCATCGGTGATACGCCTGACCGGGATCATTATTTTCATGTCCGGCCTCCTGACCGCACTGTCGGTTCACGTCGCGCCATCTGCTGAACCCCCTGAGCCACTCAGCTTATGGCAAACCGCGACGCCGCCCCCAGCACCTGAGCAGCCGCCCCCGCCACGCAAGCCCTGGGTCCTTCGCGAGCGGGAGATCGCCCTTGATCTGCAGCTGCTTCAGATTTTGAAAGATGCGGGTGCCAGACCTCACCCCCGCGTGGTCGTCGAACTCTTTGACGGGCCCCGTCATGAGTTGGACATCACGTCGACGGTCTCACGCATCAACGATACGGCCGTCATCCGGGGCAACTTCAAGCCGCCGTCGCAGGGCGACTTCATGTTCGTGGCCAGCGGCAATCTCCTTGTTGGAACCATGCAGGTAGGCACCCGCCTCTACAAGACCGAGCACATCGTCAACGGACGGCTCAAGCTCCTCGAAGTCGATCCGGCCAAAATACCCCCCGACTGATTCCATCGCCTCCGCCTCATAGCCTTCTCGCTTCGACTGTGCCACAGTAATGCATGATGCTTGGACATACGCTCTGGACCATCGGTCATTCCACAAGACCGATCGACCAGTTCCTCAACCTCCTGCGCGCGTATAAAATTCGGTTACTGATCGACGTGCGTACGATCCCGCGATCCCGCTACAATCCGCAATTCAACAGCGACAGCTTGGCCAAAAGTGCGGCAGATGCTGATATCGGCTATCGGCATGCAGCGGCGCTTGGCGGCCTGCGAAAGGCCATGAAGGATTCAATCAACATGGGCTGGCGCAATGCGAGTTTTCGCGGTTATGCCGACTACATGCAGACGAATGAATTCTGGAACGCGTTGGAAGAGTTGATGGCCGAGAGCCGCTTGCGGCCGACGGCAATTATGTGCGCTGAAGCTCTTCCTTGGCGCTGTCACCGCTCGTTGATTGCCGATGCCGTGCTGTCTCGCGCATGGACAGTCCGGCACATCATGTCTCTGGACAAGGCAGACGATCACAAGTTGACTCCATTTGCCGCTATTGATCGCGGCAAGCTGATCTACCCTGCCTCGATCGACCCAACGGCAGATCCGCGGCTCTTCTAGCCCCATGTGGTCCTCATTGTTGGCTGACATCGTGCTGGTGCTTCACATGGGTTTCGTTTTCTTTGTCCTGTTCGGCGGACTGTTGAGCGTGAAATGGCCTCGAGCGATGTGGCTGCATGTGCCTGCACTTGCCTGGGGCGCCACCGTGGAGTTCACCGGTTGGCTCTGCCCCCTCACGCCGCTTGAGAACTGGTTACGGATGCAGGGGGGAGAGGCCGGAGACCAAGGAGACTTTGTTCTCCGATATCTTCTCTCGATCCTGTACCCGGGACACCTGACCCCTGGGATCCAGACCGCACTCGGCGCAACCGTGCTCGTCGTGAACGTGATGATATACGGCTTACTCTGGCGAAAGAGGCTGACAGCTCCACCACGCTAAGGATTTCGCCCATCGGTCAGTCGAGTACTCTCCGACATGAAGTCCGGCGAAGCTGTAGGCCGCCCATCCTGCGCGGACTCTGTCCTCCTTCAACTCCAGGCGCATCCTGTAAGAAATTCTCGAATCGATCGACACAATGTGAACCGCCATGCTCAGCATGAGGATCCTGGCAATTCGGAGGTTGACGTTCTCCCTGTTCTCTTGGTACATGGAGAAACCTGCATATCTGTGAGGAAGCCATGCCAATAGAAGAAATCACCCGGAAAGTCAGCGATCGTTATGCCAGGGCAGCCAGCACGGGCGAACAGATGTGCTGCCCCACCAGCTATGATTTCGCCGATCTGAAGTCCTTCATTCCGGAAGAAGTGCTCAAGATCTCGTACGGCTGCGGCACGCCGGCCGGACTGAAAACCGTCAGTTCCGGGGAAACCGTGTTGGACATCGGTTCGGGCGGCGGCATCGACTGTTTTGAAGCCTCACGGCTCGTCGGCTCGTCCGGGCAGGTCATCGGAATCGACATGACGGATACGATGCTGGAGATCGCCAGGAGGAACGCCCCGATCGTTGCGTCCAACCTCGGTTATGCGTCATCCAATGTCGAGTTCCGCAAAGGCATGGCCGATGCGTTGCCGGTGAACGACAACACGATCGATTTGATCATCTCCAACTGTGTCATTAACCTGGCGCCGGACAAGCGCAAGGTATTCAAGGAAATGTTCCGCGTCGCCAAACCGGGGGGACGCTTTACGATCTCCGATATCGTATCGGACCAGCCGGTCCCGCAATACCTCGCCCATGATGCGGGCAGGTGGGGCGACTGTCTGTCCGGCGCTTTGACGCTTGCAGACTATATCAGTGGAATGGTCGAAGCCGGGTTTCTCGGCATCCATCTCGTCAAGTTTTCTCCCTGGCAGGTGGTCGATGGCATTCACTGCTTTTCCGTGACGTTGACCGGGTACAAATTGGCTGCGACATCGACCGCCGTGACGGTCCGCTATGCCACGCTCTGCGGGCCATTCAGCCGTGTCGTCGACGAGCGAGGAACGAGTTATCAACGCGGCATTCCCCAACCGATCGGACCGGAAACGGCTTTGTTGCTGACTCAGCCTCCCCTCGTTCCCTACTTTGTCCTCTCGCAAGAACCGCTCTGGCTCGATCGTGAGGACGCCCGCTGGACCGCCGTCCTGCCCACGCAAGATCCTTGTGTCTGGCGCGGACACTTTGCCCTGCTGGCCGGTCCGTTTCTGGAAGTCGCCGATGACGATTCTCACGTCTACCGCCGTGGAGAACCCCTGGAGATTTGCTCCAAGACCCTCGCGGTCTTGGAAAGCGGGCAATATGCTCCGCACTTTGCGGTCATCAACCGGGCCGGAGCCGCCGTGAGCGGAGACGCCGTGACCTGCGCATCTACTGGGGGTTGTTGTTGAGGCTGCAATGGCATTAACCCTGCTTGGCCGAGGTAACCCGCTCGCCTCTGCAATCGAACAGCTTCGTATTCTCGGTCAGCCGAGCAATTCCCCGTCGTTCGACACCCGTCTCGATCAAGCCGGGCTCCTGCCGCTGCGAGCTACCGGCATCGCCGTTCTGCAAATCAACGTCGGGAAGCTTTGCAACCAAACCTGCCGCCATTGTCATGTGGACGCGGGACCGGATCGTACCGAACGCATGTCCCGGGAGACGGCAGAGCTGTGCATCGACGCATTGGCCAAAACCGATATCCCCACCGTCGATATCACCGGTGGCGCACCCGAACTCAATCCAAATTTTCGGTGGCTGGTCGAGCAGAGCCGTGCCCTCGGCCGGCACGTCATAGATCGCTGTAACTTGTCTGTCCTACTCCTCCCCTCGCAAGCGGATTTGGCTGAGTTTCTGGCCACAAGCCGTGTGGAAATCGTCGCGTCCCTCCCGTACTACCGGGCAAGCCAGACCGATGCGCAGCGGGGCGACGGGGTCTTCGAGAAATCCATCAAGGCCCTGCAACTGTTGAATAGACTCGGATACGGCCGGCCCGGTACCGGTCTGGCATTGAATCTTGTCTACAACCCAGTCGGCGCTTTCCTGCCCCCGAAGCAGGAGGCGATCCAAACGCAATTTAGAAGGGAACTCAGCACGCGCTATGGCGTCGAGTTCAATCATCTCTATACGATTACCAATATGCCGATCAGCCGGTTTCTGGAATTTCTCGTGGAGAGTGATAACTATGGAGGCTATATGGAACGGCTGGCGAACGCCTTCAACCCAACTGCGGCAGCCGGTGTGATGTGCCGCTACACGCTTTCGGTCGGCTGGGATGGGAGACTCTACGACTGCGATTTCAATCAAATGCTGGATCTGCCGGTCGGCTACGACGCACCGTCACATATCCGCGATTTCGATCCAGCACGACTGCATCGGCGCCAAATCGTGACCCGCAATCATTGTTACGGCTGTACCGCCGGTTCCGGCTCGTCCTGTGGCGGGGCGGTTGCAACCTAGATCCTCCTATTGAATTCGCTTTCCAGCCACCGGCGGATCGCTTCAAAAATCTCGTCTCTCACACGCCGAAACGTTTGGTGCTGATTCTCGGGCGTACCGGCCGCAGCGGCCGGATCATCGAAACTCCAATGCACCATGCGCGTCTGCCCTGGCCAAAGCGGACAGGTTTCTTTCGCCCGATCACAGACTGTCACAACGTAGTCGAATAATTGCCCAGCGAATTCCGTTACGGCCTTTGAGCGATGTGAGGTGAGGTCAATATCCACTTCTCTCATGGTCTCGACGGCTCCAGGGTTTAATCCCACCGGATGGGTTCCGGCGCTGAACACGTCGAAGGTGTCCCCCGCCAGATGCCGCAGCCACCCTTCTGCCATTTGGCTCCGCGCGGAATTGCCGGTGCAGAGAAATAAAATGCGCCGCTTCATGCCACCCCCTGATGGCCGAACCAATCTCTTGTCCGGTTGCAGATGCCGCACACGGACAACATGACTGGCACTTCAACGAGCACGCCCACGACGGTCGCCAGAGCCGCTCCGGATTCGGCCCCGAACAAGGCGATCGCCGTCGCCACTGCCAGTTCAAAAAAGTTGCTGGCCCCGATCAGCGCGCCTGGCGCCGCTACGGCATAAGGCACTTGAAAACGATGCATCAGACCATAGGTCAGTCCAGCGTTCACATAGACCTGTAACAGAATCGGGATCGCGATCAACACGACATGGAAAGTCCTGGTGAGAATATTCTGGGCCTGGAAGGCAAAGATGAAGATCAGTGTAAGCAGAAGCGCGGCTACGGTGACCGGGGCGAGACGGGGCAGGAGCATCTCCTCCAGCCAGCGATGCCCGTGCTGTCGTACCAGCCAGACACGGATCGCCCAGCCGATCGCCAGTGGAATCACAATGAAGGCCAAGACTGAATAGAGCAACACGTCAAATGGGACGGATAAGGACGAAGCGCCGCTCACCAGAAGTCCCACAATCGGCGCGAACAGCACGAGCATAATCAGATCGTTGACGGATACCTGCACCAGCGTATAGGCGGGATCCCCATCCGTCAGGTAGCTCCATACAAACACCATCGCCGTGCAGGGCGCTGCGGCCAGAATGATCGTTCCCGCGATGTATTGATCCGCCTCATCCGCCGTCACCCAGTCTGAAAAGACGAGACGGAAGAAGACCCAGGCCAAGAAGGCCATGGAAAACGGCTTGACCATCCAATTCACAAACAACGTGACCAGCAACCCGGTTGGTCGCGTACCAACCCGACGGATCGACGCAAAGTCGACCTTCATCATCATGGGTGTAATCATCAGCCAAATCAGAACTGCGATCGGCAAATTAATGTGACTGCCCTGCCCAAACTCCATCGATCGCAATGTTTGCACAAGGCCAGGAGCCGATTGACCAAGCAGAACGCCGAAAACCATGCAGAGCGCGACCCAAACCGTCAGGTATCGCTCAAAGAAATTCAGCCGCTTCCTCGTGACAGGCGGCGTGAGGGTTAGCGTGCTATCCATGAATCTCCTGGTTGATATATCAACATTTCTTGATATGAATCACAACAAAACTCAGCAGCGCGAACCGGACCGGACAGATTTCCCCGTGATCTTCATCGAAGCCACGCAATCACTCAGCTCCTCGATGGCGTCCTTGTTGATCGAGTAATAGATCCACCGGCCATCCGGGCGGTCATGGATCAAGCCGGCATCCTTGAGCACTCTTAGATGAAACGAGAGACGCGACTGCCCGGTTTGAAGCGCATCGGTCAGTTCACAGACACAGCGTTCGCTCTCTTTTAGTCGATCGAGAATCTCAAGCCGGGTCTCGTCCGCCAGGGCATGGAAGAACTCAGCGACTTGGGCTCGTTGTTTTCCCAGCAGGGAGGACATGCTTTCTTTTACATCAATAATACTTGATCTATCAACCGGACACGGTTGCGCTGCCTCATGCAGTCTGCTAAGGTGGCGCCCACACGTTTTCATCGATACTATCTTCGACCGAATACCCTAAACATGGTCTGGGACCCCAAAGATCCTTGGAGCAAGAAGAGCGATCCGCTTGAGGATGCCCTCAGGCAGGCTCAGTCGCAATTCAGAAATCTCCTCCCCACCGGCGGATTCAGAAACATTCTTCTTGCCGGGTTGCTTATCTTCTTCGCTTGGCAGAGCGCATTCATTATCAGCCCTGATGAGGAAGGTGTCGTGAAGCGATTCGGCATCCCGGTCCGGACAGTCGGGCCGGGGCCGCACATGAAGATTCCGCTGATCGAATCGGTGCTCCAACCTAAAGTCGCGAAACTCCACCGCGTCGAGATCGGATTCCGAACCGACCGCCAGAGCCGTCAGCAGATGATTCCGCAGGAGGCCTTGATGCTGACCGGCGATATGAACATCCTGGCGATCGAGTTCATCGTTCAATATAAAATCAAAGAAGCCGCCAATTACCTGTTCAACGTCGCCGACATCCATGACACGATCGGCAAAGCAGCAGAAGCCTCGATGCGGGAAGTCATCGGTAAGAGCAAGATCGACGAGGCCCTGACAACAGGCAAGGCCCAAATTCAGCAGGATACCCAGGATCTGCTACAGAAGATTCTGGATCAGTACCAGGCCGGCGTGCAGATCGCCGCCGTCCAGCTACAAGACGTCGATCCTCCAGAAGCGGTTGCGGCCGCTTTCAAGGATGTAACGAACGCGAAGGAAGATCGAGAAAAGCTCATCAACCAGGCGATCGGCTATCGAAACGACATTCTTCCGAAAGCGAAAGGCGAGGCCGCCCAAACGGTCAATCAAGCCAAAGGCTACGCGCAGGCTCGGCTGAACCGTGCCCAGGGCGAAGCCAATCGCTTTCTTGCCACGCTCAAAGAATACAACCAAGCCAAAGACACCATCAGCAAACGGATCTACATAGAGACGATGGAAGAGATCATGCCGAAAATTGAAAAGGTGATCATTGACGGAAAGGCCGGCGAACGGATACTCCCCTACCTGCCGCTTGATCGCCTGTCGAAGAAACCTCCCGCGACAGCAGAGGGACACAAGCCGTGACGAAACAGGGTTTGGCAATCGCGGTGATCGCGGTCTTTATCGGACTCTTCGTGCTCGGAGCGTCGCCGTTGTTCGTTGTCGATGTGACGCAAACAGCCATCGTCGTCCAGTTGGGGAAACCGGTGCGAACCGTCACGGAAGCAGGGTTATACGTGAAACTGCCCTTCGTCCAGGAAGTCACGTACTTTGACAAGCGGCTTCTCGATTATGATTCTGATGCCCAGGACGTCATCACCCAGGACAAGAAGACGTTGCTGCTCGATAATTTCGCCAAGTGGCGCATTGTTGATCCGCTGAAGGTCTATCAAAATTTCCAGAGCCAGCGGGGTGCGTTGCAACGGCTCCACGACATCATCTACTCAGAACTTCGCGTAGAGCTTGGCCGGCATGATCTCTTGGAAATCGTCTCAACCACTAGAGCGGATCTCATGAAGATGGTGACCCAGCGCTCGAACGAAAAGGCGTCCGTCTACGGCATTGAAATTCAGGATGTCCGGATTAAACGTGCGGATCTCCCTCAGGAAAATGAAAAGACGGTATTTCAGCGCATGCAAGCGGAACGAGAGCAGCAGGCCAAACAGTACCGCGCGGAAGGCGCCGAAGAGGCGCAGAAGATTCGGTCGGAAGCAGAGAAGGATAAGGAGATCTTGCTCGCACAAGCCTACAAAGAATCAGAGGAGATCCGGGGAGCGGGCGACGCCAAAGCCTTCCGGATCTATGCGGATGCCTACCGGCAGGATCCAAAATTCTTCGACTTTACCCGGTCGATGGAGGCCTATAAGAAATCCTTCGACGAGAAGTCGACGATCATCATGAGCCCTGATTCAGAATTCTTCCATTACCTCAAGCAGCGCTGACCATCCTCACGAGAGCCCAACAATCTCGCCCGTCCGAGGATCGATGCCGATCCGTTCTCCTGCTGGCCTCTTCGGCAAACCTGGCATCAGCTGAATCCCCGAGCACACAGCGGTGAGCAATCCCGCTCCGGCCAGGAGCCGTATCTCCTTGATCGGCAGCGTGAAACCGGTCGGACGGCCTTTCAGCGCGGGATCGTGTGAGAGTGAGAGCGGAGTTTTCGCCATACAGATCGGCAACTCGCCATACCCCAATTGCTGCGCCGACTCAATATGTCGTTCGGCTTGCTCTTCGAACGAAACTCCGGAAGCCCCGTATATCCTTGTTGCAATCGTCTCGATTTTCTGTTTAATCGGCCAGGCTTTGTCATAGAGGTGTGAGAAGGAAGAGTTCTGCGCCGTGGCGCGGGTAACGGCACGGGCCAGTTCTTCCGATCCCTTGCCTCCGTCTGCGTGATGGGTTGAAATGGCTGCCTCTAATGCCCCGACTTTCCGAGACTGTTCACAGACCCATGCAAGTTCTGCGACAGAATCGTCTTTGAATGCGTTGACCGCCACAACAACCGGAATACCATGTGCATGCACGTTCGCGATATGCTGCTCCAGATTGGCAAACCCTCGAGCCAGAGCTTCCGGATTGGGTCCCGTGAGAGTGGCCGGAAGTGGGGTCCCCGCTTTCACGACTCCTCCCCCACCGTGCAGCTTGAGCGCACGCAACGTCGCGACAACCACCGCAGCCGCAGGTTTAAGGCCTGAGATTCGGCATTTAATATTGAAGAACTTCTCTGCACCAAGATCGCTCCCAAACCCTGCTTCGGTCACGACGTAGTCGGCACAACGCAAGGCCATTGCATCCGAAATGATCGAGCAGTTTCCATGAGCAATATTGCCGAACGGACCGGTGTGCACAAAGGCGGGCGTCCCCTCTAACGTCTGAACCAGGTTGGGCAGCAGGGCTTCTTTGAGCAAGACCGCCATCGATCCGGCGCACCCCAACTCTTCGGCCTGGACTGGCCAGCCATCTTTCGTGAGTCCAACTACAATCCGACCGAGGCGTTGCCTGAGGTCAGCCTGACTTGACGCCAGCGCCAGGATGGCCATAACTTCTGAGGCTTCCGTGATGACAAACTGCCCTTTTCGATTTCCTGTTCCCTCTCCCAGCGTCACTTCCCTGAGCGCTCGATCACTGACCCCCAATGAACGAGGCCAAGTAAGCCGAGCGGGGTCGATCCCTAAGCCATTCCCATGAAACAGATGATTATCGACAAAGGCCGACAGCAAGTTATGACTCGAAGATACGGCATGGGCATCTCCGGTGAGATGAAGATTGATCTCCTCCATCGGAACAACCTGTGCCTGGCCACCGCCTGTTCCACCTCCTTTGATCCCAAACACAGGCCCCAGGGAAGGTTGTCTCAGCGTTACCACAGCCCGATGCCCGAGCCGACATAGCCCCATCGTCAGCCCAATTGAAGTCGTTGTTTTCCCCTCCCCTAAGGGGGTCGGGTTAATTGCGGTGACCAGAACATAGCGCCCCTGAGGCTTGTCCTTGAGCCGCTCCAGTGCAGCCAGAGCAACCTTCCCTTTGTATCTTCCGTAGGGATACAGCTCGTCCGGAGACAGACCAAGCTGCTTGCTTATTTCTTGGATCGGATGGGGCTTATATGATCTGGCGATTTCGAGATCTGTCATGGTTCGAGCGGGATTGTAGACGAGATTACCTTGGGAAGCGGAGTATATCACGGCCTTCACGGGGACAGGAAAAGTCCGAAAAACAAGGAGCGCGCTACGAAACACCTCGTAGCGCGCTCCTCAAGTAGAAATCGATCAATTGACGATGCTTAATCGAGAATGTATTTGGTGGGGTCGAATGTCTGACCGTTTAGCTTGACCATGTAGTGAAGATGAGGGCCGGTGGCCAGCCCAGTACTCCCTACTAAGCCCACCACATCCCCGCGCTTCACCCGCTGTCCTTCCTTCACTAGAGCCTTCGCGAGGTGACCATAGAGGGTTTCAATGCCGAAACCATGGTCCAGTTTCACCACATTCCCAAGCTTGGGATCAAATCCTACGGTAGTGACTCGGCCCTGCGCCGGAGCTTGGACCGGCGCATTGGCTGCAGCGCCGATATCAAGCCCGTCATGCCAAGCCGGTTTTTCTGTAAAGGGAGAAACTCTTGGTCCAAACCCCGAAGTCACCCAGCCCTTGACCGGCCAGATGGAAGGAGTTGCCGCCCAGCGTGAGGATTTTTGTTCGGCGGCGAGAGAGAGCTCCTTCAGGGTCTGTTCTTGCGTTTCAGCTTCCTTGGACAGCCAGGCGATCCCTTCCTTCACCGCGGCAACCAAGGCCTGCTCATCCACCTCTTTGGACCCCGCAGAAACCTTTGTGTCCTCGCCCTGCCTCTCAGCCCCCATTCCTTCGACAGCACCCCGCTGATGGGCGCCCAGGTCGCCGCTTGATGCTTTGTCTGATTGGATGAAGGTGCTGCCTTCCGGGAGAGGCGTTTCTTCACCACCTCGGCCATTGACTTGATCCCCTGTCTTTGGGGTTTCGATGCCCAGCATGACTCGGAGCCGTTGATTGACCTCTTTCATACTGATGAGCCGCTTCTTCAAATCATCAATGGCAGTCGAGAAGGCGGCGGTCTGCTCGCGAGCGCTCATTGCCTCCGCCCGAAAAGCCGATAACTCCCACACCTCGCTTGTTCGGATCACATAATGGGAAATGACCAAGAGGTCGGCGCCAAGGAGAATTACCCCAACAATCAATATCTTGCGAAGGAATTTCCTGGGGAAGCTAAAGCGAAGCGGCTTGGCAGTGGAGCCGCGGAAAACGACGACCGTATAGGAATCGCTAGATTCTGCCCCGTTCACTTGTCCCATGACCTTCACCCCCTGCTGCAAGGGCACCTTAACTTCCAAGATAAAGTTTGGTCAGTTTACTCATCTAGGTCGGTTCGGTCAACCCCTCACGTCGGTAATGAATTGCGCATTGGGAACTTCAATTACTAGTGGTCTCACTTCTAACCCACTCAATATATTGATCAAAGCCCTTATCCACTCGAACTGCGATAATCTCAGGTATCTCGTACGAGTGCATTGATCGGATCCTTTTTTCAAGAGCACGATATTGCCGACTTGTTGTCTTCAAGATCAGGAGAACCTCCCGGCTCTTCTGGACTCTGCCCTTCCAGGAGAAAATGGATGTAACAGCCGGGATAATGTTCACACAAGCTGCCAATTTCCCTCTGACCAAGGCCTGGCCAATCTTTGTGGCTTCCTTCCTGGTTGAAGCCGTCACCAATGCTATAAGCACGTTTCCCGTTGATTTACTCATCAGGTGGCCGACCATACAAGAAATTCTCGCTTTCTCGCAACAGCCAGCCGTTTGATAATCTTGGTCTTCAGCAATTTCTATGCCTGACCTACAGATAAGAAAGATGCAAAATCCATTTTTTCATATACTTATGCTCAATATTCTCAATTTATTTGAATGCACTGCCTTTTTTAATCCCTGTATGGAACGTCTAAAAAAGACAACAGGAGAACCGAGGTACGACAAAAATGAACAAA
>DATGEA010000202.1:0-2178 GCA_035310605.1 Nitrospira sp. | reverse complement strand
ATGCAGCGGCTGATCCAGAATCAGCAGAGCCGGTCTGTCACGGCGCGGCCTGACCGCGTACCTGCATGGGTACGTTCACGGCATCCTTCGTCAAATCGGCGTGCTGCTTGGACACCTGCGCCAGGGTCGGCTCCCGTGCGTTCTCCACGGTAAAGCGATAATCCTTTCCGCGGGAAGCTCGCTGAGGAATTTCCACACGTACGCGCCCGATGTACCGAACTTCTCCCGCCAGGCTGGCAAAGACCAACTCCAAGTCTCCGCCGATGCCCATCACCCCTGCTTGGTGAAAGTTTTTGATGAGGTACTGTCCCGACCGCAAGCGGGCGATAAATATCCTCTCCTCTCCGGCCTTCGCATCCAGCCGATACCATTCTGCATAAGGACCTTCGCCGTTTGGATCCGCCGGCTGGATCTGCACAATGTCGAACTCATACGAAGCGTCGGACACCTCGCGCCCTGTGGCATTCTTGCCCGACACAACCCTCTCCGGCTGCACCAGCACCGAGCCGATGACCACACCCCATTCCGGCCCCAGCGGGGTAAGGCGCTCATCGGACATATCGAACGAAGTAGTACAGGAGACCAAGCCGAATAGCGCCGCGACAATTCCCAGTAGACCAAAACAGTCCTTGGGCTTGCCAACGCCCCGAACAACCAGCGCTATATGGTTAAGTTGCATAATCATGGGGCACGGAGCGCGCGAAGGAGGCTCTTGCGTTGAGACTCCCTCCATTTCTTCTCTCTCCATGGCGGCATCTCCAGAGTGGAAAGGTGTTCCCATTAATTCTTCCCTCCATGCTCAAACATCGGAGTCCCTGGAATCCCGACCTGTTTCACCATGCTTGACGTTCAAGACAGTTGCTATCCCCTTTTCTTCCCTCTTTTGCAACATAGCGAGCCTCAGCCTCCTTTGTGGCTCACCTGCAGCCTGGTCGGTCTCGCCGACCAAATGCCTCGCTCTTCATTGACTTAAAGAGGACAGCGGTATAGAGAAGATGGGCTCACCGGTGTGCCTCCGGCTGGCGTTCGGCCGTATGACGAGGCCCCTGTGACAACTGCGGTGAACGAGTTGAGGAGAGATCATGACAACGAAACCTGCCTTGGTCCCGAAGGGCGCGGCGCTGTGGTGGTGCGTCCTATTGGGGATGTCAGGATGCATTACCGTGCAACCTGTCCTTAGTTCCTCAACGTATTGGGAAGCCAAGGAGGTGCCGGACTCGCAGGTGCTCACGGATTACAATGCCTGTAAGATGTGGTCCACCGTGAAGTATGCAGAATCTGAGAAAAGAGAGGAAATCATCACCGACAATTTGGGCTACTGGATCCACGTCCGCCTGCTGACAGAGTGCATGTTGCATAAGGGCTACAAGTACGTCGGTCCGGAGGCCGGACACCAGTGACAATCTCAATAATCACGGTCGCGAGGAGCCAGCCGACACAAGGCTGACGGTGGATCTACCTCCCAAAATGCCACATCAGCCCCACGACAAAATTTTGGGAGTCGTAATTGCCCTTGATCCCGCTGAACCTGATCTCCGTGTTGTTGTACTTGAATTCGCCAAAGAGCGCCCATTCCTGCGTCAACACATACCGGGCGCCTGCCACGAACTGAAACCCAGGATTAATTTGGGTGGTCGATTGTCCATTCTTTGAGCCGGTCGCAAAGAACATTCCGTACCCGATGCCGCCATAGGGTTGAAAGACATCGCTCATGGACGGCGAGCGGATGATCAGGTTGACCGTTCAGACAGTAAGCCGAAGTGAGGTGGTCGGGAGGTTATCGGCAAACACGCTGCCTGAGGCCGTCCCTCCCACGATCGTCTGTTGCTTCACATCTGGTTTCTGGGTGTACAGATCTGTTTCTAATCCCAGCCAAGGACGCGACTCAAAGAAATAGCCCCCCTTTACCCCCTCAAGGAAACCAGACTTGAGTTCGAGATCTTGGATGCGGGCGTTGGTGACGCCGCCTCCCAGGGTCGCATCGGAGACGGTGATATTCGAGAGCCCGCCAGGAGCAGAAATGCCCCCATAGCCACCGACGTACCACTCCGCCTGCGCCGTTGTTGTTAGAAGGCAACTCACCGTGACACTCCATGCCACAAACAGAGCACCGGTGATCCAAGGCCTTGCGCAACTCAACCCGAGTGTTTTCATGATGCCCCTTCGGTGAGGGTTGAT
>DATGEA010000201.1:0-12883 GCA_035310605.1 Nitrospira sp. | reverse complement strand
CTAATTGTCCTGAAAAGTTCAGGGGATAGACCTCATGGCCGCAGTATTTTTTATGGTCACAATGGCCCTCTATTTCGCGGCCACCGTGTCGTTTCTCGCCCTCTTACTCAGGCGTGCCGATGCTCTTTCGACCTTCTCCTTGACGATTACCGCCGTCGGTTTCGCGACGCATACAATCGCCCTCGTGGCCCGCATGCTGGGCGCGACTGGTGCATCTCCCCACAGTATTCATGAGGCCCTTTCATTTTTTTCCTGGATGCTGATCCTGGTGTTTCTCGCGGTTGAATTCCGCCACCGCATTCACGTCCTGGGGTCCTTTATCGTGCCGCTGGCGCTGGTGTCACTCGTGTCGGCCGCTGCGCTGCCGGAGACAGTCCCCACGCTTCAGCCGGTCTTTCGCACCCTGTGGGTCCATGTGACGCTCAGCATGCTGGGAACCGTCGGTTTCGCCATTGCCTTCGTGGCTGGTGTCATGTATCTGATCCAGGACGGACTTCTCAAGTCCAAACGTTTCAACGTGCTCTACTCCAAACTGCCCGCCCTGGACTTCCTTGACGAGTTGAACCAGCAGTCGATCGTGCTGGGGTTTCCACTCCTCACGCTGGGGATCATTACCGGAGCCATTTCTGCTGAATTTGCCCGCGGCACCTATTTGAGCTGGAATCCCGAGCAGACCTGGGCTCTCGTCACCTGGCTGTTTTACTTTGTGGTGCTCGTGGGCCGCCTCACAGTCGGATGGCGCGCGAAGCGCGCGGCGTATCTGACGATCATCGGATTCGCCTGTGTGATTTTGACGCTGGTGGGCGTGGCGGTCAAAACCTTCGGATCGGTCTCCTGACATGCACATCGTCGTCGTCGGACTCAGCCACAAGACTGCGCCGGTGGAAATCCGGGAAAAATTAGCGATTCCCGAGAGCCGTCTGGGGGAAGCGTTGGCGCGGCTCTGCTCGTATCCCGGGGTGAAGGAAGGGATGTTGCTGTCGACCTGCAATCGCGTCGAAGTCTATGCGGTGGTCGAGGAATTGGAGTCCGGCTACGGCCGCATCCAGGAATTTCTCGCCGATGCCCACATGTCATTGTCTTCGGAGCAGTTGACGCCTCATCTCTATTGGCAGACCGGCGACCGGGCTATTTCTCACCTGTTCCGCGTGGCTTCCAGCCTCGATTCGATGATCGTCGGGGAGTCGCAGATTCTCGGGCAGCTCAAAGATGCTTTTGACATGGCCTTGACCCACAAGACGACCGGACTGATTCTCAACAAGGTCGTCAAGAAAGCCATTTCTGTCGCCAAGCGGGTGCGGACCGATACCAAGATCGCCGAAATGGCGGTGTCCGTCAGTTATGCGGCCGTCGAGCTGGCGAAGAAAATCTTTTCCGACCTGAGCGACAAAACCGTATTGCTGGTCGGGGCGGGGGAAATGGCGAAGCTTGCGGCCCGGCATTTCATCGCCAATGGTGTCCGTCACGTCCGCGTGACGACCAGGACCCCGCAGCATGCGGTGGAGTTGGCCGGTCGATTTAACGGCACAGCCGTCCCGTTCGAACAGTTTCGTGAGGACATGGCCTCGGCCGACATCGTCCTTGTCTCAACCGGGGCGTCGCATTACTTGGTGAGCAGCGACGACGTTCAGCGGGCGGTAAAGCAACGGATGAACCGTCCGATGTTCTTGATCGATATTTCGGTCCCGCGCAATATCGATCCGACGGTCCGGCACATCGACAATGCGTTCCTGTTCGATATCGACGATTTGAAGTTCCGGGTCGAGAAGAACCGCGGAGAGCGGTTGCAGGAAGCTGAGAAGGCCGAGCACATGGTGGTTGACGAGGTCGGGATCGTCCTGCAATGGCTGCAATCGCTCGAGGTGACTCCCACGATCGTCGCGCTGAAGAACCGCGCAGAGGACATCAAGCGGGCGGAGGTCGAGAAGGCGCTGGGACGACTGGCGCATCTTTCGCCGCAGGAGCGAGCGTTGGTCGAGGGCATGGCTTCTTCGATCGTGAACAAGTTGATTCACAACACGATGGTGACGCTCAAGACCGAAGTCACCTCTGCGGATGGCGCAGCGTTCGTCGAGGCAGCGCGGCGCTTCTTCAATTTGAGCGAGGGGGGGGCTGCTCCTCAGGCCGAAGACGTTGAGGCTCAAGGCACCAGTCCGAGAACGGGCGTGCACAAGCCGGGTTGAGGCAGGCGTGGCGCGAGGGGCGAGATGGCAATGGCGACCAGAGGCCCAATTCTCTTTACCTGTCCCAAGTGCCGGAAGGCCTATCTGGGGCATGACCCATTGCCTGATTGCCCCGCCTGCGGCTTTGATTACCGTGTGAAAACAGGATTTCGGTGGGACGTGCTGGTGTATCTGTTGTCGATACTCGGATTGATGAGTTACTTTCTGGTGTCATCCTCGTATCGCAGCCTGATTACGGAACCTCTGTCGGGTGTGAGAGGCTCATTCCCGTTGTCAGGTGACGAGAAACTCCCCGGCAGCCGGCAGCTCCCAATCGCCTATCCGCCCGATCGCGACGCAAACCGCTGAACGGACATCATGATGACGTTGACGCAAGAACGATCCACGTTGGTGCTCGGGACGCGCGGCAGCAAGCTCGCGGTGCATCAGAGCGAGTGGGTACAGGCGCAGCTACAACGCCTCGCTCCCCACGTGATGGTGACGTTGCGGCGGATTCATACCTCCGGGGACAAGATCCTCGACGTTCCCCTGGCGAAGATCGGGGGAAAGGGGCTCTTCGTCAAGGAGATCGAAGAAGCGCTGCTCTCCGGCGAGATCGATCTTGCCGTCCATAGCATGAAGGATGTGCCAACCGAATTGCCCGAGGGATTGGGCCTGCTCTGCGTGCCGCTTCGCGAAGATCCGCGGGATGCGTTGATCAGTCGCGACGGACGGCTGTTCCGCGATCTTCCACACGGGGCGAAAGTCGGGACGAGCAGTCTCCGGCGCCAGGCGCAACTGCTGCAGGCCAGGCCCGACCTTTCCATCGGTATGCTGCGTGGCAATCTGGATACGAGACTGAAGAAGTTGCGTGAGGGGCAGTTCGACGCGATTGTGCTCGCCGCGGCCGGGCTTCGGCGCTTGGGGTGGGAACGTGAGATCACCGAATATCTCGCGCCGGAGATCAGCCTGCCCGCAATCGGCCAGGGAGCGTTGGGGATCGAAGGCAGACTGGACGATCTGTTCGTCCGTTCGTTGTTGAGCGGACTCGAGCATGCTCCGACGAGAACGATGGTATTGGCCGAGCGGGCGTTGCTCCATCGCCTGCAGGGAGGCTGTCAGGTGCCGATCGCGGCCCACGCGACGTTGCACGGATCGGATGTCACGCTGGAAGGGCTGGTGGCCAGCGTGGACGGGAAGGAAATCATTCGCGATACGGTCCGGGGGACTGCGGCAGATCCCGAGTCGATGGGGATTCAATTGGCGGAACGACTGCTCGCGCGCGGAGGCGATAAAATTCTCCGGACGATTTACGGGACAGCTTCATGAGCGCCGATCGTCAAGGAAAAGTCTATCTGGTCGGTGCAGGGCCTGGAGATCCGGGCCTCCTGACGCTGAAGGGAAAGGAATGCCTTGAGCGGGCCGATGTCGTTCTGTACGATTATCTGGCGAATCCCGCCTTGCTGCAACATGCTCCTGCTCAGGCGGAACGGATTTACGTCGGCCGGCGGGGTCGTGGGCAGTATCAAGATCAAGCGGATATCAATCGATTGCTGATCGAGCGGGCGAAAGCGGGCCAGGTGGTGGTGCGTTTGAAGGGAGGAGATCCTTTTGTGTTCGGGCGGGGAGGAGAAGAGGCCGAGGCTGTTGCCGGCGCCGGAGTCGATTTCGAAGTGGTCCCTGGCGTCACGGCCGCCGTGGCCGTTCCTGCCTATGCCGGCATTCCGGTGACGCATCGCACGCTGGCCTCGACCGTGACCATCGTGACCGGCCATGAAGATCCGTCCAAGGAGGCGACGGTGATGGACTGGCCGAAACTGGCCGGGACGTCGGGTACGTTGGTCTTCATGATGGGGATGAAAACACTTCCGACGATCGTTGCGCGATTGTTGAAAGAGGGCCGGTCTCCGGGGACGCCGGTTGCGGCCATCCGCTGGGGGACGAGAGCCGATCAACGAACGGTCATCGGGACGTTACGGGATATCGTGGCCAAGACCGAGCAGGCGCGATTGGAGCCGCCGACCGTGATCGTCATCGGAGATGTGGTCAGCCTCAGAGAGCAGTTGAACTGGTTCGAAAAGCGGCCACTCTTCGGCAAGCGGATCGTGCTTACGCGTGCCCGGGAGCAGGCACGGGAATTTTCCCGGTTGCTGGCGGCCTACGGTGCAGAGCCGATCGAAGCGCCGACGATTCAGATTGTACCGCCCGCCAGTTGGCAGGCGATCGATCACGCGATCGCCGAATTGGCGGACTATTGCTGGTTGATCTTTACCAGTGTGAACGGAGTCACGCCGTTCATGGAGCGTCTCCGGCTGGCCGGGAAGGACTCACGGGCCCTCGCCCATCTTCGGGTCTGTGCCATCGGGCCGCGGACGGCCGAAGAAGCGGGTAAGCACGGGCTGATTCCCGATCTGGTACCGTCCGAGTACCAAGCCGAGGGAATGCTGGCGGCTCTTGCAACGCATGACTTTCGTGGGAAACGCGTGTTGATTCCTCGCGCGGAGGTGGCGCGGGAGATTTTGCCAGAGCAATTACGCGGGAAGGGCGCAACGGTCGACGTGATTCCCGTCTATCGGACGATCGCGCCCGCGGCTGATCTGAGCCGCCTTGCCGAAGAAATCCAAGCCGGGCGCATCGATGTCATGACGTTCACCAGCTCATCGACGGTCCGGAATTTCGTCGAGATGGTCGGGGGAAGGGACGAGGCGCGGCGACTGGGAGCGAAGACGACGATCGGTTGTATCGGGCCCATTACGGCGCAGACGGCGGAGGAGTACGGGTTGCCGGTGACGATTGTGCCGGTGGAAAATACGGTGCCGGCGTTGGCTCAGGCCATCGTGCGGCATTTCAGTCAACGTGCGCAGGTCGAAGTATCGGTTTCGCGATAGTGCGGAGATGGCAGACATCCGGTCGGATTAGCAAAGGGAGGATTGTTCATGGTTCCAGTGAAATCATTCATGATCCCAAGAGAGAAATTCGTTACCGTCGAGCGTGATACCGATGCGCAAACTGCTGCGCGGATCATGCGCGATCGCGGAATCGGGAGCCTGTTCGTGACGAACGGCAAGGAAGTCATCGGTATTCTGACGGACACCGACATGGTCCGTCGGGTCGTCGCAGCCGGGGCGGACACACACAAGACGACGGTGGAGCAGATCATGTCGGCTCCGATCATGATGATCGAGGAGGGCAAGACCCTGCTGGACGCCAACGATCTCATGGCGCAAACGCATTTGCGCCATCTGGGGGTAAGCCGCGAGGGGAAACTGGTCGGGATGATTTCGGTCCGTGACCTGGTCGTCTTCTTGACGAATTTGCCGAGGAAGTAACTGCGATGGCTTTTCCGATTCAGCGTTTGCGACGGCTCAGGCAGCAGGAGGGATTCCGCCGGATGGTGCGCGAGACGCGCCTCTCGCCGTCCGATTTGATCTATCCGATTTTTGTCGCCGAAGGCTGCGATCGACGGGATGAAATCGCTTCGATGCCGGGGCAGTTCAGGCTGTCGATCGATCTCCTGGTGAAGGAAGCGGGCGAAGCGGCCGGTCTGGGCATTCCCGCGATCATTCTGTTCGGGATTCCCGATCACAAGGACGAACGCGGCACGTCGGGGTTTGATCCGAACGGGATCGTGCAGCGAGCCATTAAAGCGGTGAAAGACCATGTGCCGGGCCTGGTGGTCATCACCGACGTCTGCATCGATGAATACACCAGCCACGGGCATTGCGGCATCGTGAAGGACGGACGCATTTTGAACGACGAAACACTGGATTGCCTGCGTGCCATGGCACGCACCCACGCGCAGGCCGGCGCCGACATGGTGGCGCCTTCGGACATGATGGACGGGCGGGTCGCGGCGATCAGAGCCGAGCTTGACCAGGCAGGTTATCCGGACTTGCCGATCATGGCCTATGCCGCCAAATTTGCCTCCTGTTTCTATGCGCCCTTTCGCGATGCGGCCGGATCGTCTCCGCAGTTCGGCGACCGGCAATCCTATCAAATGGATGCTGCCAACAGGCGCGAGGCGTTACGCGAGATCGCGCTGGATATCGAAGAGGGCGCCGATATCGTGATGGTGAAACCGGCTCTGCCCTATCTCGATATCATTGCCGACGCCAGAAGGCAGACATTGCTGCCGATCGCCGCTTATCAAGTCAGCGGCGAGTACAGCATGATCAAGGCGGCGGGGAAGGCCGGTTGGCTCGATGAGTCGCGCGCGATGCTGGAGTCCCTGCTGTCTATTAAACGGGCGGGGGCCGATCTCATCCTGACCTACTTTGCTAAAGACGCGGCGCGTCTTCTCCACTGACGATGCAATTCACAGTGACGCGGGGGCTCTCCGACGTCCGGCGACGGCCCTATCCAGTTGCCACGATCGGGAATTTCGATGGCCACCATCGCGGTCATCGCACGCTCTTGCAGACGGTGGTGGAAACGGCTCGAACGGCCAAGGGCACGGCAATCGTGCTGACCTTCGATCCCCACCCGGTGAGGGTGCTGGCTCCTCACGTCGATCTTCGATTTCTGACTAGCCCGGAGGAAAAGCTTGCGCGCTTTGAGGCGGCGGGTGTCGACGAAGTCGTCTTCCTCGAATTCACGCCCGCACTGGCCGCCTTGGCGCCCGAGCAATTCGCGGAGAGCGTGCTGCACCGGCATCTGAACATCGCGGAAATTTTTGTGGGCGAACATTTTGCGTTCGGGAAGGGACGAGCCGGCCGGATCGCCGATTTGGTGCGATTCGGTGCACAGTATGGATTCAAGGTCCATCCGGTTCCCCCGGTGACGCTGGACGGAGGGGTGGTGAGTTCCACGAGAATCAGGCAACTCATTCAAGCCGGACAGATGGACCAGGCCGCCGCGCTGCTGGGCCGCGCCTATAGTATCGGTGGAACCGTCGTTGCGGGGCGACAGCAGGGACAATCGCTCGGATGGCCGACGGCAAACTTGCACATTCCGCCGCAGCGGGTGATCCCGCCCGACGGAGTCTATGCGGCAAGGGCCGGGTGCGAGTCGACGACGTACGATGCGATCGCCTATATCGGAACCAGGCCCACATTCGGGACAGGAGAGCGGTTGATCGAGGTCAATCTGTTGGATCAACAATGTGATCTTTACGGCAAGCACATGTTGGTGGAATTTATCGAGCGGCTGCGCGGAGACCGCACGTTTGCATCGGCGGAGGAACTGTCCGCTCAGATCGGTCGCGATGTCGATCGGGCCAGAGGCAGCCTTCACCGCCATTCAATGGGAGTTCAATAAGGGTGGCCGTCAAGGTTCGTCGCAGACTTAGGGCCACATTGCTCAACCGGGTCATCGATACCGTCCAAGAGCAGCAACTCTTCATCCCAGGACAGCATCTGCTGGTCGCCGTTTCCGGGGGGCCGGATTCCGTCGCATTATTGTCGCTGCTGGCCAGCATGGCCCCCGATTGGCGATTGACGCTGACGGCCGTGCATTTCAACTATGGTCTGAGGGGAAGCGAGTCCGACGGTGACGAAGCCTTTGTGTCTACGCTCTGTCGCGAGAGAGGGATAGCGCTGCTGATTCGTCGACCGACCCTCGTAAAAGAACGGCGGCAGTCTTCATTGCAAGCACTCGCCCGTGATGCTCGCTATGCGGCGATGAAGTCGATCACGTATGAGATCGGGGCCGATCGCATTGTCGTCGGTCACACCGCAAACGATCAGGCTGAAACCATGTTGATGTGGATGTTACGGGGAGCCGGCTTGACCGGCCTTGCGGGGATGCCCTTCATTCGTGAAGCCCTCATCGTACGCCCATTGTTAGCAGTCAGCCGAAAAGAGATCTTGGACTACCTGAGGCAGGAGGGGCTGCAGTACCGCCGGGATTCAAGTAATGAGTCGGTCCGTTTCCGGCGCAATCGCATTCGGAGGGAGCTTGTACCGGTGATGGAACAGATTGCGCCAGCTACCGTTCGCCTCCTGCAAAGACAGGCGAATCTGCTCCGTGAAGACGAGCGCTACCTGGAGCAAGTGGCCCGTGACCTGTATGCCTCACTCGTGAAGCAGGATGCAGGAGGGGGACAACGATTCGATCGGCAGACGTTTCTTGCCATCCCCGTTGCGCTCCAACGTCGTATCGTTCGAATGGTGCTGCGTGTGGGTGATCCCAAAGGGCGAGCTTCAAGCGCGCAGTCTGTGGAAGCCGTGCAGCGGTTTTTCTTGACCGCTGTCCAGGGGGCACGAATGCTCCTCCGTCAATTTGAGCTGACGCGAGAAGGCGATGTAATCCGGATCGATCGACAGGAGCCACAGCGATCAGGTCGTGTGACAGGGGCAGCGGACGTGAAGCAAGAAGAAATCCTGATGACAATTCCCTCTACCGTTTATTGGCCTGGAACCAAGCAGAAAATTCATGTACAAGTGATGAGGAGACAGGCAGCCGAATCTCTACTGAGGTCGTCTGCTGCGGATTGTGCAGTGTTCGATGCAGACCGGCTATCGGAACCGCTGGCGGTCAGGAATTGGCGGGCCGGCGATCGCTTTTGTCCCCGCGGGATGAAGGGGAAGAGGAAGAAGCTGCAGGATTTCTTTACAGATTTGAAAGTGGGCAGACAGGAACGCAAGCAAGTTCCCTTGCTGGTCGCGCCTGAAGGGATTCTCTGGGTAGTGGGTTGGCGACAAGATGAGCGATTTCTTGTCCGCGGGAGCTCGGTTCGGTGTCTCGTCGCGACGGTAAAACCGGGATTGGTCCGGGACTGAAGGAGCAACATAGAATGGAGCGAATTTTCGGGCGGCCGATTGTGACACAGGAGGAAATGCGCGCGCGGATCAAGGAGCTCGGCAAGCAGATTTCCGCCGACTATGCCGGAAAAGATTTCATTCTGGTTGGAGTGCTGAAGGGCGCCTACGCCTTTTACGCGGATCTCGCCCGCGCGATCCGGATACCGATGCGGGTCGATTTTCTGATCGTCACGAGTTATGGGAGTCAATCGAAAACGTCAGGGAAGGTCAAAATCGTCACGGATCTCACCGAGGATATCAAGGGGAAGGATGTGCTGGTGGTTGAAGACATTGTCGACTCCGGCTTGACGGTCCGCTATTTGACCAAGGAATTGGCCAAACACAAGCCCAGGTCGATAAAAATCTGTACCTTGCTGAGCAAGCCGGAGCGGAGAACCATCGACGTGCAGCTTGACTACGTAGGCTTCAAGATTCCGGACAACTATGTTGTGGGGTACGGGCTTGATTATCAACAGAAATATCGAAACTTGCCCTATTTAGCTGTATTAGATGTGGAGGGCGAGCAGGAGTAGTGATGGCGATGGCGGTTGTCAGCGGGAACAGGCCTGTGTTAACATCTCTCAAGTTCGCGGATTTCCTCATTTGTTGACGTTGCCACCCACAAGGAGAACTGGATGAATTCCAGGGCAAAGAATCTGCTCTTCTGGGTCGTAGTCGGCCTATTCATGATCTTGCTGTTCAACCTGTTCAGCGTGCCGACTCATGCACCTGAAGAGGAAGTCATTTTCAGCGACTTCATGGCGAAACTCGACAAGGGTGACATTGAAAAGGTCATCATCAAGTCCAGCCATGTGAGCGCAGTGCTCAAAGACAAGACCCGTATCCGAACGTATACAGCGGAGTATCCGGATTTCATCAAAGTCCTGCGGGAAAAGGGCGTGCAGATTGAAGCCAAGCCGCCGGATGAAAGCCCGTGGTATATCACGTTTCTCGTCACCTGGGGGCCGTTCGTCCTCTTCCTGGGACTCTGGTTCTTCCTGATGCGCCAGATGCAGATCGGCGGCAACAAGGCTCTCTCGTTCGGGAAAAGCCGGGCGCGCATGCTGACGGAAGAACGCAAGAAGGTGACGTTCTCGGACGTCGCAGGCATCGATGAAGCGAAGGAAGAAGTGCTGGAGATCATCGAATTCCTGAAGGACCCGCGCAAGTTTCAAAAGCTCGGTGGACGCATCCCCAAAGGGGTGTTGATTGTCGGGCCTCCGGGAACAGGCAAGACTCTGCTGGCCAAAGCGATCGCCGGCGAAGCCGGAGTGCCGTTTTTCAGCATCAGCGGATCGGATTTCGTCGAAATGTTCGTCGGGGTCGGTGCGTCTCGCGTACGCGATCTCTTCGAACAGGGCAAGAAGCACGCGCCCTGCATCATTTTCATTGATGAAATCGATGCGGTCGGGCGGCTTCGCGGCGCCGGCTTGGGCGGAGGTCACGACGAACGTGAGCAGACCCTCAACCAGTTGCTCGTCGAAATGGACGGGTTCGATACGACGGAAGGCGTCATTCTGATCGCCGCGACCAACCGGCCCGACGTACTGGATCCGGCGTTGCTCAGACCGGGGCGCTTTGATCGTCAAGTCGTGGTCAATCGGCCGGACCTGCGCGGCCGTTCGGAGATTCTCAAGGTCCATACGAAGAAGGTGCCGATTGCGTCCAACGTCGAACTGGAGAAGATCGCCCGTGGGACTCCGGGCTTCTCCGGCGCCGACCTGGAAAATCTCGTGAACGAAGCGGCGTTGTGGGCGGCTCGTCAGAACAAGAAAGAAGTCGAGGTCATCGATTTCGAGATGGCCAAAGACAAAGTGCTGATGGGCGCGGAACGCAAGAGCATGATCCTCACCGATGAGGAAAAGCGGACCACGGCGTATCATGAAGCGGGCCACGCATTGATCGCCAAATTGCTGCCGGGCACCGACCCGGTGCACAAAGTCACGATCATTCCACGTGGACGGGCGCTGGGCGTGACCATGCAGTTGCCGACGGACGATCGCCATAATTACTCGAAAGAGTTCTTGTACAATAATCTGGCCATTCTCATGGGTGGGCGGGTTGCGGAAGAGTTGATCCTCAAGCATATTACGACCGGCGCGGGGAACGACATTGAGCGCGCGACGGATCTCGCCAGGAAGATGGTCTGTGAGTGGGGGATGAGCGAGAAGCTGGGGCCCCTGACCTTCGGTCGGAAGGAAGAAGAAATTTTCCTTGGTCGTGAACTCACGACCAAGCGCGATTTTAGCGACCAGGTCGCGCTGGAAATCGATCTCGAAATCAAGCGGCTTGTGACCGAAAACTACGAGCGGGCCAAGCGACTCCTGACGGAGCATATGACGAGTCTCAAGGCCCTCGCAGAGGCGCTCCTGGAAAAAGAAGTGCTGGACGCGCCGGAGATCGATCAGATTCTGCTGCAGTCCTCATCGCAGACGGTTCCTGCCTAGTCTGCTCCGCTGGTCATCCCTTTGCGACTCCGGGGGCACCGGAGTTGCAAAGGGATCATATGTAGAACCGCACGAAAGAGGCTGTTCTTTCCTCTTTCTCAGTATGTCGCCAGGGTAGTTCGTCCCGAATCATCGCGGGGTGGTTCCGGACCGTATCCTGCCCGCAACAGCTGGGGCGAATCTGCTGCACGCACATCGATTGAGGACCATGGAAATTCATGCCAGGCAGCAAATCATTGGATTGGATGCAGGCCCATTACTCATGGGCATCGTGAACGTGACGCCGGACTCGTTCTATGACGGCGGACGCTTTCTCAATCATCAGGCAGCCGTGGCCCATGCGCTGCGATTGGTTGAAGAAGGGGCCGATCTCCTGGACATCGGCGGCGAGTCCACCAGGCCCGGATCGGCTCCCGTCGACGAAGCGGAAGAAGTCCGCAGGCTGATCCCTGTCGTGACGGCCGTCGCAAAGGCCGTGTCAGTTCCCATTTCCATTGATACCTCCAAAGCCGGCGTGGCGAAGGCCGCTCTCGATGCGGGAGCGGTCATCATCAATGACGTGACGGCCTTACGGGGCGATCCGGCAATGGCGGATCTGATTGCTGAAACCGGAGCTGGCCTGGTGCTCATGCATATGCAGGGGACTCCCCGGACGATGCAGCAGGCGCCGCATTATCACGATGTGGTCGAGGAGGTGGGTGTGTTTCTGGCGGGCCGGGCTCGATTTGCGATGGAGCGGGGCGTAGCGAAAAGCCAGATCCTGCTTGATCCCGGTATCGGATTTGGTAAGGTCCTGGTACATAACCTGGATCTCCTGGCGCAGCTGCGCATCTTCACGAAATTGGGTTTTCCATTGCTGGTCGGTCTATCAAGAAAAGCCTTCATCGGTCAGCTCCTCAATCAGCCTGTCCAAGACCGCGCGTGGGGAACGGCGGCTGCCGTTGCATTGGCCGTGGAGCAGGGAGCGAACGTGCTCAGGGTGCATGATGTCGGCGCGATGCGGGATGTCGTGAAAGTGGCTGCGGCGATCTCGCGCCGGATTGCTTCTCCGTCACAGGAGCAACATGCGTAAACTGTTTGGAACGGATGGCGTCCGAGGGATTGCCAACCTCGAACCGATGACCAGCGAAACGGCGATGCAACTCGGCCGGGCCGCCGCTCATCTCTTTAAACGCCGTGCCGGACGTCACCAAATCGTGATCGGGAAGGACACACGCGTGTCCGGCTACATGCTGGAATCGGCTCTGACCTCCGGAATTTGTTCAATGGGCGTCGACGTCTTGTTGGTCGGTCCGATGCCGACACCCGCGATTGCCTTTTTGGCGCGGAGTCTGCGGGCCGATGCCGGGGTCATGATTTCGGCCTCGCACAATCCTTACCAGGACAACGGGATTAAATTCTTCTCCAACGACGGATTGAAATTGCCCGATGAAATGGAGTCGCGGATCGAGCAACTTATCATCTCCAATGAGATCGCCCATCTCCGCCCGACCGCCGATGCGATCGGCAAGGCATTCCGGATCGACGATGCCGA
>DATGEA010000200.1:0-8575 GCA_035310605.1 Nitrospira sp. | reverse complement strand
CTCATCTTATAGAGGTGGAGAATGTACAATCGGGTGAATCCGCATGCTGTGGTCTTGACGTTGTTGTGTCTGGGGGCCCTCGCCGCCACGGGAGGCTGCGCGGGGAAACGGGTCGCATCATCTTCGGGCGACGCATCCGCGACGACGAAAGAGAAAGCCGCCGCAGCCCCGGTGGAGACCATCAGCCCGGATCGTATGGCCACCATTCCGGACGACCGGAGGTCTACGACCGAGGCGTCGCGGGCGCCGTTGGCACCTTCTTCTCCGGCGGAAGAAGGGAGCCGGGGTGCGTCGGCTGGCCCATCAGACGGAGCAGCGCCCTCAGCCGGCCTGGCACCGTCCGATGCGTCGGGCCCCGAGGATGTCTTCTTCGACTTCGATCAGTATGTGATCAGGAGAGATGCCCAGCCGATCATGGAAGCCAATGCCGTTTGGATCAAGGGAGCGTCCGGGAAATCCGTGCTTATTGAGGGGCACTGCGATGAGCGGGGTACGCAGGCCTACAACCTGGTGCTCGGGGAAAAACGCGCCAGGTCGGCCAAGCGATATCTGGAAGATCTCGGTGTACCCGCTGCGCGGTTGAAAATCATCAGCTTCGGCGAGATGCGGCCGTTCTGCAAAGAGCGTGACGAGCACTGCTATCAGCTGAATCGACGCGCCCATTTCGTCGTGCGCTGAAGGCGGCGTTCACGGAATGAATCTATGCTGGTTCGGCCGGTATAACGACAAGGGGGAGGGATTTGTGAAGATGAAACGAATGGGACTGGTCATGGTTGTTTGTGTCAGCGTCTTGACGGGATGTGCCGCCAAGGGCGAGCGGGTCGACATTGTGATTCCAACATCAGCAGCCGGTTCCGTCGTAACCGGCGCAAGCGGGAACGGGCTTCGCGTGGTTGTTTCCCCGTTTGACGATGCGCGGACGGATCGCTCGCATCTCGGCAGCCGGTCGCATTTGTGGGGCGGCACCAGCCATTTTGATCTGCCGAAAGACACGGTCGGGGAGGCGGTGGCCAAGGCTCTCGTGCAACAGTTGAACAAGCGCGGGTGGCAGGCGAGCCTTGCCGGTCAGGGCGGGACATCTCAGCCCGATGCGACGATCTCCGGAACCATTCACGATTTGTCGGTCAATGCCATCAGCAAATTCGGCTATACCGAGCTTGACGCCAAGAATTCGATGATGGTGCGCGTGGCCAATCACAGCGACCAAAGCTCCATTCAAGAGCGGGTGTTGGGCAGCGGGAGTGACCATGTGTTCTGGTTCGATCCTGAAGATGCGCAGCAACTGGTGAATGAGCTCGTCGACAAGAATATCGAGAAGTTTCTCGCCGATACGAAAGTGGACGGTCGAGCGGTCAGATTGCGGTAGCATGCTCTTCGCCGCTCGTATGTGGCAGAGCGTCAGGCATCCACCGTCACAGTGATCTCGTGCAGGCCCGAGGCGCCGTCGGGAGCCGGCTCCTGCTCAATCGAGGTCTGAGCCGCCCCGGTGCCGTCTGTCGCACGGACGATCAATGTATAGCGGCCGGCATTCGGGACCATCCAGTCGTAGTGCCAGAACACCCAGCTTGCCGATGAGAGGGGAGGGGCGAGGGTTGCGAGTGCCCAACGCTCCCCTCCGTCGGTACTGATCTCGACCCTCCTGATCCCTCTGGTCCCCGCGAAGGCAAGCCCTTCGATCTTGTGGTGCAATCCCCGGATGGTTGTGCCGTGTCCCGGCAGATCAATCCGCGAGGTGGTTTTAACGGTCGCGTCGTCCGTCCAGCCTTTCTGCGCGTAGTAGCCCTTGTAATCCTCAGCCGTCGTCTCGATGTCCGTCAGCCATTGCACGCTCTTCATCCCGTACTGACCGGGCACGATTGCGCGTGCCGGAAACCCATGCCCTTGCGGCAAGGGCACCCCGTTCATTTTGAGGGCAATCATCACATCGCCGGCCAAGGCGCGCTCGAGCCTGATGCTGTCGGAATATCCATCAGCGGCCCGGAAGACGACGTCGTAGGCGCCGGTCTGTACACCGGCTTCCTGCAGTAATGGCCGCAACGGGATGCCTTCCCATTCGGCCGTGCTCATGAACTCGCCGGCAACCGTATTCCCTACGCATTCCAGCGTCACGATCTGCGAAACGGCCGGCTTTGCGAGGAGCTGCTCGTAGGTCAGAGTGAACGGCCGTTCGACGAGACCCTTGATTGAGAGCGACCAGTCCCTGATACGTATCGTGGGAGGGCTGCGGTAGGATGTGACGTAGAATTCGTCATTGGGTGTGATCGGCTTCGTCGCCTTCGGCTCCGGCGGGCTGAAGAGATTCTGTAACAGCCCCGCCAGGGCGGCGTACGGGCGCAGGAGAAGCCATGCGACGGCTGCACAGCCGATGGCCAGCACGCTGCGTCGCGAACGTTTTGTCATGACGGGTCAGCGTGCCTCCGCGAGCAATGACCGGATCAGTTGTTCAGTTTCTTGATAGCCGCCTTCGCCGATCCGCACGTGTCGAATCACCCCTTGTTTGTCGATTAGATTCATCGCCGGCCAGTAGCGGTTCCCGTATTTGTTCCAGGTCGAAAAGTCGTTGTCGATCGGCACGGCGAAGCGGATGTCGTGCTCCTTAATATAGCGTTTCACATTCTCGATCTCGCGCTCATGGGAGAACTCCGGTGAATGAGCGCCGATGACGACCAGGCCCTGATCGGCATACTTCTGATGCCACTGTTTGACGTACGGCTCGACGTTGCGACAGTTGTAGCATCCGAACGTCCAGAATTCGACCATCACGACTTTCCCTCTGAGATCGGAGAGATGCAGCGGTGCGCTGTTCAGCCAGGTGTCGTTGGTAATGTCCGGCGCCGGCATGCCGACAGCCGCATTGGCAACCACCCAGGCCGCAAACAGGACAAGCGCACCGACACCAATCGAAGTCAGAATCCTTCTGATCATGGTCAAACCTCTCTTTGAACGCTCCCAAGGGGAGCGAGGTTGGTCTTGTCCTACGTTCATAGGACCCCCCATTCTTTGTCGACACTGACCTTGAATCCTTACAGCGAAGGGCAAACGGACCCGCAGCTCCTACCGGGCACGTTCATCCCTTCACAAGTCAGAGGGGGCCTTGTCCCTGATGCTGGACCAGTTGGCTTCCGCCTTTTTGATATAAGCTGGTATGTCCTTTTCCCATTTCTGTTGAATAGTTTTGTCCAAGTTCAGGTAGAGCTTTCCCTCGACGATCTTCCAGACTTCCGGATCTGCAACAAACTTCTTCCCAACCCTCACGTCATAGGCACAGTAACCCCCGTAGGCAGGGAGGTACCGACCGGGATTGCCAATGAACTGGTTCTTGTGGTCTTCGCTGACAAACACGTAGGTCACACCCTAATAGGTCGCTTCATGGAACCCGCTTCCCCTCATCGCCATCCCATCCGTGAAGTAAGCCACCGGGTCGTACCCGCTAAGACCGGGGGTGCTATGAACGTAATCCGTTGCGGAGGCCGCAGTTGAGAATACGCTCCCGAGGATCACAAGCGCAGACCAAAGCAACCTTTTCATCTTTTTCATAGTGGGCTTCCTCCTGTTTTACGGTTGCTGATATGGTTCGGAGTCGTTCCTTCGTTAAATGCGCGCCCGTTTCATCTCGCATATGACGAAAACAATGACGGCCCTGGAACCATTCGTCTATCATCAGCCGTCACCTTCACTGCGCCATCACCCCGCCGTCGACAGTCTGGATGCTTCCGGTCGTCCAACTCGATTCGTCGGAGGCGAAATAGATCGCCGCCTGAGCGATTTCTTCCGGCTGTCCCAGACGACCGATCGGGTGCAGACCCTCCATCCACGTGCGCGCCTGCGGATCGCTCAGCCAGGAGGCGACCGGCGGTGTCTCCACACCGCCGGGACAGATGCAGTTGCAACGGATCCCCTGCTTAGCGTAATGCGCCGCAATCGTCTTCGTCAGCATGTTGACGCCGGCTTTGGCAGCTTGATAGGCATGGCCTTCGAAGCCGGGGATCGCCTTCAGCCCGCCGACTGTCGAGATGTTGAGGATGCTCCCGCCGCCTTGTTCAAGCATTTGTGGAATCACTGCTCGGGTGAACCGAAAGACGCTTTTCAAGAACACGTCCATTGTCTCGTCCCAGATGCCGTCGCTGGTTGCGTGCAGGGGACCGGAGTAGAAAAGATTGCCCGCATTGTTGACCAACACGTCAATGCGCCCAAAGGTCTGCACCGTCGAACGAACAGCTTCTCGTACATCCGGTTCGTGTGTGACGCTGCCGGGGAGTGCGAGCGCTCGGCCGCCGGCTTGGTGGATGTCCGTGACGACCTTGTCCAGTACCTCTTTGCGTCGCCCTGTGATCGCTACAGAAGCTCCTTCGCGTGCAAACAGCTTGGCAATTGCTTCCCCGATGCCGGTTCCTCCGCCAGTGACAATAACCACTTTGTTTTCTAACCTCATGATTCTCCTCCCTTGCTTCTTCGTGATCTTCCGCAACGGCTGTTAATTACCAATAAAAGCACAAGTGCTCCGTGCTCGAGCGCGACCCGCGCACTGTGGGTTCAATCCTTGGCCCTACCGGTGTCGTAGAAGAAGCGCTCGTGGACGATCTTCCCGTTACGCCACCTAGCGACGACCACCTGCTCCGAGTGGACCGACTGGCCGTTCATGGCGATGAAATCGACCACCGCTTCGTAGAACGTCACGCCGTCGCCGATCGCGAAAGATTTCACCTCGAAGCCTTTCCATTCTTTCACGGTCTTGAAGAATTGCTTCTCCCGCTCAATATTCGCTTCAAGACCGACCGTGGGAGGGTTGGCATTTTCCTGCATCGTGATGGCCCGATCGTAAAACTCGTTCAGGGCCTCAATGTGGCGGCCTTCCCTGATATAGCGATGAAGATCCTTCAGCCTTTCTTCCAGATTCACGGTTGTCATGAGGCTCATATGTCTTCTCCTTTCCATCCATCTCGATATTTGAGTTTTCCGGCACATTCTTTTGGTTAACCGGCGCACGAATCCACGCACGCATCACGACTAGGCCGCCGTTGTTAGCGGTCGAAGCGAAATCTCCTTTTCCGGACTGTCTGCCTGGCTTTCCGATCCGGGCGACTGATATGTTCGGTTGGCAACAATGACGGGGTCTACGATCTCCCCGGAAGAGCACACAGCACCAGATGGCCAGACGGCGCACGCTCTCGTGGAGATCGAAGAAATCGTCCCGTACCAAAATCCTTCAGAGCGTTGGCATGTCATGATTTCCTCATGTAGTTGACCGGTCGGTCAACTCTAGGGTCAAAAAAACCGGCCCTATACCATACGTCGATTACCTTTCTTGATCCTTACACGCACTTCTTCCCATTTCCCGATCGGGCCTTGGTTGATCTTGTCTGAAGGAGTCGAAACACCCCTTGCCTGAGCTCCTTGATGACTCCTGGATCGTTCCTCGTCTTCGCCATCAGCATGGCGCCCTGGGTATACGCGACGATCGCTTCTGCGGCCGCAGAGATATCCTGCTTCGGAATTTCGCCGGACGCGATGGCCTCCTCGATCGCTCGCCTCACGTAGGCCGTCGTTTCTCGGAAGACCTGATCGACCTTCCGCCGGATGGCTTCATCCTGGGTGCTCAATTCCAGCGCCAGGTTTCCGAACGGACACCCAGGGACCATACCGATTTTGCTCTTCACGCCACATTGGTGGTCATAGAAAAAATCAAAACACCGCTGGAGTTTCTCTCGCAGCGGAAGATGGTTTGTGAATGCCGGGCCCCATATCCGCTGCTTGGCCAGCTCCCACTGGCGGTCGAGCGCGGCGATCGTGAGATCCCTCTTCGAAGGAAAGAAATGGTAGAAGCTGCCTTTTTTGACTCCCGCGTGCTCGCACAGCTCCTGGACGCCGACGTTGGCATAGCTACGCGCATAAATGAGGTCGAGCGCGCTCGCAAGGATGCGTTCCCTCGTATCAGTGGCTGCAACCATCGGGCAAGACTCCCATAGATGTTGACCGAACGGTCAAATCCTAGAGGAGGCAAATGTGCCCTGTCAATACGAGGGGCCCGTGGTCTCGTATCAATCTGCCGGCAGCTGAATCCGATCATCCTATCCGGTCCGGCCACGTTATCATGGGTGATACGAGGAGACGGTTACACCAGTGCAGATTGTCCACGCTCACCAGACCTCCTCAGGCCAATAGTCCCGTGAAAAATCTCTCAATGTTCCATCGCCGCTGAACATCAGGGTCTTCCGCCAGCCTTGAGCCCCGCCATAGCCGGAGAATTCCCATGTCCACACCTCACCGCCGTCCTGCGTGGTGATCCGCTTTGTCGGCTTCCCCCATTCGGCGAGATAAGAATCTTTAGTCTTCACCCCGATCTCTTGTTGCCGCTGCTCGTCAAAAGCTTTCCAGCGCTGTTCAAGTGTCCAATAACATCCGGCGGTTAGTGTTGGGCATATCAGCAGAGCACCGCACAGGAGTCTTAAGGCGATCATCATTCTCCTCCATTAAATCGGATAAACCGGACACATCACCTCATCGTGAAAAGCCCCGACCTCGTCCCCCAGTTCGGTCGAAAACCACGTGTCCATGACCGCCGCCATAGTTCTGATCGTGCTTGGCGGATGCACCAGATCGAAGGTCAAGACCAGGACTTCATCGTCATATTCTTCAGACGCTATCGGTGGGATTCCTGGAACCGGTCGTCCTCCAGCCCGCATCAGCGCCCTGGCTTGCCCGTCTCGGGTCCCCACCACTGCGACTACGGCTTCAAGTCCCAACCAAATCGCAAGATTGCCCACTCCTGCGACCAGGCGCATGCCCATCCTGCATGCGGCGAACTCGGGCGTAATCACCCAGCGGCCTACCTCTCCGACGCGGTGACGCGTGACCCCAAGCTCGACCAATAATTGTTCGAATCGCGGTAATCCCAGTAAGACTTCCGTTCTACATCTCTGCACATTCTTCAATGGAATCAGCCTGATACACCCGATGAGGCGATGCGAGTTCCGCAACAACACATGGTAGGCGTGACGGTCGAATGGATCCCGGTCGATGCAACCGCCATTGCTTTGCCGGAATCGCATTCTTCGTCCCCCGGCATAAAGAACCCGCCCTCGCAGTTCAGCCAGCTCTGTGAGCCACACCGGTTCATTAGCCTCGCCGGTCGGAGGACGGCGGATGTCCCAACTCAGTGCGAGAGGGAGAATGCTCATATGACCTGCTCCATCTTGGCTTCTGCAAGCAGCCAACAGTCATCGAGGAATGTCGCGTATGCTCTGAGCGCCTCTTCGCCTGCGGTCACGAGCACATCAAGAAACTCGGGATGTTGTTGAAGGAGGCGGGCGAGCTGTCCTTGATTGAATCGGGTGTGATTCAAATCGAGCGAGACATGGTGCCTGAGGAACCTCAAACCGGACGCGACCGTCGGCCCGAGCACAGTTGTGTATCGGTCGATGAATTGAGGGCCGAGCCGGACCGATAAGCTTTCGATTTCGTATTCGATGGCCAACTGGGAATAGGGCGCGTTACCGGCGATGCTGTCCTCATGGAGCGCCCGATAGCGGCGTACGCCTTCGGTCATCTGCCGACCAAGGATGGGGGCTGCGTCGAGCGCCACCGGTTGCCGCCCGTTCCACCAGTCGATCAGTGTCCGCGCATCCTCGATCAACATGAGGTGATGTCCTGCTTCCTGATCCGAGTGCCGGCGCAATGCATCGCCGAGCTCCAACAATCCGATCTGGTCACAGCGCTTGCCCGCCGTTCGTATCCACTCTTCGACTGGTTCCGTCATGGCCACGCCTATGGCGGTGAAGTAGATCAGGAACAGTTCGAGGACAACCAGATCCGTGTCCGGATCCTGAAGCTTTGTCACGGTCCTGTTCGCCGCAAACCTAGACCGCACGGGTTCCATGCGAGCTTCATAGCGATCCCGTCTAGTAGTTGTTCGAAGCATGGCGGCCTCCGCTTGGTCCTTCGGCCTTACTTGGCGATGAGCCGTATCGACTGTTCGTTTCCCGTGGGACGATGCTCCTTATCGACGGTCTTGATGGTGATTACGTGCTCGCCTCGGCTCAGCTTAGGGAGCGTGTAGGCACCTTTCATCTTGTGGATGCCGGGCCCCCGTTTGTCATCGACCCAGACATGAATGTGGTGCTCTCCAGGCCCGGGAATGACTTCATAGGCCAAAAGATGTTCCCCGCCTGCGCTGATCTGCGCGTGATCGGCCGGCCATAGAATCCTGATCGTCGTCAGCTCGCCGGCGATTGCCAGGAGAGGAAACAAGGTGAACGCAAGGATCAGACAAGCAATCCGTGAAAGTGTCATGGCAACCCTCCTTCGATAAAGTGAGAACTATGTGACGCCCATGTCATTTCGTTGACTATCTCGACTCAAATATTCCCCGTGCGTGAGCCAGTTGTCAGAAGCGCCGTGCCTCGCCGTGCGAGCATGACAGAATCTCCCTTGGCGTCTGCGTGAATGTGCCGCGGCATCAAAATTCATAAGAGCGGTGAAGCACATGACTCCCATTCTGATGATCTTTGGGAGTGATTTGCTGGTTTCGCGGATCGACTCTCTGTTTCCATGCGGTAACGATGGCAGAGCTATAGGC
>DATGEA010000199.1:0-2163 GCA_035310605.1 Nitrospira sp. | reverse complement strand
GACTCGCCGCCGAGGAGCGCGAGAACGGCCGCGTACTCGTCGGATGCATCATAAGGCGGGTCGAGAAAGACGATGCTGAATTCGGACGCGCAGGAGCGAGGCCCACGAAGGAACGACACGACGCTGCCGGAATGGATGCGGAAGTCCCGCGTGATGCCAAGGCGATCGAGATTGGCGCGCAGGACTTTCAAAACTGGTGCCGCGCGTTCTACGAAAGCCACTCGTGCAGCCCCTCGACTGATGGCCTCAATGCCGACGGCGCCCGAGCCGGCATAGAGATCAAGAAATTTGGCACCCTGAATGCGCGGCGCCAGCACGTTGAAGAGTGTTTCGCGCAGGCGGTCACTGGTAGGGCGTGTGGAGAGCCCGGAAGGCGCGGCGAGTGGCCGTGACCGGTATGTGCCCGCAATGACACGCATGGGGAACAGGATAAATGCAGCCACCATCCAATGTTTCGTGGCGTCAAATTACGAGGTTATGATCGCTGATGTCTGCCGCTCGAAACTCTCGGGCAGTTTGCGGCTCCTGAGCGGCGGGGCCTCCTTGCGATCGTTCCAGAGTAGAATCATCGACAGATCAAACCCATAAGTTGGGCTTCGTCTCGTTCGGCGGAGTAAAAATGCCCCTTGCTGTTCGGCTGCGCTCATTACAGTTTCTACTGGTTTTCGCGCTCGCTTTTGGGTTGGCGGGATGTGGCGGTGGAAGCACTTCCTCAACAACCTCTACGCAACCGGCAACCTTAGGTGAAACTGTAGATGCTGTCGCAAAGACGGCAATGCTGCAACAGCATATTCCGGGTATGACTGTGGCTCTCGGAAAGAGCGGACAACTGCTGTATGTTGGTGCGTACGGCGTTTCGGATACAGGCACAAGTCAGGCAACCCAGCCGGGCACTATTTTTGAGATCGGCTCTATCACGAAGCAGTTCACAGCCGCATTGATTATGCAGCTTCAAGAGCGAGGCAAGCTGAACGTGGACGATTCAATCGACCTCTATCTCTCCGAATACGCGTTCCCGCCGGTGATTACGCTTCGAATGCTCCTGACTCATACCTCCGGGCTCCCGAACTACACAACATTTCCTCAAATTAATGGTTGGTCATTGGGGGGAGTGTCTGAGTCTACTGTGCTTACGGCAATCAGCCAAACGCCTCTCGACTTTCCGCCAGGGACACAGTGGTCCTACTCAAACAGCAACTATTTTCTCCTTGGGGCGATCATTGAAAAAGTGACAGGACAGACGTATGAAGCGAATCTCCAGCAACACATTTTCCAGCCACTTGGCTTGACGAATACGTACTACTCTTTGCCGCCGGTAGCACAATCTGCGACCGGCTATATGAGCGACGGATCGGTTGCGACCCTCGCAAACAGATCGGCAAGTTTCGCTGCCGGAGCTTTGAGTTCGAACGTATTTGACCTAATCGCGTGGGACAACGCATTGATACACGGCAAGGTCGTTTCACCCGCCTCATTCACGGCAATGACAACGTCAAGCGGTTTTACCATGCCGGGAGGTGGTACATATGGGTTCGGATTGGCGATGCGTACGTTCAACAACAGGCCCGTCATCTGGCACAATGGTGCAATCTGGGGATTCACCGCAGAGACAGAAGTATTTCTCGATTCAGGTTTTTCGGTCGTCGTATTGACCAATAGTTTCGGTGCAAACCCTGATATCGTTGTGAACCAGGTCATTAATTCTGTGTGTAATTCTGAACAGCTATCGTCAAATTGCTGAGATCACACAAGCGAATGGCAAATGGCCTGCCTACCCATTTTTCGGCCTTCCTCGGGTGCGAACATCTACAATTTAAGACATGCGAGGCTGGTCAATTCCGCTGGGGCGATGGATGGGCGTGGAACTCCGCGTTCACCTCTTCTTTCCGTTGCTGGCGCTGGTGCTGTTCGGAATCAACGGCAATGACGGCTGGCCGCGCGGACTGGCGCTGTTCTTCATGCTGGTTGCCGCAGTGCTGGTGCGCGAGACGGCACGCCTGATTGTGGCCGCGGCGATGGGCCTCAAGCTGCGCGCCGTGCTGCTGCTGCCGATCGGCGGGTTGTTTGCCTATGCCAATCCCGAGAGCCAGGAGAAGGCCAACCAGGGCGGCGGACAGTTTGCGCTGGCGCTTGCCGGACCGCTGGCAAACTGGGCGACGGCTG
>DATGEA010000198.1:0-6067 GCA_035310605.1 Nitrospira sp. | reverse complement strand
TACGCGCCTGTGATGCTCGGTGCCAGTAGGCACGACCGTTAATGCGAGTCCGATGACCACGGCGCGGGGTAACCAGCGAGAGGGCGATTGAAGGGTTGCCGAACCGAATCCCGGCGAGTCGACAGACTCGGTGATCCACATAAGGGCGGGCCGTTTTTTTATCGGAACTCATTTCTGCCGTTGTCTTGTCAAAAGCCAACTTGTCTACCTCAAGCAAGAGCGTTGCGTCTTGAGCAAAACCACTTTATGGCTAGCCTCTAATGAGGAGCTGTGAGCTGATCTCGAAGCATGCGTCCATCATGTGTTCGAGCGATGGGGTAGCCTCGAATCAAATACGATACACCTGCGCATCGATTCCGATACCTGTCGACGCATTCACTTCTAGTGACGACATAGGTGTAAGCTCAACTTCGTTCGCGTTAAGTCCTTCCCTTCCTTCATAAATTCACAGGTTCGCTTTTAAGGTGTTGACGGAAACCGTCATTGCCAAGGCATTGGCATCGCAGTTGCTGGCTGTTTCTTTAGTGAACGCAGGACACTGGCCTCTTACGCCGAGAGGGAGGAACCGCCATGATCGCAAACGTTCCCCCCATCTCTCCTTGGTGGACGCTCTTGGGTGTTGTGATCGCGTTCTTGTGGCTTAATGGTCACAAGTCTTAACGGCGCGGTCAACCCTCGTGACCCTCAGTGGAGAAAGAGTAAGCCGTAATCCGGTGGCACACTGCCTGGTAGAAAAGCCATGCTGTCAGGACAAACCAAAGGGTCGGGAGTCTTTTCTCGCCCCAAGAAATCATCGACGACCTCTGGCCGCGCTTGAAAGAGATCGCATGCATACATGAAAGTGGGGACATTCTCCATTCCGGATCGCCTCCACCGTGCTCGTCCTACAACTCAGAACCCGGAACTCAAAACCCGGCACTTTCCCAAACGGGGGGTGCTCCTTCGTTTCTGATGTGCGCTCCGCGTGCTCTCATACTGAGGCCCTTACACTACGCACTTGCCGTCATTGACGCCTCATCTCTCGACTGCTAGGCTGCCGCCGACGCCTGGCACGATTCTCACTCCAGGAGGAACACGGAATGCGCATGTACCGCCGTCGTCCATTCAACCTGTTCTTGTTCTTGGTCGTCGCCTCCAGCCTCGTCGTCCATACCGGAGTCGTTCAGGCTTCCTCTCCCGGTGATGAGCATCTCAAACGCCATGGCGCCACCATGGCGTCGCAGCCACAGGGCCAGCCGGATCCGGATTTGCTCCCTCTCTGGGCGGCGTTTGTCGGGAAGGTGTCTGGCCCGGTGTCCGTCACGTGGAGTCATCTCTGGGGGACTCCGAAAGCCGTCTATGGCAGGCTGTCAGATCCGATGGCGGTTTCCGAAGCGTCGGCGCGCCAGTTCCTCTCCGCACAGGCGGCGCTCTTGAAGCTTGATCCTTCGCTTCCCGGCGTCGCGCTGGCCGGCACCACAGCCACGCCCATGGGCCAGGTCTACGAGTTTACTCAATCAGCCGATGGAGTGCCGGTCTACGGTGCTGAACTGAAAGTCCACTTTAATCGTGATGGCCGTGTTGTCGCGTTGACGAACACCTCCGTGCCGAGCGCGAAGTTGGGTGTGATCGTTCCTTCCGTGAAGCCCGAGCAGGCGGTGGAGTCGGCTCGAGGCCAGGTGCCTCCCGGGCCGGTTGATGAGCCTGAGATGGGGGATCTGCCTCTTCCTTCGACGAAGCTCGTGATCTATGCGGAGACAGGCACTCCGACGCTGGCGTGGGAAGTGATCCTGCACACGCAGGGGCCTACGTGGCAGCTGTTTGTGCATGCGCAGACCGGAAACGTGTTAGCCCCTGCGAAGGATCTGAACCGCTACGCGACGGGGCAAGTCTTTCTGGTGAACGCCGTTGTGGCGACGCACGACGATAGCTTGCGTGACAACAAGGACGCCGCGTCAGCGGTGCCTTCGACTGCCTACCGAACAGTGACCCTTCTGAACCTCGCTGGCACCGGCTTTCTCGATGGAAGCTACGCATCCAGCAGCGCGTCGAAACGGCGGGTGTCTTCAGCGAGCGAGACGTTTGTGTTCGATCGCAGCAATAATGGCTTCAGCGAGACGATGGGCTATTACTTTCTGGATTATGCCCAGCGATATATTCAGACGCTTGGCTTTTCAAACGTGAATAACCGGCAGCAGGTCTTTAGCGTCGATCGCTACAAGAAGGATAACTCCTATTACCAGCCGTCAACGAAGAATATTACTTATGGCACCGGCGGGGTGGACGATGCAGAAGATGCCGAGGTGATTTGGCACGAGTACGGCCATTCAATCCAGGATAACCAGGTGCCGGGGTTCGGTAGCTCGTTGGAGGCTGGTTCGATCGGGGAGGGGTTCAGCGATTATTGGGCCGGGACGGTCGGCGCACAGCTCAGCGGCGGCTTTCAAGACCTGTGCATCGCCGATTGGGACGCCACCTCGTATAGTTCGACGAACCCGCCGTGCCTCCGCCGGCTGGACAGCGGGAAACACTACCCCGATGACCTCGTGTACGAGGTACATGACGACGGGGAAATCTGGTCGGCTGCGCTCTGGCAGATTCGCGTCGCGATCTCTGCGGCCAAGGCCGACACCGTCATCCTCCAGCATCACTTTCTTCTGACGGCTGACACCACGTTCGATCAGGCGGCGAATGCCTTAATCACCGCGGCGATCAATCTTCACTATTCCACCAAGGAAGTCGACGCTATCCGGACCATTCTGCATGAACGCGGGTTCGCCGTCACTGTCTAGGTATCGGACGCACGTGTCTGTCGAGTGCCAGGCCGTGTGTGTCTCCGTCAGCCTCTGAGGATAAGAGAAAGATACAAGGCTACTTAATCGCAGGGGAATAACATTGTCAGACACCGTTTCGTAGCCTATGCCTGTCGATGGTCTCCTTGACAGCTCGTCACGGACGGCCTAGCCTTGCGACCTTAGCAGACAGTCCGACAAGGAGGCTCTCATGGAACTCCGCCGTCACCAACGCTTTCCTGTGCATTTTCACACTGCGTTCTCTGGGCCAACGCTCGATGAATCTGTCGGTACGATTGTGAACCTGTCGGAGGGTGGCTGCCGCATCCAGACCGACAGTCAGGTTTACACTGGCATACAATTGGCCCTGGGCCTTCATCTGCCTGGCGAGGACTCGCCGATCAGCATTGAAAAGGCGGCGGTGCGTTGGAACCGTGGACGCGAACTGGGCGTGGGGTTCGTCACCGTGGCTTATCCTCAACAGGAACGATTGAACCACCTCATCACACGATTGAAAAAGGAACAAAAGACTTGAAAGATCACATCATCAAGAACAGAAACAAAGGGGGTTGGGAGTCTTTTCTTGATCGCTGAAGGGTAGGAGTGATCGCGATTCATGGAACGCCTGTTCTTTGTCGTTTGTGATCTGCACCTCGGTGGGGCGCCGGAAGGGAACGGCCTTCCCGGCTTTCAGATCTGTACTGCGGCTGGACGGGCACGGCTGGCCGCCTTCATTCAGTTCGTCACTGACCAGGACAAGAAAAGGGGAAAGGCTACTTAATCTCGGGGGCATAACGTGTCAGACACCATCGCTGCGCCCAACGATTCCTTCAGTCCCCACGGTATGGAGGTGAGCCATGACTCACGTGATCGATTTCGACAAGGTCACCACGGTGCTCTTGCAGCATGGCGAATGATACGAGGTCGATCCCGGGAGAAGAGACGGGAGGAGGTCTTGGGACCCGAAACTTGGACATTCTCCCTTTCCAGTAGCGGCTGACTCGCTTGCGATGTTCCCCATTCCGGAGTAGGCTTTTCCCCCGTATTGCCCCCCCGCGAAGGCACTCATCCTCTTGAAGTGCCATGCGCGCCATTCAGCGTTTCGGCAAACAGCTCCAGCGCCTCCGAACCCACCGCGGTCTCACGCAGGAATAGCTTGCCGTAAAGGCTGGGCTCGTTTGCGTCTATGTGACCAAGCTGGAGCTGGGGGAGCACGACCCGACGTTGAGCACGCTGGTACGATTGGCGAAGGCACTGAGGGTCCCGGTGACGGAGTTGTTAGGAGAGAGCGTGAGTTCGAGCCAGTGGTGGCAGGTGGGGGAGGATCGCTTTGCGACTCGAGAGAAGGCCGAGGATCACGCCCGCGCCATCAGCGAACTGTTTATCGCCCGTTATCAGAACAAGCCGGGAGGCCCTGTGCGCCGTCTGCTCCCGGTTCGCGAGAGCAAATCGTGACCCGACCTGCGTGTCGCGTTCCGCGTGCACAGGAGATTAGCGTGGCACACTTACACGCGACTCTCTTTCGAACCCCGCTCAATGAGCACTTTGGTAAAGAGGACCATCCCAAGGACCTGGGTCCATTCCGACACGATATTCCCCACCACCTCGCCCCATTTGTCCATCGGATTGAGTGCACTGTACAGCACGATCCAGCCGATTCCCGTCACCACAACAAACAAGGTCAGCGAATGCGAGGTCAGGAACTCGCGCAACCGGTTCTTAAAGTGCCGTGGCATGGTCCTGCTCTCGATCGACCCCTTCTCGAACAGCCATTTGGTCGCCATGACGATGAGCACGGTGCCCGACCAATCGGCAATGGCGTTGCCATAAAATGCCCCGAGGTGGGTCTGGGGATCAGCCCGCCGGTAGAGGATGACCCACGCGCCCAGGATCAGCACACTGACCAGGGTCAGTGAGTGGTTATGGACAAAGCGCCGGAGAGCAGAACGCCGCTGTCTGTTCATAGTGGGCCTCATGATGTTCGAAGGAGATGCGAGGTGCATTGTCCTCTCGGAAGGTTCGATACAACCGAGCCGGGAGCGCGCCGATCAGCGTTATGTTTGTCGGGAAGAACATGATGGGGACATTCTACTTGTCTTGAGGGGTCCGCTACCCGCTTGCGCTGTTCTCCGAGCGGGGAGCCTCATTTGTAGCAATATGCCACCTTCGATGCCTTCCGCTTGAGGATTTTCACCTCAGAACTCCTCCGCTCTTGACGCTCTCGGTTCTCTCAACTGCTTGAATTCTTGTCAGGTCTGAATTGGCATGATGTTCGCTCCCTGTGCTGTATCCGGTGGCACCACGGTGTTCGTTACAGGACCGTCAATCATTATCTCACCACCATCAATATGATGGAGTTGGATGAAGAGCAAGATGCTTCAACAAGAGAACAAGATGATGACGTGGGAATTGCCTGGGGTGCCGGCCGGAGGGTTACGCAAGGTCGGCCAGATCCAGAGTGTGCGTGGTCGACGACGAGGTCTGAATCGTGTTCAGGCCTATCGACCGTCGTGAGGAGGCGGAGCGGTCTGCGATTGCATCACCTATAATCAAGGAGCACACGATGAATCAGGAACAGTTCGGACAGTTCTGGACCCAACTCAAAGCGCCCCTCAAGGCGAAGTGGGAGAAGATTACGGATGAGGATCTTCTCGAGATCGAGGGCAATCTCGCTACGTTTGGCAACGTACTTCAGAAACGGTATGGCCAGGCACAGAAAGATGAGGTTATGACCTGGGTCAACCGTCGGTATGCCACCTGGACCGGAAACTATGTGGGTGCGGGATACCAAGATGCCGAACCAAAGGCAAAGTGAACGCGCCATTCCGTCTTCGAGAGCCGAGTCATGGAAGCGGTGATGCATTTGACGGGTGAGTCAAGGAAAAGGGAGAGATGGTCATGCGAAAAATTGTCATTAACAGGAGCTACGAACCGTTTTGCGTAAGTCATAAGGCGTTGCTGCGTCTGCGGGAACTCGGGCAGCGGGAGGCGCTTCAGGAAACAGATCATGCCGCCTACTGGCCTGAAGCCGCCAGGCCACGGGAACCGAGTTTGAATCAATTTGGCGTGCTGATTCCGCGCGACGACGAGAAACTCGTGCGCGTGGTGGAGGAGCTCGGCGAGGAGGCAAACGGTCACGGCGCGGACCTGAAGATTGTAGAAATTCCGGATGACGTCGCATGGAAGATCGAAATAACTGAGGGGGTGGAGCATGTGAGCGCGGTCCATCGCACATGGAGCTGAGGTATCGAGGAACGCAGAAGAGACGGGAGCAGGGCTTGCCATCGCGCATCGTG
>DATGEA010000197.1:0-23234 GCA_035310605.1 Nitrospira sp. | reverse complement strand
ACCGTATAACGGAACAGTGGCAACTGACGAGCCATTGGACCGAGTGGTTCGATGAAGACCTGGTATGGGGCGGCAGTTCACTGACCATGATCAGTCTGCTGGAATACGTGATCTTTGCCCCGCTGTTTGAAGAGCTTGCGTTCCGGGGGTTGTTGTTCGCCATTCTCCGCCGTAAATTCCGCTTCCTGCCGGCCGCGCTCATCAGCGCGGGGATTTTCGGGCTCGCGCACGGCTATGGCGTAATGGGCCTCATCAGTGTCTGCTGGAGCGGCGTGCTGTGGGCTTGGATTTACGAAAAGACCGGGAGCCTCGCGCCCGGCATTCTGGCACATGCCATCAACAACCTGCTGGTTTGTCTTGCCGTCATGGCCCTCCTGCGCTGGTAGCAGGCTATAGATTAATTGCCTCCAGAGCGGTGAAGAGATCAGTGTGCTGAATCAGCTCGCCAAGACTGCCTCGTAGCCTGCGCGTATCAATCCGCTTCCCCGTCTCTTGATTCGGCCTTTCGGGAATCCAGGCAAGATTCCATCGGTCTCTCGCGGTCCTGTAGATCTCATCCCAGGTATACGGTACTCCGTCGCTGACATTGTAGACCTCGCCGGGGTTCCCGCGCTTCAATGCCGCAAGGCAGATCGAGGCCAGGTCCTCCACATGGATCAGATTTACATACTTCCGGGACGGGCCGACGCGGCCTTGTCTGATCCAGTCGAGCGGATTACGTCCCGGTCCATAAATCCCGGCCACGCGCAGCACGATCGCCCCGCACTCGTTCCGGAGCCACTCTTCCCCCTGCACGCGGGACTTGCGCAGATCGACCGGCGCGGTTTCGTCGATCCAGGGCGGCGGGTATTGCTGCGAATCACCGATGTCGTAAGCCGATGTGCTGCCGAGGACGACGATCCGGCGAGAGGAAGCGTTCACCCGTGCCGCGCATTGACGGACACGTTCGACCGGCGTCGCAGGAAAACACCAAAGCAGGTCGGCAAACGAAGGTATGTTTCCCCAGGTCTCCGGTCGATCAAGATCAAACTCAAATCGCCGGTCCTTGGGAACCGTCGCAAGATGGTCGTCCGGACGGCGGCTGGTGGCGAAGACCCGCCCGTATTGCTGTAAGGCGAGGGGCATGAGAAAACGGGCGCTATAGCCTGAGCCAAGAATGACGAGCTGGGTCTGTTCCATCGTGTTGCCGGCCGGTCCCAATTTATCGACAGTCTGCCAGTGGCCATCCGCTTGAGTCTATTGAAAACATTTCGTTCTTTGTTTGGCACAGGATTTTCATAATGGTATATGTTTAACTACGCTTCGTGTTGGGGCATTCGAATTGAAGGGAAAAACCATGAAGATGCGACATCTCTCATGGATCATGTTGCCTGTGATCTTCCTGCTTGCCGGATGCCCCGGCGGGGATGGGGGCAGCGGAGTTGGTGAAGGGACTACAACTCCGCCGGTTGTCTATGTATCCAATAGCGGGTCGAATGATGTTTCGGCCTATACCATCAACAGCTCGACGGGGGCGTTGGCAGTCGTAGCGGGATCGCCGTTTTCCGCAGGGACCACACCGAATGCCGCATCGGTAACTCCAAACGGTCAATTCTTGTACGTAGCGAACGGTGGGTCGAGTAATGTATCGGCTTACGCAATCGCAGCAGCGACGGGTGTGCTGACTGCGGTGACGGGATCGCCGTTCGTGGCGGGCACGACGCCGACGGCCGTGACGGTATCGCCCAACGGAAGTTTTCTGTATGTGGCGAACAGCGGATCCAATGACGTTTCTGGGTATACGATCAATAACACGACGGGAGCACTCACGGCAGTGACGGGATCGCCGTTTGCGGCGGGCACGACACCCAACGGCGTTGCAGTTGAGTCGAATAGTCAGTTCCTCTACGTCGCGAACAGCGGCTCGAAAAATGTCTCGGCTTTTGCCATTACTGTGGGGACGGGGGTGCTCACGGCAGTGACGGGATCGCCGTTCGCGGCGGGCACGACGCCGACGGCCGTGACGGTATCGCCCAACGGAAGTTTTCTGTACGTGGCGAACGGCGGATCCAATAACGTCTCGGCCTATACGATTGCGGCAGGGACAGGCGACTTGACGGCAGTGGCAGGGTCGCCGTTCGCGGCGGGCACGACACCCAATGGCATCACGGTTGAACCGAACGGGCAATTCTTGTACGTCGCGAATGGGGGCGGTGATGTGTCGGCCTACACGATCACGGCAGGCACCGGTGTACTAACGCCGTTGGGCGGCATTTTGGGTAACCCGTTTCCTGCCGGTACAACCCCATCTGGAATCGCCACACCAGGCCGGCCGTAACTTCTATTTATCTGGCGAAGTATTATCCTGCGGTCGGATGCCCTGCCGTGGGCTTTGCTGTCATTAGAGACGGCTGTTGAACTCATAGAGTCGACTGTTGGCGGCGTGCTAGAATTCCACGCCATGCCGCTCTCTTCTTTTCATCCGCTCATCGCCGATTGGTTCCGGTCGCAGGTCGGTGAGCCGACCGATGTCCAGGTTCAGGCCTGGCCTGCCATTCAGTCGGGGTCCGATGCGCTGATCGCCGCGCCGACCGGGTCCGGTAAAACCTTCGCCGCCTTTCTCTCCTGCATCGATCAGTTGTTCAAGCAGGCGCTTGCCCGGGAACTCAACGATCGCACCCAGGTTCTCTATGTCTCGCCGCTCAAAGCCCTGAGCAACGACATTCAGAAAAATCTCCAGACGCCGCTCGCAGTCATCGGAGAGGCCGCATTACAGGCTGGTCTGTTGTTGCCAGAGCTGCGTGTCTTGGTGCGGACCGGCGATACGCCCATGGCCGACCGTCAGCAGATGCTCAAGCGGCCGCCGCACATTCTGGTTACGACGCCGGAGTCGCTCTTCATTCTCCTGACGGCTGAAAAAAGCCGGCGCATGCTGCAAACCGTCCGGACCGTCATTGTGGACGAAATCCACGCGCTCGCGCCGAATAAACGCGGCGCGCATCTGGCGCTGTCCCTGGAGCGGCTGGAGGCGCTGACACTGACAAAGCCGCAACGGATCGGGCTTTCCGCGACCCAGCGGCCCATCGAGCTCGTCGCCCGATTCCTGGTCGGGGATCGACAGCCGGCTCAAACGTCCCTGTTTACCGCCCTTGCGCCTGACGCTTCACGCCAAGCGAGTCCTTGTCAGATCATCGACGTGGGCCACAAACGGCGGATGGATGTGGCCGTGGAGGTCCCGAAGGACGAACTGAGCGCCGTCGCGACGAGTGCGATCTGGTCCGATATCTATGACCGTGTCGCGGCATTGGTCCGCGAACACCGCACGACGCTCGTCTTCGTCAATACGCGCCGGCTCGCCGAGCGGGTGTCGCACCATTTGGAGGAACGGCTACATGACTTGGGCCCCGATGTGGTTGCGGCGCATCACGGCAGTCTGTCGCGACAGATTCGACTCTCGGCCGAAGAGCGCTTGAAAACCGGCAAAACGCGTGTGGTGGTGGCCACGGCTTCGCTTGAACTCGGCATCGATATCGGGACGGTCGATCTCGTCTGCCAGATCGGCTCGCCGCGTGCGATTGCCACTTGTCTTCAACGCATCGGGCGCGCGGGCCACTGGATCAAGGCGATTCCGAAGGGACGATTGTTTGCGACGACGCGGGATGAATTGCTCGAATGTGCCGCGTTGATCCGGGCGATGAAAACGGGCGAGTTGGACCGGATCACAGTGCCTGCCGCCCCGTTGGACATTCTGGCTCAACAGGTCGTGGCGGCAGGCGCCACGCAAGCATGGGACGAGCAGGAACTCTTTGCACTGGTGCGTCGCGCCTATCCCTACCGTGAGATGGAACGGGCCACCTTCGATGCCGTGATCCGGATGCTGGCCGAAGGCATTGCGACGAACAGGGGACGGGGCCTGGCCTATCTGTACCATGACCGGGTCAATCATCGGCTCAAGGGACGACGGGGCGCGAGACTGGCGGCAATCACGTCAGGCGGCGCGATTCCCGACACGGCCAACTATGCCGTGGTCGCCGAGCCGGACGGCACGGTCGTCGGTTCTGTCGACGAAGACTTCGCCGTTGAGAGCCTCGCCGGCGACATCATGTTGCTCGGCAATACCTCCTGGTGCATCAAAGGGGTTGAGATGGGTAAGGTGCGCGTGGAGGATGCGCACGGCGCGCCGCCGAACATTCCCTTCTGGCGCGGCGAAGCTCCGTCGCGCACTGCCGAACTTTCGTCCGAGGTGGCAGCGCTGCGGCGAGAAATTGCACAGCAGGCTAGTGGTGCGAGGCAAGAGGCGAGTGGTCGTGAGAATCTTTCTCAAACGCCGTTGGCCTCTGGTCTCTCGCCCATAGCCTGGCTTCGCGAAGAATGCAGTCTCGACCAGCGTGGGGCGCAACAGGCGATCGAATATGTGCTGGCCGGGAAGTCGATTCTCGGAACTGTGCCGACGCAGGAGACGATTGTCGCCGAGCGGTTCTTTGACGAAAGCGGGGGGATGCAGCTGGTGATCCATGCCCCCTTCGGCGGGCGGATCAACCGGGCATGGGGACTCGCTCTGCGCAAACGCTTCTGTGTGACGTTCGATTTCGAGTTGCAGGCGGCGGCGACGGATAACGGCCTGGTGATCTCGCTCGGGGAGAAGCACAGTTTCCCGCTCGACTCGGTCTTCAGCTACCTGCATTCGAATTCGGTGCGCGAGGTGCTGATTCAGGCGGTTCTGCTTGCGCCGATGTTTGCCACGCGCTGGCGGTGGAATGCCTCGCGTTCGCTGGCGCTGCTCCGGTTCTCGAAGGGGAAGAAGGTTCCCCCGCAGATCCAGCGGATGAAGGCCGAAGACTTGCTGGCCGCGGTCTTTCCGGATGCGATTGCCTGCCAGGAGAATCTGACAGGCGAACGGGCCGCGCGCCGGATTCCGGACCATCCGTTGGTGCAGGAGACCATGCGCGACTGCCTGACCGAGGCGATGGATATCGAGGGGCTGGAGGAACTTCTGCGACGGATCGAGTCAGGAGCCGTCCGTTGTGTCGCGATCGAAACGCCGACGCCTTCACCGTTCTCGCATGAGATCCTGAATGCCAATCCCTACGCGTTTCTCGATGATGCGCCGCTCGAAGAGCGGCGCGCAAGGGCCGTGGAGTTGCGGCGGACGCTGCCGACTGAATTAGCGGGGGAGATCGGTGCCCTCGATCCGGCCGCGATCGAAGAAGTGACTCGCGAGTCCTGGCCGGTAGTGCGGGATGCCGACGAGTTGCACGATGCACTCCTCACGCTCGTCTGGTTTCCGGAAGCAACGGCTGCCGATTGGGCAGCATTTCTTCCGGCGCTTGTTGAGTCGGGTTGTGCCGTTTCTATTCAGATGGAGGGTGAGGGGCGGGAGGCAAAAGGATGGGTGGCGACAGAGTATCGGGAGCGGATTGAGAAGCTATGGGCAGGCAGCGGCGATGAGCCGACGCTCGATGCCATCGTGCAGGGCTGGATGGAAAGTATCGGCCCGGCCACGACCGACGAACTTGCGACCCGTCTTCAGCTTCCGGTTGATCAGGTGAGCGGTGCGATGGTCAGACTCGAAGCCCAGGGCCAAGTCCTTCGCGGCCGGTTCCGGCCTGATGGCCAGGCAAGGGGCGAGGGGCGAGGGGCTAGAGGCGAGCAAAAAGTCCCTTCATACTTGCCTCGTGCCGCTGGCCTCTTGCCTGCTCCGGAAGAGTGGTGCCATCGGCGCCTGCTCGCCCGCATCCATCGTCTGACAATCGGCAAGCTGCGCAAAGAAGTCGAGCCGGTGACGGCGGCCGAATTCATGCGCTTCCTCTTTCAATGGCAGCATGCGGCATCCGGAGCGCGCCAGCATGGAGAAGCCGGCCTGCTTGAAGTGATCAAACAGCTGGCCGGATTCGAAGCCGCGGCGTCAAGCTGGGATTCACAATTATTGCGCGTCAGAATGGCCAAGTATGAGCCGGAACTGCTGGATCGACTCTGCCTAAGCGGGGCGGTGACTTGGGGGCGGTTGTCTCCGCATCCTCGCCTCGCGCAGGGGGAAGATTCGACTCGCGGCAGGCGCATCGTGCCCACAAGTCTGGCGCCGATCAGCCTGTTCCCGCGCGAAGACAGCGAATGGCTGCTGGAGGCGCTGCAGGACGAGACGTCCGGCACGAGGCCGGAACCCTTTGCCGGCCTGAGTGCGGTCGCGCAGAACCTGCGGCGCGCGTTACACGAACGAGGCGCAAGCTTCTTTGCCGATCTGGTGCGGGTGACGGGCCACTTGCCGACGGAAGTCGAAGAGGGGCTCTGGGAATTGGTTGCCGCCGGCTTGGTGACAGCCGACGGGTTCGACAATCTCCGTGCCTTGATGGATCCGCGCCGCCGTCGTGCCGAAGGCCGTGAACGGGCCCGGCGTCCGAGGCATGCAGCGGGGCGATGGTCGTTACTTCGGAACGGCGTCAGCCACCAGCCGTTGGTTCCCGCTACACAGCACTCGGAAGGCATCACTCAGAACTCTCAAAAAGAGCCCGTCGCCCGTCAGTTGCTCCGTCGTTATGGCGTCGTGTTCCGCGATCTGCTGGCGCGGGAGTCGTTGGTATTGTCCTGGCGCGATCTGCTGGTGGCCTACCGACGTATGGAATTAAAGGGGGAGGTGCGCGGCGGCCGCTTCGTGTCGGGGTTCGTCGGTGAGCAGTTCGCTCTGCCGGAGGCGGTGGAATCCTTGCGCGCGATCAGAAAGGGCGGTGGGTCGACCGGTGGAACAGAAGTGAAGCTTTCCGCCTGCGATCCCTTGAATCTTGCCGGGATTATCCTCCCGGGGCCGCGTGTGCCTGCCGTGCCGACGAATTTCATCATCTTCAAAGATGGCATCGTCGCTCGCACCGTTCTGGGTCGTGAAGTTGTCGAACGATCAGAACTCCCAAAGCCTGCGATCGCGTGGGCCCGCCGGTCTCACTAGACTGCGGACCCATCGGTCTGAATACGATTATCGAGCGATGCTGCGCAATTGATCCAGGCGCGTTTGCTGATCGGCCGGTCCCGATCGCGTGAATCGTTCCTGTGCGGCCGCCTGGAAGTCAGGCTGAGCTGCATGCTCCACCCCCAACAAGGTTCCCAACGACGTCAAATACTCGCCTTGGCCTCTGGCAAGATCCTGCTCCAGGTTCGCTTCGTTATAGGTCGCGAAGGCGATGGCCTTGTGCTCCGGGTTCAACAGCCCATCTTCATTCCACCAGATGCGCCCCGAGGTTGTGCCTGTGATATTCGATGTCGTGTCGGTTATTTCATTGGTTGTCCCCTTCAGCGTGCAGCCGGTTGAAATCAAGAGGACGGCGGTGGCACAGGCGAGGATTGGAAACTGAATGTGTATCCGTCGCATGGTTCTCCTCCTTGCTGTTCAGTTGAGTGAAACAGTACGTTGTGGACACAACTATAACAGGAACGGAGAGGTCTGGACCAGGCAGGGTATCACAAGTCATCATTCGGCGAAGGGCGAGACATGAAAAGTCAGGGGACAATCTGTTTTGGGGGGCCTAGTGGTGCTGCCGGCCATGGAAATCGATCGCGATCTGAGAAGTTGAGGATAGGTCTTGATTGACGACGTCGCTGGTTTGTTCCTGCAATCCGGTTGGCGTTATTGGAGTGGTTGATTGAGAGAGTCTTATCCCACTTCCTGCAGTTTGATCAGGTTGGTGCCGCCCGGTTGTCCGATTCGCGTCCCGGACAGAATGACGATCCGTTCTCCGGTTTTGACGAGCCCTTCGATCTTGAGCCGGCGTTCGGCTTCGTCCACGCGGGCATCGGTCTGCTCGATCTGCTCCATCGTATAAGGGCGCACGCCCCAGTAGAGAGCCATCTGCCGCCGGGTCGGTTCGAACGGGGTGAACGCGATGATCGGCGCCGCAGGTCGTTGCTTCGAGATCAAGCGGGCCGTCCTGCCCAGTTCGCTGAACGCCACGATCGCGCTTGCGTTGATCGATTCGGCTGCCGACGAGGCCGCGGTGCAGATGGCTTCGGGAAAGGAGATTGTCCCACGCTCAATTTCAACCTTCGGCATCCAGCCCGGTTCGGTTCCTTCTTCCGCTGCGCAAATGATGCGGTCCATGACCTGGACCGTTTCGATCGGATGCGCCCCGACGGCTGTTTCGGCGGAAAGCATCACGGCGTCGGTTCCGTCGAAGACGGCGTTGGCGACGTCCGAGGCTTCCGCTCTCGTCGGACGCAGGTGCTGCGTCATCGACTCCAGCATCTGCGTCGCCGTAATTACGAGCCGCCGTCGGCGGTTGGCTTCCGTGATGATGCGCTTTTGTAAAACCGGTACGGCTTCAGGACCCATCTCGACGCCGAGGTCGCCACGGGCGATCATCACGCCGTCCGCCTGCTCCAGGATCGCATCCAGGGCGGTCACCGCTTCAGCCCGTTCGATCTTGGCGATGATCGGCTGATTCCCGCCGCACTCGGTGACGAATTTCCGTGCAAGGCTGATATCCCCGGGGCCTCTGACGAACGAGAGCGCGAGATAATCGACGCCCTGCGAGACTCCGAATCGAATGTCCTCTCGATCCTTGTCTGTGAGAGTCGGTGCACTGACACGGGTATCAGGTAGATTGATTCCCTTGTGCGACATGATCGTACCGCCGTTCGTGACGGTGCATTCGACGGTCCCGCCGGTGATCCGATCGGCGAGGAACTCGATGAGTCCGTCGTTGATCAGAATTCTGGCGCCCGGTTGGAGGTCGCGCGCGAGGTATTGGTAGGTGACCGGGATTTCCGGAACGGGAGAGCGCGTGAGAGACTGCATACCGAGTTGCCCGCCGGATCGAGCCAACATCGTCGTGAAGCGAACCGACTCACCGGCCCTCACCTCGACCCCCTCCTGTGGCAGCTCACCCACTCGAATCCTGGGACCCTGCAGATCCTGGATGATCGCCACCGCCGTGCGCCGACGCTCCGTGGCCTGACGAATGGCCCTGATGGCAGCGGCGTGGGATTCGTGGGTGCCGTGGGAGAAATTCAACCTGGCGACATCCATGCCGTTTTCGATCAGCCGGTCAAGCATGGCCAGCGAATCGCTGGCAGGACCGATCGTGCAGACGATTTTGGCTTTGCGCATTCAGCGTTCCTCGGCTCTTGACAACCTGGGACGGACACCCAATGATGCTCTTGTCCGTCTCCGGTCATTCTCGCCACCGACATTCGGTGTGCAAACCGCCGGGGTGTCAAAGAGGGAGCATGCAGATTAACACAGATCCGCTCGATTTCGTGACGATTGAGGGCCTGCTGGCTTACGGAGAACAGTTCGCGCGACGTCCGTCACAGGAGGGAGTGCTGTTACCGCCCGCTCCGGCGCCTTCGAACGACCGGGCCGGACAATCCCGCGCAGCGATGGAGAAGATTGCGGCGTTTGTCCAGGCTGCCCAAAGCGGATTTTCGGGAGCCGGCGCGTACCGGGCGGCGAGAACAGCAGTCATCGACGAAGCCTGTGCAGGTGATGGGGTGGTATTTTTTGCTGCGTGGAACAGGCTACTGGCGGAGGGAAGGCTCCAGCCCTTGTTGCGGGCGCCGATCGGATCGGTGTTGAAGCCGATCCACCGCCGTCCGGTGGCGATCGTCCCGCGCACGCAGCTCACGCCGCAGCTGGCGGAGGGGCGCATCGTGCTGGATCTGGGTGACGAGCGCTTCTGGTTGTTGCCCCGGGATTTGGCCGACCGCACCCTGTTTTTTACGATGCGCCATGGCATTTCTCGTGTGGAGAGTAAGACGCATCGGGTCGGGCGCCGGTTATTGAATCAGCTGGATCAGGAACGGGGCGTGCCGAGGGCCGACGCAGTCGGGACCGCACTGGCCAGGATGGTCGGGGTGGTGGGGCAACAACTCGACTTTCTCCACCTCTCGAACTATCTGGATCCCCGCACGTTCCTTCACTTCATCACCCACAGCCCCAACACCAGGCAACTCTACCAACGCGTGGTCGCCGCCCTTGTCCAAGGACAGATGGCTCCTCCCGAACCTGTGTGGGAGCCCGCACTGGAATCGTCGGATTTTGGCTGGCTTACGGGGGTGGAGAAAACCGTTGAGGCCGGGGAACTGGCTAAGGCGTTGGGAGTGGACGTGCCCCTCGCCAAACGGCTGATTAAAGATCCGCTGTATTGTTATCCCGGCGGCAATTCATTTTTCGATCTCTACGTCGACGTAATCGACGGGCTTCACAAGCTGGGCGAAGCCAATCCGGGCAAGGTGTCCTGCCTGTATACGCACAGTTCCACGCTGCGGGCTCTCATGATCTATCTGGACCCGCGCCCGTTTCACGAAGCCTTCACCGAATTCAGCGACTACAAAGAGAGCCAGGACAATGTGGTCCTCCTGGCGTTCGAAAAAGGTCGTTTGTCGGGCTATTCCACGGCGGTCGGCCTATCGGAGCTGGAGAGGATCTCGCGGGATTCGTGGACATCGGTTGAACGGATACGGAAGGACCGGGTGACGCTGAAACCTCGACAGATCAAACGGATCGTCGCGTTGGTCTCGGGAGGGGACTTCGCCGGCGCCGGCGCCGCTCTGAAAGAGTTGCGCGTGGAAGGCAACCGATTCGGCCTGGACGTCCACTTCGTCCGGCACGGATTTCTCGGTCTCGCGAACAACTGGATCGAAACGGTGACCGAAGAGGATACGCGCGGCATGAGCAGCCATGCGAGCAGCCCCATCGGCAGCAGCCGCTTTGAGGATTTTAAGGAGGAACAGGTTCAGCAGGCGGCGATCCGGCACCTCGCGCCCTTCCTGAAAGACGCAGCATTGGTCGTCCTGGGAGGTGACGGCAGCCTTCGAGGCGCGCGGGCTCTCTATGAAGGGTTCGGTGTCCAGGTCGCGGGCATTCCCGGGAGCATCGACAACAATATCGAGGGCACGACCTCCCTCGGCTACCATTCGGCCGTTGCCCTGGCGGATAAGTCGATCGAGTCCCTCAAGGCCACGAGCGCCGCCATGGGAAGCGTCTTCTTCGTTGAAGTCATGGGCGCGGGATCAGGGCATCTTGCCCTGGCCTGCGCCTATCAGGCGAGGGCCGAAGGGTTACTGGTCAATGAGCATCCGGACCCCGATGCCTATATCGATGAGATCATTCTTGGAACGCTGAAACGAACGTTGGGAGTCCCGAACAAAAGCCATTTGTTTGTCGTAGCAGAACGAACCCCTCATCGACATCACCGGGAGGGAGGTGTGCATGGCCTGGTCGATTACGTGGCCGGCGTGATCGGGGAATGGCCACAACGTCACGCGCGGGCCGGCCAGTATCCATTGACCCTGGCGACTAAAGCCACCATTCTCGGACATACCTTACGGGGCGCTCCTCCGACGCCGGAAGACAAAGCGATTGCCCAGCATTTGGCCTATGAGACCGTTCACCGCTTGGTTGAATGTCCGGAGGAAGTCGTGGGATGCATGCTGGGATACCGTGAGCGAGGCGCGATCGAAACCATCCCGCTCCATGCAGTCGCATCCAAACAGTTCGACTGGGCTCTCTTTGGCAGGATGCACGGCAGTGAGCTGATCGAGAGGCCGTCCTGACGGACAGACAGAACGGCCTCTTCAATCCCGCAAGAGATCCGCAGGGGATTCCAGAAAGACGGCCATAAGGGCGAATGGGTCCGCGAAGAAACTTGCGATGGGAGTCCGGCATCTAAGATGCGCAAGACCTGAAAGGCCAGAGAAACCAGGTCGGTCAGTTTCGTCACATGCGAGTACTTGTCGTGCAGGGCGGCGGGGACGTCTTGAACGAGATCCTCGGCATGGTCTCCCGATACCCGTAATGTCGCGTATTCCAGAATCCTTTCGCAGAAGCTGGTGAGAATCTCATCGTGTTCCACGCGCGATGCTCACCGTCACGTCTGTTGGGGCAGAACGATGTCGCCGAACGACCGGAATCCCAGCCCCAACCCTCGACAGACCGCCACCTGCCGGTCGAACCGGTTTTTGGTACGGATCATGTCGCGGAGAGAACCGAGTCCCACTCGCCCCCAGGCTGCCAGATGAAATACCGACAGCGGATAGTCGGTTCCGAAGAGTAGACGGTTCTGCAGTTCCGGGTGACGCCGGAGATGCAGCAGCATTCTCAAACGATTCGGCAGCGTGAGCGCGGAGACGTCGGCATAAAAATTGGGGTAACGCCTCGCAAAATCGTGCAGGGTCGGGATGAACTTTTCGTAGAGCATGAGGCCGTAACTGCAGGCGTGAGCCGCGATGACGGTCACCCCTTCGTCCAGGGCGGTGCGCAGCCGGTCTGGATCGCCGACAGACTGATCCTTCCCGATCAGACTGAACTCAAAGCCGACGTGGCTGAGAAAGGGGAGCTTGCGCTCGGCCAGGGCCCGATAGAACGGCTTGTACTTGAGATCGGCCGGGTTGAAGTGCTGGGCATTGGGCAGGACCTTGATCAGGACGGCTCCGGCATCGGCGCAGCGATGGACTTCATCCACCGCATCCTCCCGCTGAGGGTTGACCGACGGGCCGGCAAGAAACAGGTCGGGATGGGCCTGCACGGTCTTCAGCACGTAGTCGTTGCTGATGAGGAACTCCGTGTGCTGCCGGTTGAGCAGGCCGGTCTGGTCGTAGAATCCGTCCATGCCGAGGAGCACGGCCTTTTGAACATAGCGTGATGCCCGCAGCTCGGTGACGAGATGGTCAAGATATGTCCGGTTGGCTTCGCGCGGGTGTGCCGGCGAGAGTTCGTGTTTCCACAGCAGGAAACGGAACAGCGGGCTCTTGAGCAGCTTCGGCGAGATGTAGCAGCCGTTGTTCCCGTCCGGCAAGGCGGCAAGGTGCACATGGCAATCGATCAAAGTTTTGCCGAACGTCATGCGTCAAACGTCATTGGTCAATCGTCAAGTTGGGGGAGCCATTGGCGCTCAGCCATCAGCTTTCAAATAACTCAGAACTCAGAACTGTGCGCTCGGCGGTCAAGACTGCCGCGCGAGCCGTTCTATCGCGATCCGTTTGAGGCTGCGCAAGTCCATCTTCCCGGTTCCCAACACCGGGAGGGCTTCGACTTTGACGAAGTTCCCGCGGGCGGGGATGAAGAGGTTGGGAAGGCCGTTGGCGGCGAGCTTGCCAAGGATCTCGGGAATTCTGGATTCTTCAAGGATGTGCAGCACGGCCAACTGTTCGCCTTTGCGCTCGTCGGGGATGCCGGTCACGGCGAACGCTTGTGTGTCGAGCCCCGCCGCGAGATGCAGGGCCTCTTCGACTTTACCGTGGGGAACCATTTCCCCGCCGATCTTGGAGAAGCGCGAGAGCCGGTCCGTGATGGTCAGGAAACCGTCGTCGTCCAGTATCGCGATGTCACCGGTAATGTACCAGCCGTCGCGCATGGCCTTGGCCGTCAGGTCCTCACGTCCCAAGTAGCCGTTCATTACGTTCGGTCCCCGGACCAGCAGCATGCCGGGAGTGCCGGGAGGCAGCGGCTCGAAACTGTCTGGATCGACGATCTGCACCGAGACACCGGGAAGCGGTTGGCCGACGGATCCGCGCCGTGAAGCCGGCTGGTAGTACCCGGCTGCCCGGTAGTCCGGACAATTGACCGCGATGACGGGGGCGCACTCGGTGACCCCGTACCCTTCGATCGGTTCAATGCCGAATTGATCTTCAAAGGCCTGGGCCAGACGGGCCGGAAGTTTTTCGGCGCCAGTGATGACCACCCGTATCGAGCTGAACTGTTCCGGGGTACAGCGGCGCTGGTAGAGCTGAAGAAACGTCGGCGTGGTGACGAGAAAGGTCACGCGATAGCGACGCACGAGTTCACCGATGGCAGCGACGTCCAGCGGCGAGGGATGCAATACCAGACCGGCGTTGTTGAACATGATGAACCAGAATACGAGATAGCCGAATGAGTGGAAGAACGGAAGAATTCCGAGGACCCGTTCGTTCCGGTAGAGATGCAGGACCTGGCTGGCTGCCTGTGCGTTGGCATCGACGCTGAAATGAGACAGCATCACGCCTTTGGGTTCGCCGGTGCTGCCGCTGCTGAAGATGATGGTGGCCAGGTCATCCATCGTCAACGGGGTTTTCTGTCCGCAGGCCAGCTCGATGACGCGCGCGGGAGCGCACAGGGCAAGCAGACTCGCGATGAGCTTCTGCCCGGTGCCGATGGTCCTTGCGACGTCCTCGACCCAGATGATCGTGGGCCCCTCCGGCAACTCGAGTTTCGCCTTCTCGACAAACATCCGGCTGGTCACAATGGTGCGAAGGTCTGCGAGGCGCACGGCGGCTTCGAGGCCGGTCTTACCGACCGTGTAGTTCAGATTCACGCTGGTCTTTCCGCACAAGGGTGCAGCGACATTCACCAGGGCCCCGGCCACCGTCGGCGGAAGGAGCAGGCCGACGTGACGCTGGCTTTCCCAGAAGGGCCGAAGCGCTCTGGCGAGGACGATCGATCCGATCAGGGCCTGGAGCGACGACACATGCGGGCGACTCTGGTCGGCCATCGCAAAGCGGAATGGATGCCTCCGCATCGCATGGATGAACACACGGTGCAGTGGACGGCGATCGGACTTCCGGAGGTTCCACGCCGCCTCGCCGAGCGAGCGGATTGCATCGCGAAGCCGGTGCGCGGGAGTATCCGGCGGAAACGGATTGCCGAACGAGACCGTTACGGGATAGGGGATTTGCTCGGGGAGTTTGGTCAGAAATCTGCCGCCGTCGAAGCTGAACACGCTGCCCCAGATGCGGTCCAGATGAACGGGAACAATCGGGGCGCTTCGACCCTTGGTGATGCGCTCGAATCCCCGGCGGAACGGCAGCAACGTGCCGGTGCGCGTGATTTGGCCTTCCGGAAAGATGCAGACGAGCTCGCCGTTGTCGAGCGCGGCTCCGGCCTCCCGGAGCGCGCGCAGGATGACGCGGAGGCCGCCATGCGAAGAGATCGGGATCACCCCGAGCATCTTCATGAAGGGTTTCAGGAGCGGCTGATCGGCGTACTGGGCGTCGACGACAAACCGGATGGGCCGGTCGAGGCAGGCGATCAGCAGGAACCCATCGATGAAGGATACATGGTTGGGGACCAGCAGCGCACCCCCATTCGTCGGCACATGCTCGTGTCCGACAATCCGCAACCGATAGAGGCTGTTGGTCAGGATCACCAGGATGACGCGCAGCAGGGCTTCCGGCAGAAGCCAGAGCGCCCATGCCGTGCCGGTCACGGTGAACAGGGCCGTGGCGAGAAAAATCCCGATCGTCGATACTCCGACGGTTGCCAGCGCGCCGGCTCCGAGCGATCCGAGAAGAATGCCGGTGAACACGCAGGTATTTTCGAACGCGATGACCGATCCGCGGCGATCGGCCGGGGCACGCCACTGGATCAGGGCGTTCAGCGGGACGAAGATCAGCGCGCTTGCGATACCCAGGATACCCATGAGGGCCAGGGTGAAACCCAGTCGCGGCGCAAAGATGCCGAGCGACGACAAGATCACGGCCACGCCGATCGCGCCCAGCGGGATCAGTCCGTATTCCACGCGGGATTGAGACAGTCGCCCCACCAGTTTGGCTCCGATTCCAATCCCGATCGACAGCATCATCAACGGCAGACCCGACTGCCAGTCCGATACGCCCAGGACCGCCTTTGCATAGACCAGAATGTTTTGCGCGAAGAGGCTGGCGATCGTCCAGAAGAAGACGGCGCCGGTGATGGCGAGCCGGAGCATGCGATCCGCAGCCAATGCCGACCAGGCTCCATGAAGCGTGTTGAGTAGGCCGCCTTCGGCCCGTGCCGGCGGCACCATGGGAATCGTCCAGGCTGCGGCCAAGCCGATGAGCGAGAGTCCCGCCAGCAGCAACGGTGCCGGCCAGGTCGATTCTCCGGTCAGAGACAGCAGAACGCCCGGCGCTGCGGTGCCGGTGAGGATGGCGAGAAAGGTCCACATCTCGAGCTGTCCGTTGCCGGCGGCCAGCCGTTCGTGCGGGAGCAACTCTGCAAGAATTCCATACTTGGCCGGACTAAAGAGTGCACTGTGCACGCCCATGCCGCCCAGCACGATCAGCGGCAGGATCCCGCCGGCCGGATTGATCCAGAGGGCGGCGGTGGCCGCGCTCATTAAGAGCACTTCCACCGATTTCATCATGATAATAACCGTGCGTTTGCTGACCCGATCGGCCAGGACGCCGGCGAAAATGGAGACCAGCGCGAGCGGAAGTGTGAAGATCACAAATGCCAACGTCGTTTGGGTCTGCGAGGCGGTCTCGAGCTCAGGGCCGGGAGCGATCGTGGAAGCCAGTTGCCGGATGGCCAGCAGGGCGACCATCAGTTTCCAGGCGTTGTCGTTGAATGCGCCGAAGAATTGGGCGATCAACAAGCCGCGGAGAGGATGAGATGCCGTCTTAGCCATGAGAAAGGGTTACCGTGGCGCTCGTTGTGTCCCTAATATGCTGAAACGGGGGTGAAAGATCAAAGGAAACGAAGAAGGCGTTGAGTTGACAAACAAGAGGGAGTTGATAGGTTGGCACCTGGGTAAGGCTTCGGGTCATGAGGCTGACATAGGGAATGGTGAGAGCTCAAGATGATCACTCGAAGACAATTCTTGAAACTGACCGGTGTGGCGGCGTTATTCCCCTGGGGTTGTTCCTGGAGTGAACCGCGCCCCTTTGGCACCACCCTGAACGATGTCCATTCCGGCCTCAATCCCACGTCGGTGTATGAGGTAGTTCCGGTCAAGTCGGTCCAGGATATGCAGTGGCTTGTCGAGCGTGCGAAGCGCGCAGGACGAAACATCTCTGTTGCCGGAGGCCGTCATGCGATGGGTGCCCAGCAGTTCGGCACGGACACACTGCACGTGGATACGAGATCGTTCAACCGGGTGCTGAATTTCGATTCCGGTTCAGGATTGATCGAGGTGGAGGCCGGCATGCAATGGCCGGAATTGATCCAGGGTACCCTGGCGATGCAAGAGGGTGCCGCAAGACAGTGGGGCATCGTTCAGAAACAAACCGGCGCGGATCGACTCAGCATCGGCGGCGCGCTCTCGGCCAACATTCACGGACGCGGGCTGAGGCTCAAGCCCTTTGTCGGGGATATCGAATCGTTCAAGCTGGTGACGGCGGAAGGACAGGTCGTCACCTGCAGCCGTTCGCAGAATGCGGAGCTCTTCAAGCTGGCCGTCGGAGGCTATGGATTGTTCGGCGTCGTGTCGTCGGCGACGCTCCGATTAATGCCGCGACAGAAACTTCAGCGTGTCGTGGAGCTCGTCAGGATCGATGATGTGATGACGCGGTTCGAGCAGCGGATTCAGGACGGGTTTCTTTTCGGCGATTGTCAGTTCGCGATCGATCCTGCGTCGGATGATTTTTTGCGGCGCGGCATTTTCTCCTGTTACCGTCCCGTCGATCCCGGGACCCCGATTCCGGACAGCCAGCGGGAAATTGCCGAAGAACAATGGCTGCGGCTGCTCTATCTGGCCCATGCGGACAAGACCAAGGCGTTCGACGTGTACGCGAACGAATATCGCGCGACAGACGGGCAACTGTATTGGTCGGACACGCATCAGATGAGTTTTTACCCCGATGCCTATCACAAGGGGCTGGACCGGAAGCTGGGGGCGACGCCGGGCGGGTCGGAAATGATTTCAGAGCTCTACGTTCCCCGGTCCGAACTGGCTGCGTTCTTCGAAGACATGCGGGAAGATTTTCGGACGCACATGGTGGAGGTGATCTACGGGACGATCCGCCTGATCGAGCGGGACGACGAGACGTTTCTCGCCTGGGCGAAGCAGCCATGGGCCTGTACCGTCCTGAATCTGCACGTGTCTCATACGCCGCAGGGAATTCAGCAGGCTGCGGACGCGTTCCGCCGTTTGATCGACCTGGCCAGGAAACGGGGCGGCAGTTATTTTCTGACCTACCACAAGTGGGCCAGCCGCGAGCAGGTCGAGTCCTGCTATCCGCAGTTGCCTGAATTTCTGAAGCTCAAGCGTCGATTCGACCCAGGCGAGCGGTTTCAGAGCGATTGGTATCGGCATTACCGGACCATGTTCGAGGATACGGTGTGACCTCCAGGCCTCAATCGCTTGCCCCTTGGCTTTGGCTGCTTCTTGCGGCATTCTGTCTGCGCGTATTCGGTCAAATGCTGGTGGCGTTCGTCGGGGTTTCATGGTTGCCCCCGATGGAAGCCTGGTATTCGGGGTTGATGCCCTATCCGTATCTCTTGCCGTCCCAATTCCTCATCATCGCCCTCTACGGGAAGGTCTGTCTTGATTTCACACGGGGTGACGGATTCTTCGTTCAACCGCGCCCGGCATTCGGCCGCAGCGTGCTCGTCTTCGGCTATGTGTATTTCGCAGCCATGATCCTGCGCTACCTTCTTCGCATGTCGCTTCATCCGGAGGCCCGCTGGTTCGGCGGGACCATTCCAATCTTGTTCCATTGGGTGCTGGCCTCGTTCATCATTGCGTTCGGACGGTACCATCGGGCGCAACTCTCCCATCGCTGATCCATTCGATGCCGATCATGTTCACAGAACCGGCCACGATGCTGTCGGATTACGGGCTGGGTGCGCTTTGTGCCCTGTTCGGGCGGCGCCTCTGGGCAGCGGGACAGGCTCCGATGCGATCCAGCGTGAGGTGCTGGGCCGGGGGGATGGGGGCCTTGGCAGCGGCCTCCTTTGCCGGAGGCACCGTTCACGGTTGGTCGCCGATGTTGGGTGAGCCGGTTCTGTCAGCCTTGTGGAAAGGAACCGCCTTCGCCGTTGGCCTGGCCGCCTGTTCATTCTTCCTGGGCACGTTGGCGGCGACAGTGGAATCGCCGTTCCGTTGTTGGTGGATGGCGATGCCCTGCCTCCAGTTTGCAGGCTATGTCGTCTGGATGACCACGCACAACGACTTCCGTTACGTGATCTACAACTATGGAGCCACGTTCGCCATCATCCTCCTTGTCCAGGTCTACTGCGGCCTGATCAGGAAGGCGCGGGCGGCCGGCTGGATCATCGCAGGCGTATTGGTGACGTTTCTTGCGGCCCTCCTGCAGCAGAGCGGAATCGCCCTGCATCCCTCCTTCAATCACAACGATCTATATCATGTAGTCCAGATGGCCGGGATGACGCTGCTCTACCGTGGTGCCGCGCTGCTGGAGGACCGATAACCACCGATTACATCTGCCCCCGGCCTTCATGATGAGGCACCGGTAACCCTTCCAATTCCATAATTCGCAGCGCGTTGGTCGTCGGACAGGGACCGGAACGCAGTTTGTAGTCGAACTTGAGAGCTCCGGCGGCGACGGTTTCCTGAAAATGTTCGTTGGCAAGCGACGGGATTTCCTTCTCCAGGTCGGTCAGCTCCAGATCATGGGTGCTGACCAATCCGAACCCGTTTCCGCCTGAGAGAGCCTTGATGTATGCCCGGCTGCCGATGAGACGCTCGCGATTGTTCGTTCCCTTGAAGATCTCGTCGACCAAGAATAAGACCGGCGGCGCCGTGCGATCTTCCGTCGCATCGAGGATCGTCTTGAGCCGTTTCACTTCGGCGTAGAAGAAGGAGAGGCCGGCGTCGAGTGAGTCGCTCACTCGGATGCAGCAAGCCGGGCGGCCCCAGCTCCATTTGAAGCTGGCGGCACAGACCGGTGCTCCGGCCTGGGCCAGGCAGAGATTGATGCCGATGGTCCGGAGGAAGGTGCTCTTGCCGGACATGTTCGAGCCGGTGATCAGGCGGATCGTTCCCAGTCCGAACAGGGCGAGGTCATTGCTGACGCGGTTCCGGGATGCTATGAGCGGATGGCCCAGTTGGGTTGCGTTCAAGCCGATCGCGCTTGTGGGAATCGGCCAGACGTAACCGGGGTGGAGAGAGGCGAATGTCGCGAGCGCGGAGGCGGCTTCGACTTCCGCCAGGCGATCGAGCCATGTCGGGAGATGCTGCCGGATGTCCCGCTGAATCCGCTGAAGCCGCCTCGTGAACCACAGATCCCAGGGACAGAGGGCATTGATCGCAAGATGAACGAGCGGATGGGCTTTGATGCTGACGGCATGAAGGACTCGTGCAGCCCAGGCAACATGGGTCGAGGGCCTTGCACCCAGTGCGAGGAGCGGGGCGCAGGCCGAGGCGAGGGCCGAGCCTTTCTGCCTTGCGTGGCGTTCGAGATGGCCGAGTACCGTTCCGAACCGCTCCATCTCATGGTGCAGACCGACCGCATGTTCGAGCAGCTCTTCTCCCTGGTCCGTCTGGAGATAGATGAGCGCATAGGCCGCGAACGAAAACATCCAGTAGCCCGGGAGCCACCCGAGGAGTGTCCCGGTGCCGAGGATGATCGTGGACAACGCCAGGAAACCCTGCACGGCGAGCACCGCATTCAGCCTGGGAAATTCGATCGAATGTTCCAGCACTGCGGCGAGGCGTCGGCCGTTGATTTCCTGTTCGCCCGCGAGGTGGGCTGCGAGCACCAGGCGGTCACGAAAGAGTCCGCGCCGGGTCAACTCCCTGACGAGGCGCTGGCGTGTCTCCCACTCCAGCGGGGCTGGTGGCTGGGCGAGCAGCCAGGAGGTCAGACGAGCCCTCCCATGGTCCGAGACCGTGCTGTCGACCAGATGCAGCAACGAGTGCGGTCCGGTCAGATCGAGGTCCTGCGCATAGAGGTGTGCAGTCGGCAGGTCCGCCGGTCGTGGGGGAATCCTGGCCCAGTCGAGTTGCACGCGTGCCAGGTGAACGGACTTGATCTGTTTCCAGAGCCGCAGCCGGTGAATCCGTTGTTCGAGCCTGTTATGATACGCCGCGACGACGAGAAACAGCGTGACGAAGCCGGCTACGACCAGATTTCCGGTGCTGTACCGCCCGGATCTGAACAGTGCAATCGTGCAGAGGAGGCCGGCGACGAAGATGGCCAGCCGCCATCGGGTGAGCCGGGAGCTGACGCCCGTGCCGCGAGCGATGAGACGTTCGAGCCTTACGATGAGGCGCTGGAGCTGTGCCGCGCGAGAAGTGGCCGCCATTTTTTAGGGACCTTACTGGAAGCGGCAGATGCCGTCAACGTCTGGCAGGCTGTTGAAAAACCTCGCCAGCTTCGTTTTCGCTACGCTTAGAAGCTCAACGGACGAGAAAAGTGTGCTTCGCCTCTTCGCTGCAGCGGCCTTGCCGGACAAGTTTATTAAACAGCCTGCGGCATTTTACAGGTAAGAAACATGTCTTCTGACTGGATAGATGTTCAGATTACATCCAGCCTCGATGCAGGGGAGGTCCTGGGGCAGCTCGACGATCCTTCTGTACAGGGGGCGTGGCAGGACGGGGAAACGATTCATCTCTATTGGCCGAGCCACGGTTGGTCTCCGGACCACCTTGTGCGATTGCAGCAGATTCTTCGGCACATGGAGGAAACCGGACAGGCGGCGCCGGAGATTCTGGTGCAGTCTCTTCCGAATCAGGATTGGAACAGACAATGGGCGCAGTCGGTGAAGCCTTTATGGATCGGGAAACGGATTGTGATCAGGCCGACGTGGGAATCCGTAGCTGTTCGGCCGGATCAGATCGAAATCATCCTCGATCCCAAACAGGCGTTCGGTACCGGCCACCATGCGACGACGCGGATGATGCTGGAGTGTCTTGAAGAGATCGTGCGCGGCGGTGAGTCCGTCTTGGACGTCGGGACCGGCAGCGGCCTTCTGGCGATGGTGGTGCTTCGACTCGGCGCGTCACGGGCCGTGGGCATCGATAACGATCCGGTCGCCATCGACTGTGCGCAGGAGTATGCGAGAGAGAACCGCTTTGGCGACGAGCTGATGCTCCAATGTGGCACGCTCAGCGGCAGCCGGGCCTTTGATCTCGTCCTGGCGAATCTCGATCGTCAGACGTTGTTGCAGCTGGCCGAGACACTGGCTGCCTGCACGGGAGGCAGGTTGCTCGTGTCCGGACTTCTGACCGATCAGCGCCAGGAAATCGTCGAAGCCTTTTCGGGGGTAAATCTTTATCCCGAGCGGCAGCGGGAACTGGACGGATGGCTTGCCATGGAGTTCGCTCCTGCTCAATCCTGCGAGGGCGCGTGACCATGCTCGAATCAGGCCGGCCGCCGTATCCGCACGTGCATCAAGTCAATGTCTCAGACGGCGGGCTCCCGAAGCAGCCGGTGCCGGAAGCCAAAGTAACGGAAGAGGGAGTGGCCGGCGATCGCCAGCGCAATCTCAAGGTGCACGGCGGAGCGGATCGCGCGGTCTGCCTGTTTTCGCTGGAACTGATCGAGCGACTTCAAAATGAGGGACATTCAATCGATCCCGGCTTTGCTGGTGAAAATCTCACGCTGGCCGGGCTTGACTGGGAGAAACTTGGACCGGGAGTACGACTGAGTATCGGTCCGGAGGTGCGGTTGGCGATCACCAGTTATTGTGCGCCTTGCGAGTGGAACGCGCGCTGGTTTCGCGCCGGTGATTTCTCCAGGATTTCCCAGAAAAAGAACCCGGGCTGGAGCCGGGTCTATGCGAAAGTGATTGCCGGTGGGGTCGTGCGGCCAGGAGATGAAGTCAAGTTAGAAGCAGGCTAAGGCTGAGGCTAAGGTGGAGGTCGAGCGTGACCCAAACTGCACCTCGACCTCAGCCTTAACCTATGAGGGGAAATCGATGGACCGAATACTTGAGCCGGAGTTGATGGAGGAAGAAGCACAAGTACTGGCCTATGCCAAGGCGGACTTTGAGGAGGAGAACCAGGGTTTTGTCGATCGCTTCCGTGAATACTTTCCCGATTTTTCCGAAGGGCACCTGTTCGATCTCGGCTGCGGTCCCGGCGACATTCCGATCCGATTGGCCCGGGCGTTACCCGCCTGCCGCGTGACGGGCATCGATGCGTCGGCGCCGATGATCCGGTTGGCCGAACAGGCCGTTGCGGCGGCCGGTCTGTCCGGTCGCGTGACGTTTCGTTGCGAGCGGTTCCAGGACATTGCTGGTGCCAACCAGGCTGATGCCGTCGTATCGAACAGTCTCCTGCACCATGTTCCGAACCCGTTGCAGTTCTGGAATCGTCTCCGTCAGTTCGTCAGGCCCGGATCTCCGGTCCTGGTCATGGATCTCCTCAGGCCGGAGTCTCCCGAAGTCGCTCAGGCCATCGTTGACCGGTACGCGGCTGATGAGCCGGAAGTATTGCGGCGCGATTTCTACAATTCCCTCCTGGCGGCGTTTACCGAGGATGAAGTGACGTCACAGCTTGCGAGAATGAATTTGACGCGTCTGCTCATCGATGTGATCAACGATCGGCACTGGGTGGTCGGAGGCATCATCCATTGAGCGGGATGGTGAAAACGATAGCGTTCTCACTCTCCCAACCCCATCGCGCCGAGGC